>JAUMWQ010000198.1 GCA_030529565.1 Filifactor alocis | reverse complement strand
AAAAAATGATATGAAACTTAACAACACATTATAAAACAGAAACCTTACCACGATAGACATAGCCCTTGCCGGGTTCGATCGTGATATCTTCTCCGTCCTTTACGGTTTCAAGAATATTTTTTGCTCCTACGATAACGGGTTTTCCTAAACTCAATCCCACTACTGCAGCGTGATTCGTCAAACCGCCCTCCTCCACGATGATAGCGGAAGCTCTTTCCATATAGGATACCGTCTCTCTATCCGTGAACTTGGCAATAAGGATATCGCCATCGATGAAGTTGGAAAGGTCTTTTCTGGCCCGACCCACCAAAGCGTGGTTTCCTATTCCAATTCCCTTTGCTAAAATTTCGGTAACAACGTGTACTTTTATAAGGTTGGTGGATCCCGTTTGTCTCAAGGGCACTCCCGCTGTTATCACTACGACATCTCCCGATCGAATCAGCTCTTCCTTAATAGCGGAATCAATAGAAACATCGAAGAGTTCGTCGGTAGAGTCTACCCTTCTTTCAATGTTTAAGGGTACGATCCCCCAGACGATCCCCATCTGTCTAAGCACTACCTCGTCATTTACCACTCCTATGATCTGCTGGCTCGGTCTGTAACTGGAAACCATTCTGGCAGTATATCCGGACTCAGTTGCCGTGATGATGGCGGAAGCACCGATATCATCGGCCGTTGTGCAGGTCGCATGGCTGATCGCATTTGTAATATTCACAGAACGATTCTTTGCACGTTCCGAGGTCATTTTACTGTAATCCAGTGTCGTTTCTGTCTTGGATGCGATCCTACTCATTGTCTTGAGAGCTTCTACCGGATATTTTCCCGAAGCAGTTTCTCCGGACAGCATAATGGCATCTGTTCCGTCATAGATGGCATTGGCAACATCTGTTACTTCTGCCCGAGTAGGCCTGGGATTACGGATCATCGAATCCAACATTTGAGTTGCTGTAATAACGGGTTTCGATAAAAGATTGCATTTTTTTATGATCATTTTTTGAACAATGGGAATGTCTTCTGTAGGAATCTCGACTCCCAAGTCTCCCCTTGCGATCATAATGGCATCCGTCACTTGGAGGATGTCATCGATATTGTCCACGCCTTCCTGGTTCTCGATCTTGGAGATGATCTGTATATGTTCGGCATCGTATTCTTCCAAAATTTCTCTGATGGCAAGGACGTCAGAGGCCTTTCTTACAAAGGAGGCTGCAATAAAGTCTATTTTATTTTCGATACCGAAGATGATGTCTTCCTTATCTTTTTGAGTGATGGCGGGAAGATTTATTTTTACATTGGGAACGTTGATCCCTTTGTTGTTTTTGATGATTCCGCTGTTTTTTACAAGGCAGACGATATCTTTATCGGTAACTTTTTGGACTTCCAGGGAGATAAGCCCGTCATCGATCAAAATTGTGTTTCCCGGTTTTACATCATGGATGAGCCCTTTATAGGAAATGGATGATATATCCTTGTTTCCGATGATATCCTCAATGGTCAAAGTGAAGGTTTGACCCTCTTCAAGAAGGATCTCTTCAGCATCGAATTTACCTGTTCGGATCTCGGGTCCCTTGGTATCCAGTAAGATGGCGATCGGTTGCCGAGTTTCTTCCCTAACCTTTTTAATCAGATCTATTTTCGCTTGGTGTTCAGGGTGACTTCCATGGGAAAAATTCAATCTGCACACATTAAGTCCGTTTGCTATCAATTCTTTTAGGACAACCTCGTTTTCACTCGAGGGACCTATGGTACAAACAATCTTTGTTTTTTTCTTTAAAATCATGAAACTTCCTCTTCTCTTGGTTCTATTGCTTATAAAATCTTCTAAATTTAAAAACCGGCATCGCTGTTGTCTAATGACAACTCAAAAATTTTCTTGACTCAAAACATGGGTAGAGATAGCTCCTTTGCTGTAAGTTTCATTGTGAAAAGAAGCATTGTGCCCTGGTGTTTCGTTTTTTCCCGTGTTTGATTTCAACGATAATATCGTTGTCGTATTAAATGGAAACTCATTTATAGCTTACGACTATATACTCTTCGCACAGTTTGCTTAGATGGAAAGAACCTTTGAGATCTCAAACCTTCTTTCGTTAAACTTATTCTGCATTGCAAGAGCTTCGTTGATATTCATGTCAATGATTTTGTTTTCTCTGACTCCTACTACTCTCGAGATTTTTCCCTCCATTAGGAGTTGTACTGCGTGATAGCCCATTTCGCTCGCCAGTATCCGATCTTTCGCCGATGGGTTTCCTCCTCGTTGCACGTGTCCTAAGATGGTCGTTCTGACATCCATACCCGTGAGTTCCTTGATCTGATTGGCAATTTCATTTAAGTTCCCCACTCCTTCTGCAACGACGATGATGCTTTGTTTTTTTCCGCGCTTATTGCTGTTTATGAGTTTTTGGGAGATTTCCTTGAGGTTATATCCTATTTCGGGAACCAGGATCGCTTCCGCTCCTCCTGCAAGCCCTGCATCCAAGGCGATATCTCCACAATTTCTTCCCATAACTTCGACAATGGTTACTCTCTCATGGGAAGAGGTTGTATCCCTTAGGTTTGTGATGGCTTCCAAGGCGGTATTGACCGCGGTATCAAAACCGATCGTAAAGTCTGTATACGCCAAATCGTTATCGATGGTTCCCGGAATGCCTATACCTGGGAAACCGAAGTCCGACAGAGACTTCATTCCCATGAAACTTCCGTCTCCGCCGATAACAACAAGACCCTCTATCTTAAATACGTTTAAGAGCTGGATCGCCAGTTCCCGACAAGATGGATTTTCTTTGAATTCGGGACAACGTGCCGAACGAAGAATAGTCCCTCCCTTGTGAATGATGTCACCTACGGAGGATAGGTTCATTTTCTTTAAGTCCCCTTCGATCAATCCCTTGAACCCCCTACGGACTCCATAGACATCAATGTTGTTGTAGATAGCCGTTCGAACTACTGCACGAACGGCAGCATTCATTCCCGGAGCGTCTCC
>JAUMWQ010000197.1 GCA_030529565.1 Filifactor alocis | reverse complement strand
AAAAGAAGAAGGAACCCTTCCTTCTTCTGTATATCTACATTTTATACTATTCTTCGTCGTGATCGTGATCATGGTCGTGGTCCTCAAGTACTCTGTCGGTCACTCCCTCGATCGTCAGGTTGTTCTTCTTTGCGTAGTCCTGCAAGGCCGCAACGATAGCTTCTTCAGCCAAAACGCTACAATGCATCTTCACCGGAGGAAGCCCGTCCAGAGCCTCCGCGACCGCCTTGTTCGTAACCTCCAAAACTTCATCGATGGTCTTTCCTTTGATCAACTCGGTAGCCATGCTTGAGCTTGCGATCGCGGAACCGCAACCGTAGGTCTTGAACTTTACATCCGTAATGCGGTTGTCATCTATCTTGAGATACATCCTCATAATGTCCCCGCATTTTGCGTTTCCTACTTCTCCTATACCGTCCGCATTTTCAATTTCTCCTACGTTTCTCGGATTGTTGAAATGGTCCATAACTTTCTCTGTATAAATCATTGGTTTTCCCCCTTCTTTACTTCATCGTACAACGGCGACATATCCCTCAATCTTTGGATGATCGGCGCCAACTGCTCCACTACATAATCAACTTCTTCCTCCGTGTTGAAATCCGACAAACTCAAACGCAAGGAACCGTGAGCGATCTCATGTTTCAAGCCCAGAGCCATCAGAACGTGAGACGGATCCAAAGAACCCGAGGTGCACGCCGAACCGCTCGAACCTGCAATTCCCTTCATATCAAGACTCAACAACAGGGCTTCTCCTTCAATATATTGGAAACAGAAACTTGCGATCGTCGGCAATCTGTGCTCCAAACTTCCGGTCACCAAGGTATATGGGATCTTTTCCGTTACGTCGCGGATCAACTTGTCCCTCAAAGCCTTGCAATGGCTCGTATGCTTTTCAAAATCCGACCTTGCGATCTCACAGGCCTTTCCAAGACCTACGATGCCGGGGACGTTCTCCGTACCTGCACGTCTTTTTCTCTCTTGGGCGCCTCCGTGGACCAGGTTGGGAAGGATAAGACCCTTCCTGATATAGAGAGCACCCACTCCCTTGGGAGCATGGATCTTGTGTCCCGACATGGACAGAAGGTCGATATTGAGTTTCTTGACATCGATGTCGACGTTTCCTACCGCCTGGACCGCATCGGTGTGGAACAACACCTTGTGTTCCTTTGCGATCTTTCCGATCTCTTCGATCGGCTGGATGCTGCCTATCTCGTTGTTTGCAAACATAACGGAGATCAGGATCGTCTTGTCGTTGATCGACTTCTTCAGTTGCTCCAAATCGATGATCCCGTCCTTGTCCACATCGAGGTAGGTCACCTCATAACCTTGTTTCTCCAAATATTCACAGGTGTGTAAGATCGCATGATGCTCGATCTTGGAGGTGATGATGTGATTGCCCTTTGTCTTGAACTTTTCCGCGACCGCCTTCAGTGCCCAGTTGTCGGACTCGCTTCCTCCCGCTGTGAAGTAGATCTCTTCCGGCAAACATCGAAACAACTCGGCTACCTGCATCCTCGCCTTATCGACATAGACCTTCGCTCCCTGCCCGTAATGGTGGATGCTCGAAGGATTTCCGAAGTTTTCTTGAAATGCCGGGAGCATCGCATCCAAGATCTCAGGTTTTACACGAGTTGTTGCCGAATTGTCCATATATACTTCTCTTATACTCATATTACCGTTCTCCTCTTTATCTGATTACCTTGCAATTTCGTTTTTTTGTATATACCCTCAGTCTATAGAATCAATCAAAGAAACCTGCGTCTTTTTTTGATTTTTAAGCAACATATCTTCCAGAGTAATATTGTCTATCACCTCATCGACGCTATCCTTGATCTGTTTCCACACATCCCTTGTAGGGCAGGTCTTGAGTTCAACGCAGTCCGTCTCTTCTTCCAATACACACATGGAAGGCGCTATCGGCCCCTCCAAAACCCTTATGATATCTCCTACGGTTATTTCGGAAGGTTGTCGTCCCAACATATATCCACCCTGAGCTCCCCGTATGCTTTTGACCAGTCCGGATTTTTTCAACACCGAAAAAATCTGTTCCAAATACTGCTCGGAAAGATGGTTTTTCTCGGCGATCTGTTTGAGTGAGATCGGCTCCTGCCTTTCATAGATCTTTGCAATATCAAACATCGCCTTTAGACCGTATCGCCCCTTCGTAGATAACTTCATAACACACCTCCTAATTCCTACCATATTGATATGGATTTATTATATTGCGAAACAAAACCCTTGTCAATCATTTGTTTGATTATTGTAGAAATACTGTTTTGAACGCGAAAAACTCACTATCCGCCCCTATGATTATCAGGGGCATCCGTTTTTTAAAGAGGAATAATTGCATTTTCGTCTTTTACATTGAATTTTTTTATACTATAATACATATACATCTTTGAAATAACGGTAAATGTCCAACAAAATCGAAAGGACGTTCGTATGAATTCGAAAGAACTGGGAAGATACGGAGAAGAAGTCGCTGTAGAATATCTGCAAAAACAGGGCTACCACATTATCGAAAGAAATTTTTACATAAAACAGGGTGAGATCGACATCATTGCAAAGAAAGGGGATGTCCTGTCCTTTTGCGAGGTAAAAACCAGAACTTCGTCCGACTTCGGCCTGCCCTGTGAAGCTGTAAATCTCAAGAAACAAGCCAAGATCAGACAGGTTGCGAGCATCTACATCCAAACGCATTGCATCGATTTTGAGTCGATCACCTTCGATGTGATCGAGGTCTATTTTTCAGAAAAGAGGATCGAACACCTGAGGAATGTCTTCTAAGGAAGTAGCGCACAAAGACACAAAATGACTTTCCTTTTGTTTTGCGAGGTATAAAAACCTCTAAAATGAAAGGTTTCAGAAATGTATTTGTCTAAGAAAAACCGAGTTTTTTATGTTTTTTGGAATTATGTGGTGTTTTTCTAAGTCCCTCTCTTCCAAATTTTTGGAGATATAACAGGGACACCACAAACTATCAGATC
>JAUMWQ010000196.1 GCA_030529565.1 Filifactor alocis | reverse complement strand
CTTCCTGTCTACGATCTTGTTTTTGGTGAGGCTCCGCCTTTTTCTCTACAGGTCTATGATCTTGTTTGCGTTGTTTTTCTTCCCGCTTGTCATTCTTATCTCTTGAAGGTGCCTTTTGTTTTTCGGCGAGAAAGGAGGTCTTTATCTTTTCCTCTTCTTCGTTCGTCAATGTATTCATATGACTTGTTAAATTAAGGTCGAACTTTTTTGCCGCATCCATCAATTCTCTTGCGGAAACATTCAACTCTTTGGCTAATTCATGCACTCTCTTTTTTCTATCCATCTTGCTCTCCTTCCAAGACCTTGCATATCGCTGCGGCAAAGCCTCTATCGTTGATACAGACGACGACCCGCTCTTCTTGCCCTATCGCCTTGCCCAGCTCCTGTCTATTCAATTCTTCACATACTCGTATCCCTCTATATCCCGCTTTATCTCGGATCCTTTTTGCAGTATTTTGCGAAGCGTCGGAAGCTAAAAATACGATCTTGGCCTTCGACTCCTTTATCTTCTCCAGAGCGATCTGTTCTCCTGAAGAAAGTTTTCCGCTCTTCTTTGCAAATCCGAGATAGGCTATTAATTTATTTTTCACTCATCATCTCTTCTTTCAAACTTTGATAGACCTCTTCATCCACCGATGTCTTGAAGGCTCTATCCAACATTTTTGCCTTGAGGGCCTTGTTGAAACACCCTTCGTTATTACACAGATAGGCCCCTCTTCCATTCGCCTTAAAGGTCTTATCCAAAAAAATCTCGCCTTCTTTGTTCTTTACGACCCGAACCAGATCTTTCTTATCCTTATGTTCCCCGCAAGCGATACATTTCCTTTGGGGAATTTTTTTCATCTTCTTTGCTTTTTCAGACATAAATTCCTCCTCGATCTCTCACTTATACGGTTCTAAAATTCACTGCCCTCTTGGGGAATGATCCAGTTCGATGCATCTTCCATGCTCTCCATGATATCCTCATCAAAAATGTCATCCTCCTCTTCCAAGGCTTGAGATTCGCTTTTAATATCGATCTTCCATCCGGTCAGCTTGGCTGCCAGTCGAGCATTTTGTCCCTCTTTCCCAATCGCCAGCGAGAGTTGATAGTCGGGAACGATGACCTTCGTACTCTTTTCCTCTTCATTTACGGTCACTTCGACGACCTTGGAGGGGCTTAGAGCATTGGAGATATAGACGATGGGATCGTCACTGTAGTTGACAATATCGATCTTCTCGCCCTTCAGCTCCTCCACGATGTTTGCGACCCTCACTCCTTTTGTTCCTACACAGGCGCCGATGGCATCGACAGCTTCGTCCACGGAATGTACCGAGAGTTTAGTCCTGGAACCGGCTTCTCTTGCGATCGATTTGATCTGCACGATACCTTCGCTGATCTCGGGAACCTCTCTTTCAAACAGACGCTTGACCAAACCGGGGTGACTTCTGGAAACAATGATCTGAGGCACGTTGTTGTGTTTCTTCACTTCCAAGATGTAGACAATGATCCTGTCTCCGACGTTGTATTCTTCTCCCGGGATCTGCTCCTGACTCAGGAGAGTCGCTTCCGTATAGATGGTATTTCCTCTCTCGGAAATAAGACTGAGGTTGATATGACAGTTGTTGTTCTTGCTTTTTCGAATGATCTCTCCGATCATGATCTCCGATTCTTTGGTCATAAATTCATTGTAGACGATATCCCGACTCGCTTCGGTGATCTTTTGGATCACTACCTGTCTTGCCGTCTGCGTTGCGATCCGCCCGAAGTTTCCAGGAGTGACCTCTTCCTTTACGACATCGCCGATCTCATACTTTGTGTCGATCTCCTGAGCACCTTCGAGCGAGATCTCTCCGTCCAAAAGATCGATCTCCCTTTTATTGACGACGGTCCTCTTGGAATACACCTTGATATCTCCCGTTTCCCTGTCGATCGAAACCTCCACATTTCCCGATTCCGCAACCGGCTTCTTCTGTTTTGAATTCATATCGAAGTCATTGGAATACTTTTCAACAAAATTCTTCTTATATGCTTTTACAAGCGCCAACTCCACCGCTTCAATAAGGATGTCTTTGCTGATCCCCTTCTCATCTTCCAATTCTTGAATTGCGGAAATAAATTCAGCGTTCATTACCTTTGTCCTCCTAACTAAAAATCAATCTTGAGCTTTACTATCGCAACATCTTCCCTGCGGAAAGAAACCATCTTCTCTTCCGCTTCGATAACGATGCTGCCTCCTTCTTCCTCGAGGCCGACCAGTCGTCCTTCATAGGTTTTCTTCCCCTCTTTGGGCTTATAGAGCCTTACTTCAACCTCTTTGCCCTTTTCTCGGACGAAATCTCTGTCTTTTTTCAAGGCTCTGTCCAAACCGGGAGAGGAAACTTCCAAAAAATATTGTTCTTCTATGGGATCCTCCCTATCCAAAATGATATTTATTTCTCTTGTTACATTTGTGATGTCCTCGATGTTCAAACCGCCTTCTTTGTCAATAAAAATACGCAGATAGAAAAACGGACCTTCTTTGACATACTCCAAGTCGACCAATTCCATCTTTTCCTCCAAAGCCGGTTGGATGAGTTTTTCAAGTTCCTGTAAGTTTTTTTTCGCCAATGTTTACACCTCCGTCATACTTCCCTTTGTCCGTCTTGTCTTTTCCATAAAGTCACATTTACTACTCGAACCCGATCGAATTGTTTGAACAAGTGCCCTACAAGCAGAAAGCATATTTCAGTTCCTATAGAGTACAAGCTGTTGATCCAAACAACGCTAAGAGAGCCGGTACGTTGATCCGAAAGAAACAAGCGGAGCATTATGTTCTCCGAGACCCTCGACAAGAAGAGGACAAATAGTAAGGAGTGGGCTTGTCCCACTCCTTCTCAAAATGTATTATGCTACTATATAGAATAACAGAAAACAAATCGTTTTTCAAGGCTTTGTTGTAATCTCTTCCAAACAATATGCTTTGGTAAGTTGTATAATCAAATGCATAAAGAAGAAGTATTGAAAAAGTCATGAA
>JAUMWQ010000195.1 GCA_030529565.1 Filifactor alocis | reverse complement strand
ACAGTTCTTCATTTAAATCGAAAGTATCTCTACGCAAACAGATGGGGCTCCGGGACAAACATCCTTTGCAGAATACGAATGCATAGGTCAACGATGTGAAAAGACAAGGATATCAAATCCAATAAGATGGCGTAAACAGTGTTGATAAGGAGAAGTTTGAATTCCTCTTGCAATTCCTTCTAAATAAGCGTATTCTTGAGGAGATAAGTTCACGGTCGATCACGAGGCCTATCCGTATTGAAGAGCGGATCAAAGTGTCGAAATCATAATTAAAATATATAACGAGGTGTTGTAAGATGGATTTATTGAAAAAAACAATTTCACATATTGAAGCTGTCGACAAGAGCTGGATGCAGAAGGCAAAAAGAAGACAGGATAGTTTGGTAAAGCCCCCCGGAAGTTTGGGGTTTCTGGAAGAGTTGAGTATACGACTCGCCGGAATCTACAGAGACGAAAAGGTCGCCCTAAACAAAAAGATGATGTTGACCTTCGGTGCCGACCATGGAGTATACGAGGAAGGGATCAGCATCCAGCCCCAGAGCATCACTGCGGATCACTTTGCTTCCTACTCCACGGGGAAGTGTACCATCGGTTTGATGGCAAAGTATTTGAATCTCGATATTGTCGCTGTGGATGTGGGGATCAAGTGCGACCATGATATCCCCGGTGTTTTGAACAAAAAGATACGCAAGGCTACCTCGAACATGGCAAAGGGTGCCGCCATGAGCAGGGAGGAGGCTGTCCTTTCGATCGAAAGAGGGATCGCCCTCACCCAAGAATACATCGACAGAGGCTACGAGATCTTCGGAATCGGAGAGATGGGAATTTGTAATACTACTCCGAGCAGTGCAATGCTCGCCGTCTTAGAAGGACTCGATGTCGAGCAAGTGACCGGTTTGGGCGCAGGCACCCTTCCCTCCAACCTAAACCATAAGGTAGAGGTGATCCAACGAAGTATTGACCTCAACAATCCCGATCCTAAAGATCCTATCGATGTTCTTGCAAAGGTCGGAGGTTTTGAGATCGGAGCGATGGCAGGAGTCATCCTCGGTTGTAGTGCAAATCGTATTCCCGTGGTACTGGACGGCTTTATCTCCAATATATCCGCCTTATTGGCAACCAAGTTGGCTCCTCTGTCCAAGGACTATATGATAGGCTCGCATCTCTCCGATGAGCCCGGAGCTCGATATGCACTTAAGACCTTAGGTCTGCCCTCTCCCCTAAATATGAATATGAGACTGGGAGAAGGCTCTGGAGGAGCAATGATGTTTCCGATCATCGACATGGCGCTCTATCTCTACGACAGGATGCCTACCTTCTCGGAAAACGAGATCCCCGACTTCGATCAGCTTACCCCTCCCGATATTGAAGATTAGTACCGTCCTCCGATCAAAATACCATGTCCGTGTCCATACAGATGACAAAGAGCTGATCAGTTATAAAGCAGAGTTTACATCAGGAAGATCTAATACTGCTGCCTGCTCTAAATTACGATTCATAATTATACATTTCATAAACCCGACATTTTAGCTAGGTTTTAGTATGAAATAGGTTTCCCATTGTATCTGCTTTAAAATTTGAGGGGTGTCAAGTTTTTTGACACCCCTCAACATAAAAAAGATTCAAACCGATGAGAGTATAGGAGTAAGCATTTCCCTAACTCCACACCTCAATACCCTTGAGAACTTCGTAGATGTCGATGTTTTTATACTGTTTCAGTCTCCATATCGAAAAGGAGTCTCCGTCATAGGATTTTACAAAGACCTGTAAAGGAAGATACCCCACCTTTCCCTTCGCATTTTTGACCTTGAGATACTTCTCCTTTTCACTTCCTGCAAGGACGGTGAACTTCTCCTTAGCTTTCAACGTAAAGGCCTTCTTCGTACCCTTCTTATCCGAATAGATCTGCAAGCTCTTCTGCGTTGTCGGAGTGATCGGTTTTTTCAGTCCCAGCATTTGGACTTCATTTTCATTCACCGTCTTGAGGGTACCGTTCTCCAGCTTATACTTTGCATAATAAGTGTATTGAATGGGGTGATAATGATAGTTTTGAGCCTCAATATACTTTGTCTTGGGATTTACCCTTATATCCCTGTCCATGATTCCCGATATCCTTCCCAGGAGTTTCAGCTTTCCCTCCTGAAACGAATAGATGTCCGCCTCCGTCGCTATCCCGAAATAGGGATTGCTCTTAAGCAAGAGAACTTCCTTCTGCTTGTCCTTGGGATCGATGTCGATGATCTTGAGATCCTGATAGACAAGGGGGATCCCTTCTTCTCCGACCACTTCGACGCGATCAACTTCCTCTATTCCTCCCTCGGAGATCTCGCTGACAGATAAGGCTGCGATCGTAGGATAGGGCGCATCCTCACCTTCCAATTTCCTCTCTTCGATATGGGCGGTAACGCTCTCTTTGACGTTGTCCATATTCAGATCTACATCAAAGGAAACCGTCGTTTCCGCAAAAGCGCTCCCTGCACCTAAAAATACCAAGCACGATACCGTTGCAAGGCCTGTGATCCATTTTTTCATACTACTGCTCCTTTCAAGTCTTTTTCTACATCATAAGTCCCCTTGCTCTCTTCGTCAACCTTTTTTCCGTATATTATAGATCCAATCTTGCATTATCTGTCGATATAAGGCGAAATTTCAACTTACACCGATCCTCTGTTGGAGGCGTTTATCCCCTTCGATCAAATCTCGGAGAGATGTTAGGATTTATTGGACCGATTTTCAAAGAGATTCTTTGTTGTTTATGGGAGCATTTTTAGATTTTCATATACAAGAAACTATCTTTCACAATGATACATCCTATTTTTATAGCATTTCTATTAGGTTTTAGTACGACAAGTCTTTCTGTTATACTATTTTCCAATACAAGTATGGAATATATTTGTTCTGCGACTACAAAAATTCGTTTCATCTTCTATGAGTCATAGATCGTTTATATCCATCGATCAAAGGAAGAATAGTATTAAACAGCCCCATCAAAAAAACTCCCCCTTGCCCGAAGGAAGGAGGAGTTCTGTCTTAT
>JAUMWQ010000194.1:1702-3064 GCA_030529565.1 Filifactor alocis | reverse complement strand
CTTTGGGTTGTCATTTTAGATGACACCCTTTCTACCTCATGTGGGGTAGAAAGTTTCTTAGTAGTCATATTCCGTGTCTTTCAGCAGTTCCTGCGGAGTTACACCGAGAGCCTTGGCGATCTTACAGAAGGAGTCAAGGCTGATCTCCTCCCTCTGCTTGCCCTCGATGTGCCGGATGTGTGTGTCGCTCTTGCCGATCCGTTTTCCGAGTGCCCTCTTGGAGAGCCCTTTTTCCTCCCTGAGCCTGCGGATTTTTTGGTGTAGAGCAATCACAAATTACTCACCTCATCAGCTATATCTCTGAGATTCCCTGCGATACTTTGAAGGAGCTTGTGAAGCATTGCATTCTCTGTTCGGAGATCCTCGATATCGCTGGATCTCTCAGTTGCTTCTTTCATCACTTCGAGAGCCATATTTATTTCAGTCAAATCATCGAGAGCTTCTTTCGCCTCCTCGATTCCCTCGTTATCTTCTTTCGCCGCGTTTAGTTCTTCCTTTGCGTCCTCGATATGGTCACTCAGAAGATCCTGAAGGTATTTGATGTGCTTTTCCTTTAACATTGTTTTCCTCCTTATAATTATAATTTCTAAAATAGAAATTTATTTTGTAAAAAAATTTTTGATATCGGTTTTAAGGATTCTCGACAACTCCGGAAGCATTTCTGCCTTGAACGCATACTCTCCCGACTCATATTTCAGGTATGTCGACGCATTCTTAAAACCGAGCATTTCTGCCATTTTTTGCTGAGAAATATTTTTTTCTACTCTTCTTTTTTTGATGAATTCCAAATTTACCATTTCGCTCCTCCTTTCATTTCTATTTTAGAAATTATCTAATATTATTCTACATTTCTATTTTAGAAATGTCAATAGTTTTTTATAATTTTATTTCTATTTTAGGAATTTTTAGTTTCTAAGATGGAAATAGAGGTATAATAAACTAAAAATATTTCCAAATTAGAAAAGGAGGGTCGCAATGAATACGATTGGCAGTAGAATCCAATTCCTTCGAGAAAAACTTGATATTACACAACGAGAGCTTGCAAACAAGATCGATATCAGTTTTAGTGTGATGCATCGAATTGAAACCGGAGAAAGACCTGCCCGAGACGAAGAAATAATAAAAATAGCAGAAGCATTGGAAGTTACTACTGATTTTCTTTTAGGAAAAACGGATAAATATTTTACAGAAGGCAACGAAGAACAATACATAGACCCTGACCTCCGAGCTATCCAGCGCGCAAGGGAGAAGATGACTCCAGAGCAAAAAGACAAGATGATGAAGGTCCTCAACGCCGCCTTTGACGATTTTTTTGAGGATAAGTGAGATGGAGAATCCTATCAAATGCGCTGTCCTGCGATT
>JAUMWQ010000194.1:0-1692 GCA_030529565.1 Filifactor alocis | reverse complement strand
TTGCTCCGAGAACTTCCAAGACAGACATTACCTTTTGATTTGTTTGCTGTTCCGAGGTACTACGATCATATCGTCATCGTACCATTCAGCCGGCTGATGAAGGTGTACGACCTCACATTTTCCGAGGTTATCAATTACCTATCCTCTACCGACGCCTGTACAATGTACTCTCCGGTGAAAAAACGATACATCATATATTATAACGATCTGGATTCAAGCTTTATGACATCGAATCGATATCGGTTCAGTATCGCTCACGAGTTCGGGCACATCTTTTTGGAGCATTTGCACGATGAGAGGACGAGGATCGATCAGGGGATTGTGTCTGAAATAGAGTACCGAAGATTAGAACGGCAGGCAGACAAGTTTGCAAGTTATCTCCTCTGCCCATTCGGAGCATTCAAAGAGAGGTCTGTTTGGACATCGGCGGACATCCGCAGGATCTGTATGATCTCATCTGCTGCGGCGGATATTGCTTTCAATGATTTTCGTGCTTGGCTATCTCGGCGAGGAGCGAAAAATATTGGAGAATTGAAATATCTCCGGATGCAGGAGGATGACTTTGACGATTCGATGAACAGTAAATTTGCAGTTCCATTGAGGAAAGAAATCACTCTTTCTTTTACAAGAGAAGAATTCGAGGAGATAGAAGATAGATATTTCGAGCGTATGCTTGAAAGCTACTTAGCCGAAGGATAATTTGAGAGGAGGCATACCATGAAATTTGGACCACGAAAACCAAGTATTAAAAGGTCGATTAAAGCAAGAACGACCGGCAAATTAAAAAGGGCTGTAAAATCCTCCATAAACCCTCTATACGGCAAGAAAGGTATGGGTTGGATAAACAATCCAGAAAAGGCGCTTTATAACAAAATCTATAATCAAACAACTCGGCAAAGCGTTAAATTCAATTCCCCTCCAGCTTCTCGATCCACGCAAAGCAATTCTCCAGAAAACTATCAACAAGCCTCTCATGGAGATGCCAAGACTGGTTGCTTAGGCTGTGGTGGTTGCTTTGGATTTTTAGTTCTATTTGTCTTTGTGACAAATCTACTTAATAAATTCATTGTTTTACCGATTTTAGGGGAAAAATACGCTGCCGTAAGTTCTATTGTTGGTTTTGCACTCTCAGCACTCATTGTTTTCTTTGTGTTCAAAGCACTATTTTCAAGAGAAAGCGCGCTTGAAGACACTGAAGAGACTTCGGAAACCGTTCCCGCTACACGCTATAACGAAAGTACCTCATACCGTTCGCCAGCAAGAATATCTGATCCGATAACCACAAACGGGAACAATATCCAGTTATTTCACCAAACGGTTCCCCAAGAGATTTTTGATTTACTCTGGTTCTCAGATGGACCCTTTCAAAACTTCTATCCAACAAATTACAAAAAATACGATTTTGAGTTTTTCTCAGCAAATGTACGACTTGCACCGGATGAGCCCTCTGCTATTTCAATAGAAATACCGCTCTCTAAAGAGATTTGTAACGATAAACTGGATTACTTTCCATCATATAAAAGATTATCTCCAGCCCAGCGATATACCTATCTGAATTGGCTCAAGGATATTACTCAACCGATTGATATCGGCTATGTGTTCATCTTTTACTATGGATTGGAAAGGCATATCCTTTTTGGACAGACTGATGAAGCTATTAAAATGATATATCAACTGAAGCTACATCACAAT
>JAUMWQ010000193.1 GCA_030529565.1 Filifactor alocis | reverse complement strand
TATTTTATTCCGATCAATATTTTGTTGAAAAAAGAAGTAAGTAATATTTCCCTTTTTCTGCTTATCCTATGGTGTTCCACGATAACCTTATTTGTCTTGTATAAGGTCTTATCATCCATTATGATCAAGAAAATTATGATCCAAGGGGGCTAGGAAATGGAAGAATTAAAACGAACATGGAAGTTGTTTATCACCTTCTACAAAATTAATATTAAATCCATTGCGGTTTACGATAAAGACTTCTATTTCGGGATCCTATCCATGATGATGGAATATGCTGCCGGTATAGTGGTACTTCTATTCGTATTCAATCTGGTGGAAGATATTAACGGCTGGAGTCTCGACGAAGTTTTATTTTTATATGGGTTCAACCTGATCGGCTTCTCTCTTTGGTCATGTTTTTTCATCAACACGATCAGTTTGCCCTACTATATAAGAGACGGTTCTTTCGATCGTTTTCTATTGAGACCGGTCTCGCCGATTTTTCAAATTATGATGGATGGCTTTGATGAAGATTCTTGGGGAGAGTTGATCACAGGTATTGTTGTTTTCTTATATGCATGGTTTAATCTTGGTATCGAATGGTATCTCTTGATCTTTACGCCCATATTTTTTATTTCCGCCTGTCTCATCTATGCGGGAATATCCATCATGCTCTCCACACTTTCTTTCTTTACGATCGGGAAGTCGGATTTCGCTAATTTGACCATGGAGTTCAAGGAGTTTGCCAAATATCCGTTAAGTATATATAACAAGGCTCTGCAAGTAATCTTCGTTACAATTTTTCCTATTGGGTTTGCAGCATATTACCCGAGTTTGTTTTTTATGAAAGATTTTAAAATAAGTTATTCGATCGTACTCGTACCCTTCGTTTCATACGCCTATTTCAGTTTCTCAAAGTTTGTGTGGTATATGGGAATGAAGAGATACGGGAGTACGGGATCCTAAAAAACAGAGGAGTTTGCAATTGTATACACAAGTGAGCTTAATGATCTTTATCTACAGCTTCTATCAGTCTCTTATACTGTTACTCTTGAACGAGGATTTGTATTCCACGGGAGATGAAACGAATGTTCACAGTCCCAGGATCGATAGGATCCCTCTTCTATCGGAGAATCGTATTCATCGAATTTCAGCACAATACTATTCTCCGTTTGAAATGCCGGGGATGAAACATCTATCATTGCCAAAAAACAATTTGAGGATGATCTGTTTCAAAGCGTTCAACCTGTCAATTTTAATGGGTAATAGTATAAGCAGAAATATCGGATCCATATCGTAAAAAAAACTCTATAATCCCACCCTTTTCGGGGTAGGTAAGTAGATGGGAACCATACCAACATCATATGGAAGAAAGGAGTAAGGTTGTGAAAAAGATCTTATATTATGCTATGACGGGGGAAAAGATGTGTTTTCAGCATGTTCTGATGAATGCCCTCGACTTGAAGTCGGAGGGCTATGAAGTAAAGATCGTCTTCGAAGGAGCTTCGGTCAAGTTGGTACCTGTCTTCGAGGAGGAAAAGAACCCTCTGTACCTGAAGGCGAAAGAGGAAGGCCTGATCGCGGGAGTCTGTCTTGCCTGTTCCAAGGTCTTGGGTGTCTACGAGTCGATCACCGGAGGAGACATCGCCTTCCTGAACGATATGAACGGCCATGCCGGAATGAAGCCCTATCTCAATCAAGGCTACGAGGTCATCAGCATCTAGACCTGTAATACCATTATTCCTTTGAGTTATGGATATCTCATACTCTGTAAGAGATAAGAGGAACTTGTGCGACTCCGGAGTAAATACAACCATACTTCTATCGAAGAACAGTATAAAACAATTTTTCGCGGGCGAAAAACAGATATATCCATACTTCTATTGGAAAATCGTATAACAGACGGAAACATGGAAGGGGGTGTCTGCGAATAACAAACTGCGTTATTCACAGACACCCCCTTTCGTTTCGATGAGATTTTATACTAATTCTACTAATCAAACGATCCAATCAGGTGATTTGAACTATGTTCACCCGAATTGTTTTTCGGCAATGACTTCTACATACCCGGCATTTTAAACGGAGAACGGTATTATAACATAAGCAGACAACAACTTCTCCTATCTTGCCAGCTCTATACTGGTCTCGCTGTCGATAAACTCTCCTATCCTCTCGTCCCTTCCCTGAAGAAGGTATCTTGTCCCGCCTTCGTAGGCTCTTCTCGCCATCTCCTTGAGCCTGTTGATCTCTCCTGTTTTTTCGATGTTGATGATCAGACCCACCTTCAGGTTCGGATAGGTCAGAGCCTGGTAGTCCCCGTTGCTGTCACCCATATACAGGATGGGAGCCCTTCCGTAGAGTTCTTCCAAGCGGGCAAGATAGTCCGCCTTGCCCTGCATATAGGTCAGGAGCTTGTCCGTGTCGACCTCCGCCAGAAAACGCCCCTCTCCGTCCTTGAGAATGTTCATCCCTACGACCTCTCCCTTGGAAAAGCCGTAACCCAAGGCCTTGGAGCTTGCGACCTCCTCGACGATAAGCTCCGATGAGGCAGTGCAGATATAGACATCGATGTTGTTGTGACGAAGTTTGTCGTACAGATCCGCCTGTTGGGAGATCTTCCTGATCCCCGTCTGGATACAGGTTCGGATCTTCTCTCCCTCAAAGTCGAACTCCAATCGAAGGATCTTCAAAGGTGCCTTCATCCAAAAATCCAAGGCCTCCCTTGTCAGACGTCTCACTTCCTCCTCGGTCATCCTGTAGAAGAGGTACAGGATGCGATGACAGCCCTTGCCGTAGTCGAGCTGTGCATAGGAGAGCTCGTTGTAGAAGTAGACCATCGAGGCGACAAGGTTTCTGTAGTCTTCTTCGTCCTTCAGCTTGTCGATCCCTTCGTTCTTCCTCTCATACAGGCGGGCGTAGACTTGCGCGATATGTGCGGAGATCCGGTATGCGTGTGAGCCCTCCTCCATCTCGAACTCCTTGCGTAAGACATAGAGAAAATCCTCCGGGCCCATCGCATACCTCAGCTCAAAGAGTTGATAGAGGAACACCGCGTCCTGCACATCGTACATCGCCGAAGTATTGTCCCAGTCGGCAACCACATAGTTTCTGTCGTATTTTTGAGTTTCCTCAGGGCTTCGATGTGACCGGATCAGCTCCCTCAAAACCTCGTAGT
>JAUMWQ010000192.1 GCA_030529565.1 Filifactor alocis | reverse complement strand
TGTAATTGCTCGTTCCAGGAGTTGATACAATGGTTACATATCTATCCTCTTGGTAACCTCCACTCATCGCCGCAATGTAAGAGGCTTCTTTTGTTGTGTGTTGAACAACTTCTGCAAATGCTTGAACCGGCAGTATCAATACGACCATTGTCAACACTGTTACCATAGCAATAAGCTTTCTCCATATGTTCTTTTTTAAACTTCTCATCTCTTACCCCCTTATTCACCAGAGACCGAAATACCTTTTTGCAGACCTCTTGTTTCTTCCGGAATCCGCTCTAAAGAAGCACCGCATAACGGTAAACTTTCGATTTTATAAAATACAGAAGTTTATCACATACACATTTTCAAGAATTTCATCCTTTGTGCAAAGTTGATTTTGGAATGATTTCCTAAATTATGCGGTATCACTCTAAGAATTGATCGTACCCTATCTTAAGATGCCTGCAGATCTACCTTCAAAAGAAAATGCGCCGGTCTCTTATTTTCACACTTTCCCCAAGCGGTCTCTTTCCCTCTGTACAGTACCGCTCTTCCTGTACGGAGCTTCTTTGCATCTCGGTTTGAACCACCCCCCTCACTATTGTCTCCTCCGATCTTCCCATAAAAAAACGGGAATTTAAAATCCATATGGACTTTAAAAACCCGTTTTTGTTTTTAAAAAATGCTTTCCGTTCAATTGAAGCTTAACCTTCCTTGTTAACAAGTGGAGCTTGTCCAATATCAAGCAAAGACTTCTATCATCAAGCGTATGTACTCAAAAAGACTGATCCGATCTTATAAGCAGAGTACGAACACCGAGCATGTCTCCTGACTTCTTCATCTTCATCGTTTGTCGCCTTCCCGATCTCTCAGTGGCTTTTGACAACGACTCCGCAGTTACAGTGGCGGTACCGTGACGGATTTTCACCGTTCTTCCATCTTAGCTATCCTCTTCCGCGAGCATTCACCGTCATTGGCTTTAAATCAAACTCCTCACCCGATAAGATCGAGGATAGAACTCCGTGTCCTTTGAAAAATAAGTACAAACTCGATACTCCCAAATCATGAGCCCCTTATTTACAACAAGAGCAGACGAGCATTCTCTGCATGCAACAAGGTCCGAGACAGGGCAATCTCTCAACTTTCTCCATTCGTACAAGTAGTATCAGCACAGGTTCTTGGTATTTATTTAACAAAAATAACCATCAAAAAAACCTTGTGTAGCTTGAGACTTACTTTCCATCATCATATTCAATTGTATAAGACTGGATCTATGTAAGGCCTATTCAATTTATGTGATAATCTTTTTGTGCCTACCTTACAAAAAAATAATCCAACTGTTTTTGCCCTGTTTTTATTCTACCATTTTTTGAACTTGTATGTCAAGGCGTCACCGTCCCCCCTTAAGAATTCAAGACTCTATACTATTACCCACTAATAAAAATCTCGATATTAACACCTTGTATTGCATATTTTTCGAAAGGATCTTTGTACTTATACTAAAATCTAAAGAAACTTCGCTCAAAGGTATACAGCGCTTTTGCTCTTAAATTACAGACAACAGAAAGATTGTGAAACGAATGACTTTAGGAAATATATCTTCCTTATAGAATCTGTTTTTCTGCATTGTATATTCTAATTTAAAAATGGTCCATAAATATGAACAGTGAGAATTATAGGGTTAAAGAAACGAGGGAGCGGCTAAAATAATGGGCCGTTTTTCGATGAGATTCCCGGACTATTTTCGCTTGACAAATGCATTTTAAGCTTTTTGGAACTCTTAAAAGGGTAACGGATTTTGGCAGTGCCGGCAATTATTTTTTGTATTTTTCATTTCCTTTTTTTGTAGTTTTATATTACCATAAACAAAAAAGAGCGGCAGAGTTTTCTCCAGCGCTCTTTTATATTTGTCTTAAACGTGTAATTCACAAGCCTTTACATACTTTTTGAAGTTGTTTTCAAGAAGGGAATCTTCGATCGTCTTGAGATAGTCGCTCTTTTCGGTCTTGAAGTCCTTATAGTATTCTTGACGCAGATATTTGTTGATTTCAAAGATACAATATCTGACCTTGGTGTCAAATTTTTTGGTACGTTGATACGTCAGATTAACCATCCTCAAAAAATACTCATAATTTTCCTGTTTAAATGGAAGATTTAACTCTTTTCGATCTTTTAACAACTGCATTGTAACATAGATACTATCAATATTTCTGGGACTGTTAAGAGATGATGTTATAGAACCCTCGGTCAAAAAATACTTGTAGACCGGTTCTTCGATTATATAGGCCTTGATATGATCTCCGTGAATGAGAGCCGAATTAATACTGTCCTCAAACCAATATTTTTCAGGAAAAATGATTCGATCAAAAATATTTCTGCGCAAAAGTTTGCCCCATGAGAAACCCTTTAATACTCCCAAAGGATGTTCTATTTCTCCGCTTTCAACAACATCTTCCTTTCGTTCCGTTCCATCCCTCAAGACCCTCATCGTCCCGCCTTCAATAATGTCGTACTCTCCTTTTTCGGAGGCTTTCAAAAGTTTCTCGACTGCTCCTTCCATTAGAAGATCGTCATCGTCCACAAAGAGTACATACCTTGCCTCGGAAGTATCGATCCCTGTATTTCTCGCATTCGATACCCCTTTGTTTTCCTGATTTATAACTGTTACATGCGGATAGGCCTTGTATCTATTAAGTATTTCTTCCGTATTATCCTTTGAACCGTCATTTATAAATATGCATTCTACTTTGTATTTGTCATCCTTCGGGACATTCGACAAGATGGACTTTACACATCTTTCAACGAGATCCGCCCTATTGTATGTTGTCATTATGACAGACACATCGTACTTGTAATTTGCTTCGTCATCAGGAGTTTTATTCCTTATCGCACTTGATCTCACATCCTTATGAATGTCGTTAAGATATCGATAACAATCCTCCCACGAAGACATGTCACTCTTAAAGAACATAGCGGGAACCGTATGTTCCAGCACCTCAGCACCTCTCATTACCACTCTTTTAACCTTGTTAAAAACCATGTCTTATAACCTCCTTGTCCCTTAGGAAAACACTATATATTCCGGAAATACAAAAGAGAAGATGGCTCCTATACTCTCATCCGGTCAGATATCGCAAAGTTCTTTCGCATTTGCCCTACACCGTCAAAACACAGTCAAAAACGCAGTCAACACAC
>JAUMWQ010000191.1 GCA_030529565.1 Filifactor alocis | reverse complement strand
CAACGAACGACCATGGAGGAATATTCATTCCATGGACACTTTACTTTTTTCCTATTTAAAAATATGGTGGAGACGATGGGAGTCGAACCCATGTCCGAAATCAATTCAATTCAAGCTTCTACGAGTGTAGTTTTCCGTTTTATATTTCGTGTTTCAATCGCCCGGAAAACCGGCTAGAGATTCACTACTTCCGAATAGTTCTATATTACGTCCGGATGTCCGCAATACAGTTCCCTGCATAGTTGATGTTCAGCTCCGGTCGGCAGGAGGACCGAAGGGAACAGAAGCCGCAATTAGGCAGCTACTAAGTTATTTTCGTTTGCGTTTATATTTAGCTCCTCAAAGATTAACGTGATAGAGGAATTACACGACTCGCCACTCAAACCTTCAAGACCCCGTCGAAACCATTACGCCCCCTTGGTATAAATTATCATCGGATGATGCATCTCCCAAGTCGATCCATAACAGATGCGTTGAAGCTTCTTCAAACTTATGTCGGTATCGATC
Source organism: Filifactor alocis (assembly GCA_030529565.1). Lineage (GTDB taxonomy): Bacteria > Bacillota > Clostridia > Peptostreptococcales > Filifactoraceae > Filifactor > Filifactor alocis_A. The sequence continues at coordinate 2,682 of JAUMWQ010000191.1, read as the reverse complement.
TCTTAAGATATCAAACATCACAAATAGAGACTCAAGATCTGAAAACAATCCGATTTTGCAACAAGTATGTTACCACAATTCTTTGCTTTTTTCAACTTCAAACTCACATTTGTTATAAAATTGTAACCGTGCTATTGGATTTATAACGCTTGATTTAATATACAAAACGAAGAGTAATCAATAGCATAACCACAGGCAAAAAACCACTTCTAAGTGCATCCTGATCGTTTTAAACCGCTTTTGCCTCTCTACCTAAAGAGATAAGAAATTCCAAACGAAACCATTTTTACTTGTGTACAATACTTCCTTCTTAAATTATCAACATACACCTCTTTTTATCGTATATACCCCAATGCTCTCCTTCTTACTCGATCCGATACAATCCTCTTTTTATCACTTTACACAAATGCTATCCTTGATCGCTTCAAACTTCTTCTCTCCGATACCGCTAACATTCTTGATCTCCTCTATGGAAGAAAAAGCCCCCTGCTCCGTTCTGTGATTTATGATCCTCTGAGCAAGGCCGTCTCCGATCCCGTCCAAACTCTTAAGTTCTTCTGCAGTCGCCATGTTGATGTTTATTAAGCCGCCTTTGGATGTAGATGAAGATGAAATCGCCGCATCGGCAATAGGTTCTCCGACCTTTGTTACGACATAGTGTCTCTCATCTTCAACTTTTTGAGCCAGATTGATACTGTTGATATCCGCCTCCGATGTAAAACCTCCTACCATCTCAAGTGCGTCCTTCAACCTCATATCGGAAGAAAGCTCTACGATTCCGGGCCGTTTTACTTCTCCGGTCAGATAAATCACGACCTTACGAGGTGTCATATCCAAGACTTCCTCCGCAGTTTCTTCACTATCTGACGAAACCGCTTCAACTTGTGCAACAGCCCCTTCTCGCGGAGGGATCTTGTAATAAGGCATTCTCAGTTTCTGGATCATAAAGACCACTACAAGCCCGACTATGACCACGACAACAGTTTTCAGTTTTTTCGGTTCAACAGAAAATTTGGAGTACACAGGACTTACCCCCTTAGATCGATATGTATTGTAAAACAAGACGTTTTAGATGCTACTATAACGGCAATTGACGCTTCCTTAATTTATATCTACATTATAACACGGACAGGTCAACAGTATAGTTGGAATCAGTGCTATGATCCGTTTGAACTATTGATATCAAAGTTCTTTGTTCTACGGCCGATCACACGAATCTTTGTAATCGCAGGCACGGATATACTCACTTTTCTGCCGAACAACAGAATAGCGTAAAATCAATATATAATGTAGCATTTTTTGATTTAAAACAAAAAACTACTCCTTATTAAGAAGAACGACCCCTCGATATCTTTCTTATTTTTATTTTATCTCTTTTTTCTCTGCCCTTCAATACAAGAATACAAAAATCACGGAAATGTTCATCAAAACATCGCCCTCTCACTCTCTTTGAACTACAGGATCACAGTTCGAGATCTTCTCTCGCACAAGATTTGTCTTCCATAGGATACAAAACATTTCCACTAAGAAAATCGACGTTTTTTCAAAATCATTTGGTAAATATCTTATTTTCGACTATAATAGTCTTTGTACGTTTTATTACTATGATCAAGTTAGGAGAAAAAATATGTCAAATTCAAAACTACTTGCAAAAGTCAACGGTCATGAGATCACCCAAAAGGATCTCGATTTTATGAAACAGTCTTTAAGCCCCGAAATCTTGCGAAACTTCCAAGGAAACGAGGGAGATAAGGCTTTTTTGGGAGAGATGATCAATCAAAAACTGATGTACTTGGATGCAAAGGAAAACAAACTCGATGAGAGTAGCGAATTTAAAGAGCAGTTGAAATCCGTAACGGAAAACATATTAACACAACTTGCAATAAAGCAGATCTTAAACTCCGTTTCCGTAAGCGAAGAAGAGAAAAAAAACTTCTACGAGGAAAACAGTTCTTATTTCCTTCAAGGTGAAAAGATCGAAGCTTCCCATATACTGGTAGACAGCGAAGAAAAGGCAAACGAACTCTATATAAAGGTAGAAGAAGGAGAAGACTTTGCTTCACTTGCAAGCGAACATTCTTCCTGTCCATCCAAAACGAGCGGAGGGAGCTTGGGGCAATTCGGTCGCGGACAGATGGTTCCCGAGTTCGAGCAGGCGGCTTTTTCCCTTAATCTCGGAGAGGTAAGCAAGCCTGTAAAAACGCAGTTCGGTTATCATCTGATCAAATTGACCGGCAAACATGAAGCCGAGCAACTCCCTTATGAGAGTGTCTCCAACGATATCGAAGCAAACCTTCTGTCTCAAAAGCAACACCAGGCCTACCAAGACCGTATTAAATCTCTGCTCGATAAATATTCCGTCGAAATGATGTAGACACGCTCTAGACTAAGACAATACCGCACAAATGTAAAATTTTGGTTTTCTTATGAATTTCCAAAAATAAAACTTTGTAAAATCAACACTTTTAAGAAATTAATCGTTCGTATAAAAATGATTTTGCGACGGTTTTTCCAATCATGGGGTGTTTCCCTAACATCTTCAAAGATTCAAAGAGGGGAGGATCCAAGCCTAAGCTTGATCCCTCCCCTCTTTTTGTTTCGTATCCAACTGTTGCATCACCCACTGTTTTTGGCAATAGCAAAATGCAATTTTTGGCACTTAAAAATACACTTCACCGACAC
>JAUMWQ010000190.1 GCA_030529565.1 Filifactor alocis | reverse complement strand
GCCATCAATAATGGGAAAAACTATCGTTTATTTGTTCAAAAACATTGACGAACTTCAAAAAAAAGATTATGTTATAAGTAAGTTCAGATAAAAATCTGACTTTATAAACAGGAGGTGAGATATATGCCGATTTCATTTGCAAGTGTAGGAGACATCCTCGTTATTCTTGAGATAAGAGGAAACGAAGAGACGAAGCGTCATCTGGAAAATCTGGGATTTGTCAAAGGGGAAACGGTAACTATCATATCCAAGAATGCAGGTAATCTGATCATAGCGATCAAAGACAGCAGATTGGCAATCAATCACTCTATGTCAAGTAAAATCATTGTTGCAAATAAGTGATAATGAGCTAGAGCAGTCTTGCACAATCGCATTATAAGAAGTGAGGTGAGTAAAATGAGAACACTGAACTTGGTAAAACCGGGAGAGACGGTCAAAGTCACCAAGATACACGGAGAAGGTGCTGTGAGGAGACGAATCATGGATATGGGTCTTACAAAGGGGACAGAGCTTTATGTAAGAAAAGTTGCTCCTCTCGGAGATCCCATCGAGATTACGGTAAGAGGCTATGAATTATCTATTCGAAAGTTTGATGCGCAGATGGTATCTGTTGAATAAGCGTCTCTTTTGACAGAGGATCTTGAGAGTGATAGTCAGTTTAAAGGAGGAGTATTATGTCAGTTCGTATTGCGTTGGTAGGGAATCCCAACTCGGGAAAAACCACCTTATTTAATGACCTGACAGGGGCAGCCCAGTATGTTGGGAACTGGCCGGGTGTCACTGTCGAAAAAAAAGAGGGAAGGGTAAAATTCAACAAGGAAGTCGTTGTAACAGACCTTCCGGGAATTTACTCTCTTTCTCCTTATACGATGGAGGAGGTTGTAAGTCGTAACTATATCTTGGAGGAGAGGCCGGATGTGATCATCAACCTGGTAGATGCCTCCAATATTGAACGTAACCTTTACTTAACCACACAGATATTGGAACTTGGAGTTCCGGTCGTTATCGCTCTGAATATGATGGACATCGTAGAGAAGAGGGGAGACAATATTAATGTGGAACATATCTCTAAAAAATTGGGAGTTCCTGTTTTGGAGATGTCGGCACTTCGCTCCAAAGGAGTTAAAGAAGTAGTCGAAAAAGCGATCGAGATTTCCAAGGACAAAAAATCGATTCCAAACGGTATACCTATGGGGGCCTCCTTGGAAAAAAGCATATCAGAAATATCTTCCTCTATTAAAGGAAAGGTCGATCCATCTCAAGAAAGATGGTATGCGATCAAACTTCTTGAAAGAGACAAGGATATGCTTAGTCGACACAGTTTTGCTCAAGATGTGCTCTCCATCTCTTTGACAAAGAAGGAGCAGTTGGAAAAAGAGTTTGATGACGATATGGAGAGTATCATTACAAACGAGCGATATCAGTATATTACAGTTCTAATGGGAGAAACCGTTAAGAAGACGAAGGCGGGCGAGACGACGTCCGACAAGATAGATAAGATCGTAACGAACAGATTCTTGGCCCTTCCTATCTTTGTAGCGGTAATGTTTTTTATCTACTACATTTCAATTTCCACCTTGGGAACGATGGGAACGGACTATGTCAATGATGTAGTTTTCGGAGAAAATGGGATCCCGGGTGTAGTGTCCGGATTTTTGGAAAGCGTTGGAGTCAATCCCTTGTTACACAGTTTGATCGTAGACGGTATTATAGGCGGAGTCGGAGCGGTACTGGGTTTTGTTCCGCAGATTGTCGTGCTTTATCTTCTTCTTGCGGCTTTGGAAGACTTCGGTTACATGGCAAGGATCGCCTTTATCATGGATAGGATCTTCCGTAAGTTCGGTCTTTCAGGAAAATCTTTTATCCCTATGCTTATCGGTACAGGATGTTCGATTCCGGGCATCATGGGTACGAGAACGATCGAAGATGAGAAGGACAGACGGATGACGATCATCGTAACGAGTTTTATGCCCTGTTCAGCAAAACTCCCGATCATTGCGCTTGTTTCTTATGCTCTCTTCGGAGGAGAGTGGTGGGTCGCTCCTGTGACTTACTTTGCTTGTATTGTCGGGATCATCATATCGGGGATTATTTTGAAGAAGACCAAGGTCTTTTCGGGAGATCCTGCTCCGTTTATTATGGAACTTCCGGCCTATCATCTTCCCAGTATCAAGAACATCCTTCTACACACTTGGGAGAGGGTAAAGGGCTTTGTTATCAAGGCGGGAACGGTTATTTTGCTCGCTACCGTCGTTTTGTGGGTGCTGATGAGATTTACACCGAGTTTCGAACTTATCGAGTTTGAAGAAGCGGGAGAAAAATCTATCTTGGCCATAATCGGAACAGCGATCGCACCGATTTTTAAACCTTTGGGTTTTGGAAGCTGGGAAGCTACGATTGCCACCTTCACGGGAATTATTGCAAAAGAGCAGTTGGTATCCACCTTCGGTCTTATGACGAAGCTTGGCGAAGTTGATCCGGAAGCAGTCGCTGATAATGCGCAATTACTTGCCGTTACCGCGAGAATGTTTACTTCGGTAGGAGCTTTCTCCTTCCTGTTGTTCAACCTCTTCTGTACCCCGTGTGTTGCTGCAGTAGGAGCTATCTCGAGGGAAATGAATAGCAAAAAGTGGACTTTTATCGCCTTGGTTTATCAACTTGTGTTTGCTTATGCAGTCTCTTTCGTGTTTTATCAATTCGGTACAGTCCTGCTTGAAGGAGCGTCCTTCTCCGTGGGAACAGTTCTTGCACTTTTAGTATCAGTGTATGGAATTTATCTCTTGATTAGAAAACCGAAGAAAGATCCTCAAAAAGAGCTTGATCTTGCACAACACTCTGCATAATTTAAAGAGAAAAGTAGACAGATCGGAGGCTTGAGATGGCAGACTTTATTATTGTGGCAATTTTGGTTCTTATTATAGGCGGAGCCCTCTTTTATGTGCTTAAAAAGAGAAAACAGGGCGGTTGTGCCGGCTGTTCGGGCGGTTGCTGCGGTTGTGGCGACGAGACCGAAAAAAAAGACAAGGACGAAAATAATACGACCTTATAGAGAAAAACTCTTTTATCTCTCCGGAAGGAGGGATAAAAGAGTTTTTTCTATGATTTATTGAGACATGGAAGCACAGATCTCTCCAAGTACAAAAAACGTTTTATACTGCTATTCTTTTGAATAGTGGATATAAACAATCTGTGACCATAGAAGACAA
>JAUMWQ010000189.1 GCA_030529565.1 Filifactor alocis | reverse complement strand
CTCAGCCATATTTCCTATTGTGATGGCTTCGATCACTCCGTCTTTTCCTATACCTACGATCACTTCTATCGTACCCCCGTAACCCTTGGGTAAAGTTTTTATTACATAACCTACCGTTCCGCTTCCGTTTGTTCCTTCGTAAACCTCATCTACAGGAATATCGGGATACGCTTCCGATGTGAAAGTGCCCTCAACCTGTTTAAAGTCCTCCGCGTCCTTCAACACAAGTCTTCTAGACTCGTTTGCGGATTCAATCTTCTTCTCTGCAATAATAGGCGATGTGATATCGTTTACGACACCGAGAAGTCCTCCTGCTACCGCTGTGATGACAAAAAGGATCAAGCCCAAACGGAGAATTTCATTTTTAATTCTAGGTTCTTTATTTGACATTTTTCGATACCTCCCCAAACACTCTAGGCTTCATCATCTTATCCATCAAGGGCGCTGCAACGTTCATTAAAAGAATGGAATAGGAAACCCCCTCAGGATATCCTCCATAGTAGCGAATGATCGATGTCAAAAGACCGCAACCGAAAGCATATACCAATTGAGCTTTCTCATTGACAGGAGAGCTTGAGTAATCTGTCGCCATAAAAAATGCTCCCAACATCAACCCTCCTCCAAATAGATTGTAAGGGATCATCATAGGGTCAAATCCCGAAAAAACAAAAGTAAGTAGAGCTACTGTTCCTATATAAACAAGCGGTATTCTCGGAGAAATGACCTTTCTGTAAATCAGATAACAGCCTCCTAAGATCAAAAGAATGGCAGAAGTTTCTCCAAGAGTTCCGGGGACATTTCCAACAAACATATCAAATAGAGATGCTGCCTGGACCGCCTCTCCTCCTTTGATGACAGCAAGTGGTGTAGCTGCCGACAGACCGTCTACATTTGCGGATGTATTCAAGGCTGTATTTACCCATCCCGTCATTTGAGAGGGATAAGCGGCAAGTAGGGCTGCACGTGCAACCAATGCCGGATTCATAAAATTATGACCCAAACCTCCAAAAACCTGCTTTGCCATAATAATGGCAAAGGCACTTCCTACCAGCGTGATCCACCAAGGCAACGAAGCGGGTACGTTCATTGCCAAAAGCAACCCTGTCACCGCTGCGGAAAAGTCGTTGATGGTGACCTTTCTCTTCATAACTTTTTGACAAAGAAACTCAGCTCCCACAGCCCCCAAAACACCAACTAAAATATTAACGATTGCACCCATACGAAAGAAATAGATACTTGCCAAAGTTGCCGGCAGAAGTGCAATCAGTACATCTTTCATAATTTGCGCTACATCTTCACTGCTTCTGATATGCGGAGAAGACGATACGATCAATTGATTTGTTTCCAATGTAGGATCCCCCTTTTACTTTGAACTTCTTCTGCGTTTTGCCAAAATTTCCTGTTTTGCTACACGAATCGACTGCAGCAGAGGTCTTTTAGCAGGACATATAAAAGAACAGCAACCGCATTCAATACAGTCCAGCGCATGAAATTCTTCAGACCTATCGTATTCTCCTTGCAGGGAATAACCACTAATATAAAGAGGTTGAAGAAAAGCAGGGCAAACCTGGGTACACTTACCACATCGAATGCAGTTCGAATATTCCGGCACCTGAGCTTCTTTCTTACTGATACATAAAATCCCAGAACTTCCTTTTGTAGCAGGAACTTCAAGTTTGGACTGGGCTAATCCCATCATAGGTCCCCCACTTATGACCTTGCCCGGCTCCTCCTTAAAGCCTCCACACTGTTCGATCAATTCGGAATACAAAGTTCCTATCTTAATTCTCATATTCTTGGGTTCGTTGATCATAGAGCCCGTCACGGTACAATTACGATCTATCAAAGGTAGTCCGGTTTTTAAACTTCGAGCAATTTGAGCTGCCGTTCCCACATTGGAAACCACGGCACCTGCGTCCGCCGGTAACCCTCCCGAGGGAACCTCACGACCCGTACACGCATTGATCAACTGTTTTTCCGCTCCTTGAGGATATTTTGTCGCAAGAGCCACGACCTCTATATTGGCAAACTCCTTCGCCGCTTCCCTAATTTTCTCCAGACAGTCGGGCTTATTGTTCTCGATGCCGATATATCCTTTCTCTACCCCGAGGACCTTCATAACAGCTCTCAGACCGTAGACAACGTTCTCAGGCTCTTCCAACATCAGTCTGTGGTCACAGGTCAAATACGGCTCACATTCCGCACCGTTTAAGATCGCAACATCGACATTCTTCTCCGGAGGAGGCGAAAGTTTTACATGGGTAGGAAAGGTCGCACCTCCCATACCTACGATGCCACTATTCTTGATAACTTCCAAAATTTCTGAAGGACTCATATCTTCTATGTAAGGATATGGTTTGATCTCCGGAGCTACTTCCTCATTAAAGTCGTTTTCGATCACTACACAGTTTACCTTCTGTCCTCCCGCTACAGGCATCATCTGAAAGCCTTTTACAGTTCCTGAAACCGAAGAATGGACCGGAGCAGAAACAAAACCTCCCGCTTCACCCAAAAGCTGTCCTACCTTCACGCTCTCTCCCACTTGTACTACAGGCTTAGCCGGTGCACCGATGTGCTGGGACAACGGAATGTACACCGTCTTAGGTTCCTGTGCCTTCACGATCGGCTTATCCGCTGTAAGCTTCTTGCTGTAATCCGGATGGATACCCCCGCGAAAACTCAATAAATTCATATTTTAACCCTTTTGATATACGAAATATGATTCATTGTTTCCTGCCATATCGGCAAATATATTATTACAATATACAACCATGTTATGCTCAAGGTTTTCATAACAGATTATTTCATCTTGAGATCCCCATTTTTATGAACAAAACGCGATGACTTGTCCAAAACCCCATCTTTATGAACATAAAACATAGTAAATTACTAGAGTTTAGTTAAAAACTCTCTACTTTTATTGTAAAACAAATTTAAAATATCTTCAAGATAAAAATAAAAAACCGTACCCCACAAAGAAGTTTTCGGGATACGGTCATCTACGATCATCAATAGACAAGAAAATAGATGTACTAAAATTTTCAGAGCACGATGGAGCTCTTGAAAGTTTTGCTTTTTGTGTTATGATGATCAGGGAAACACCGTACAAAGGAAAGTTTCTGATTTTTTCCCTGTTTTTATAAAATACGAAGGTCCGTCATATCAATATTTTTAAGAATTTCATCCTTCGTATAAAATTAGTTTTATGCTGTTTTTTCAACTT
>JAUMWQ010000008.1:2909-26772 GCA_030529565.1 Filifactor alocis | reverse complement strand
ATATCTTGCTGTTTGCAGCTATCCTCTATATGATAAAGATTTCTTCCGACAACGATGCCCGATCATCAGTATTGGAACATATCATACCGCCGTTATGGGCTTTGTTTGCCTTCAATATCATTTGGAACATTGTATTCGGTCTGGGATGGATAGGGATATCCTTTGTAATGATCGTGGGGTATTGGCTTTCGCTTGTTGCTATAGGGATCCGTCTGGTAAAGGCAAGGGCAACTCTCAATCCGATCCTTCCCGTCGCCTTTGGACTTCACACCGGTTGGATTAGCATAGCAAGCGTTGTCAACCTCTATGCCTTTTTTATCAAAATCGGATGGGATGGTGTGGAGCTCCATCAAGGTTCCTCCGTTATGATCTCCATTGTCTTTGTTCTTATCCTTTTGGGTCTTCTTCAGCTTTGGCTCAAAAATCCTATGGTTCCCCTAGGAACTGCTTGGGCGTTTTTCGGAATCTACGCGAAGGATGGAGGCGGATTTTCGGAGTACCCCCTAATTCCCGTATTTCTTTTGGTGGGAATTGTCCTCCTCTTTTTCTTCTCCGTGATGACTTTTATCAAGAATGGGAAGTCCTTGCTATCGCACTGATACGGAGATACACTGCTAAAGATTGAATATCTGATCTTCCTATGGGTTTATACAATTTGGAAATCTTTTAGACCGACGCATTCAAGGGTTTATTCCGGGTTGTTGAGTTATATGAGGTTCTATCGAAAAATCTTTTCTTCTACGATTAAAGCCCGTTCAAGAGGGTATGTGTATAGATAAATAATTTCAATTGAAAAACAGGAGGTCATTATGAGAACAATCGATTTATTGATTACGTTAACGGCACACGAGAAAGATTCCAACAATGTTACTATTGCGTTTACGATGGGGCTGAATGCGGCACAAAAGGGACATGCGACGACCTTGATCCTGATGTCCGATGCAGTGCATCTTGCGTCTGCGGGATACGCGGACAAGATCGATATCGGAGCACCCTTTAAGCCGATCGCTGAGCTTTTGCCGGCCTACCTAGAAGCGGGAGGAAAGATCGCAGTCTGCTCAGCTTGTATGCAACACAACAATGTTTCCGAGGACAGTATTATTGAGGGGATCGAAGTGGTAAACGCTGATTTCGTTGTAGATGCACTTATGGAAGCGAAGAAGTCCCTACAACTTAATTAGGGAAATACCGCTTAATTCGAAAAAGCAGAAGAAAATAAATTTTTCTTGGGTAAGCATACTCTCAAAAGCGTTGGTTTGAAATGTTTTCTATATTTTTTGAAACAACAGGGAAATCATTTTGTGTTTTTGTGCGCTACTTCCTCAGGGAAACGTCGTACAAAGGCAAACCTTCGATTTTACAAAATGCGAAGTTTTCTCATATCAATACTTTCAAGGATTTTACCCTTCGTACAAAATGGATCTTATGCCCTTTTTTTGAATGATGCGGTATCATCTTAGTGTGGTGGCACATTGGTTATCATGGCAGTGGCACACAATTCAAAAGAAGAGAGTAAAACGGGTTTGACAAGAAAATCAAAAATCTTCAACACATGCGCTCTGCGAGATCGTTGCGTTTGGCCAAGCAATAGAAGGAGCTAGATCTATCTTTGTTGCTGGGGTCTCTTAGACAAATTAAGGCGATAAGTTTCTTACTTGAGACTTATCGTTTTTTATCTACATACAACAAGGAAGCGAAACAAAAACACAAAAGTTTGATCAGGATCGTGTTTAGATTAATACTATTCTCCCCTTGAAATGCAGGGTATACAAAATATACAATTTCCGAAAAGCAATTTGGAGAATCATATACTTCGGAGTATTCAACCTGTCCATTCTAATAGATAATAGTATAAATGTTTGTCGTGTTTATTTCGAAATTGAAAAAAATCCCTTTCCTCTTCTTGTAGAGCACAGATCGATGATATTAACAATCCAACCGGGTTACACGCACGAGAGTGTAGGCACGGGGGTATGACCCTACAGCTTTACGAAAAAGCCTTCTCTTGGTACAATAAGATACAGGCTGTAAAGGAGGAAAGAGAGATGACGGTTTCGCAAGTAATGGAGAAGATGATCCTGTATTCCGAGGGAAACCTGACGGACATTGATCACTTTATGAAGGTTTATGCTCTGGCAAAAACGATAGGAGAACTGGAGGGACTTGATGAAAATACGCAGAAGATCCTTGAGGTAGCAGCGATCATTCACGATATCGCCTGCCCTCTCTGCCGCGAAAAATACGGGAGTACCAACGGAAAACTTCAGGAAAAGGAAGGTGGAGCGCTTGCTCGAGTTTTTTTGAAAGAGGTGGGGGCACCGGAGGATCTGATCGAGAGGGTGGTCTACCTTGTCGAACACCATCACACCTATACGGAGGTGGAGGGTTTGGATTATCGCATCCTGTTGGAGGCTGATTTTCTGGTCAATGCAGGAGAAGGCAATATCTCTCACATGTGCAGTGAAAATGTGAAGAAGACCCTGTTCCAAACTTCGTCGGGACTTCGCCTGCTCGAGGGTATGTTTCCTCAAAACGAATCGAGGAGGTCTTGACACTAACGGCTTGAGCAGGCGTCGCTGCCTTGATAGAACTTTGCTTCGAGAAGGAAATCGACTTTTATCTCTTCGAAAGACAGATACCGTCTTTTGTTGTATCAAACGATTTATAGGTTCTTCTCTCCTTAAAAGAGGAGAAGAACTTTGACTCTTACATAGGTAGGACATAACAAGGAGGCAGAAATGAAAAAAATACCGGGAGTACTTATTTGTTTTGTGATTGCAAGCCTGGCCCTGTATCCGGGGACCAGATTCCCTGTGGTGGGAGCGCCTGTATTTGCAATATTGACGGCGATGTTGTTATCGCCGTATTTCAAGAAAAAGGAGATTTTCAAAGAGGGGGTCGCTTTTACAAGCAAGAAGATATTGCAGTACTCGGTCGTCCTGCTCGGTTTCGGGATGAACATCCATCAGATCTTACAAAGCGGCAGACGATCTTTGCCGATCATTTTGTCGACGATCAGTATCGCCTTGCTCGTCGCATATCTTTTGACGAAGGCTCTCAAGCTGGATCGCAATACGGGTATCCTCGTGGGAGTCGGCTCCTCGATCTGCGGAGGTTCTGCGATCGCTGCGACCGCTCCCGTGATTCATGCGCAGGACGACGAGATAGCCAAGGCGATCTCGGTCATCTTCCTCTTTAACGTTATGGCAGCCCTGCTGTTTCCGACCCTGGGTGCTCTTATCGGGTTTACAAACGAGGGGTTTGGCATCTTTGCAGGAACTGCGATCAATGATACCTCTTCGGTAACAGCCGCGGCTTCCGCCTGGGATGCTCTTCACAACTCTGAGGCCTTGGGGATAGCGACCGTCGTTAAGTTGACGAGGACTCTTGCCATCATCCCGATCACACTGATGTTGTCGATTTACGAGGGCAGGCAAAACAGCGACAACACGCAGAAGTTGAAGTTCTACAAGCTGGTGCAGAACTTCATCCTCCTGTTTGTTTTGGCGTCGATCCTCACGGGATTTCTTCCCCTTCCCAAGGAGCTCCTCTCCAAGATCAAGTACCTGAGCAAGTTTATGATCACGATGGCCATGGCTGCGATCGGTTTGAACACCGATCTTGTCAAGTTGGTCAAAACAGGAGGAAATGCGATTTTGGTAGGTTTCGTATGCTGGGTGTGTATCACCCTCACCAGCATAGGGATGCAGGTTTTGACAGGGCTTCTTTAGAAGATCGGAAGGTTTCTTCTGTGCGGTGTTTCCTTTGTTTTTCGGACAAATATCTTTTCGCGAGCCTTCGTTCGACAAGCTCTCCGTGTTTTTCAAAACGGCGGAAAGATGATTTTGTATCTTTGCACACTGTTTGTTTTGCAGAACCTCTTCGGAAGAGGAAGGACTGTGAAAGAGGGGTTTTCGAAAATAAATATCAACTTCCTATAAGATATGGATGGAAATTTAAGACTAAATAGGGTACAATAGTAGGAATTGGAGAAATAGGAAAGGATGAGTAGAAGATGAATTTGCTTATAGAACATATTGTGGATCTGATGATGAAGATCGAGCACCTGGGTGATGAGATGTACCAAAATTTGAAGGAGCAGGCACAGACACCGGAGCTCAAATCTCTGTTTTCTGACCTTGCGGGACAGGAGCAGGAACATTATCGTATCTATGAAGAACTGCGAGAGACCCTTCTTATCGAAGGCCTGCCGGGGCTCAGTAAAGAGAGGCAGAGATACTTGGATCAGTTAGTCAAGGATACCCTTCTAGTGCTTGATTCGGGTAAGACGATCAACACGATGGAGGAAGGGATCAAACACGCTCTTCGGATGGAGAAGGAAACGATCCTTATGTTGTATGAGTTAAGAGCCTTGATCCGTGAGGAACACTATCCTGTTTTGGATCAGATCATAGAAGAAGAACAAAAGCACTTCCTTTGGATCATGGAACGTGCACAAGCAAGCCCCCGTTGTTAAAGACGGGGTATTTTTTTGAGGAAAATCCGGGGTTCTTTAAAATTTTAGAGTGCGAAGAGGAAAAAAAGATGATATAATAAGTCTGTAAAAATAACGTTTTTACAAGTAAAGTGTATGTTTATGACGAACAGATGGAGGCAAGCTATGAAAAAGATATTGATCACGGGAAGTCTTGGGCAGATCGGGACCGAGCTGGTTATGGAACTTAGGAGACAGTATGGAAACGACAGGGTAATTGCGAGTTCGATTGAAGAGGACTGTCCCGAAGAAGTCAGGGAAAGCGGTGTATACGAAGTCGCAAATGTACTTGACGCGAACAGGATCGCGGAGCTTTGTGACAAGCATGGGATCGATCAGATTGTTCACCTTGCAGCTATTTTGTCCGCCGTTGCGGAACACAAACCGCAGTTTGCATACAACATCAATATGAATGGTCTGTATAATATTCTTGAGATCGCGCGGGAGAAGAAGATCGCCGTATTTACTCCCAGTTCCATCGCAGCCTTCGGTCCTTCGACGCCTAAGGAGATGGTTCCTCAGGATACGATTCAGAGACCTACGACGATGTACGGAGTGACCAAGGTGGCAGGCGAGCTGTTGTGCGACTACTATCACAGAAGGTTTGATGTCGACACCAGAGGGGTGCGCTTTCCGGGTCTGATCTCCTATAAGGCCCTTCCGGGCGGAGGAACGACGGACTATGCGGTAGACATCTTCTATGAGGCGATCAAAAACAAGAAGTATCGTTGTTTCCTCAAAGAAGGGACAAGGATGGACATGATGTATATGCCCGATGCTCTAAAGTCGATCCGTACGCTTTTGGAGGCCGATCCCGAGAAACTGGTACACCGCAACGCCTTTAATATCACAGCGATGAGCTTTGCGCCGGAGGATATCGCCGCAGAGATCAAGAAGCATATCCCCGACTTCGACTTCGGTTATGATGTCGATCCGATTAAGCAGGAGATCGCCGATTCTTGGCCGAGTTCTTTGGATGACTCCGCTGCAAGAGAAGAGTGGGGCTGGAGTCCGGATTATGACATCGCGGCTATGACCGAAGATATGATCGAAAAACTGAGTTTGAAATTGAAATAGGGAAATACCGTATAATTCAAAAAATTAGCCGGATGCTATTCTCTGCTTGAAATATCGGACCGTAGAATATATCATTACTGAAATAATGAGGTGTGTCATACACTGCATAGGTCCAAAAAGTTATCTCAAACGGATGATGGTATAATAAGGAGATTAGAGCAAAGTATTTGTAAGAACCGAAGGAGGTTTATGATGTCTGTACACGATATGGAACAATTGAAGAAAAAGGTGGATGAGCTCAAGGAAACAGGTCTTTATAAGGAGGTTCGCTCCATTGACGGCCCCAACGAGGCGGAGATCGTCCTGGACGGGAAAAAGGTCATCAACCTTTCGTCCAATAACTACCTGGGTTTCTCCAACCATCCGAGGTTGAAAGAAGCTGCGAAACGTGCTATCGACAAATATGGTGCCGGAGCCGGAGCGGTTCGTCCCATCATTGGGAATATGACCATCCACGACGAGTTGGAACACCTGTTGGCGGAGTTCAAGAAGGAGGAGGCCGTACTGGTGTTTCAATCCGGCTTTAACTGCAACGCGGGAACCATCCAGGCGGTGACCGAGGCGGGAGACCTCATCTTATCTGACGAGTTGAACCACGCATCCATCATCGACGGAGCACGTCTTTCCAAGGCGAAAAAAATGACTTTCAAGCACTCCGACATGGAGGACTTGGAGCGTATCCTCAAGGAGAACAGAGATCAGTACGCGAATGTCCTTATCATTACCGACGGTGTATTTTCGATGGATGGAGACATTGCCAAACTGCCGGAGATCGTAGAGCTTGCCGAGAAATACAACTGTATGACCTACGTCGATGATGCCCACTCCAGCGGGGTACTGGGCAACTCCGGAAGGGGAACGGTGGATCACTTCGACCTTCACGGAAGGGTAGATTTTACCATCGGTACGCTGTCCAAGGCGATTGGAGTCGTAGGAGGCTATGTTGCCGGCAAGAAGGTGACCATTGACTGGCTCAAGAACAGAGGAAGACCCTTCCTGTTCTCGACGGGAATGACTCCTTCGGCAGTAGGCTCCTGTATCGAGGCAATCACCATGCTCAAGGAGAGTACCGAATATACGGATAAGCTCTGGAAGAATGCGAGATACTTCAAGGAAAAGATCTCCAAACTGGGATATGATATCGGAAACAGCGAAACGCCGATCACTCCGGTTATCATAGGAGATGAGGCCTTGACCGGCGAGTTCTCCAAGAAGCTTTTCGAAAACGGTCTGTTTGTCAGCCCCATCCTGTTCCCGACCGTACCCAAGGGCACGGCGAGGGTTCGTTGCATGGTTACTGCCGGCCACTCGGAAGAACAGTTGGATAAGGCAGTTGAAATATTTGAGAAGGTCGGAAGAGAAATGGGGATCCTCAAATAAACTTCCGTCGTAGTAGAACCATTACCTGATCAAAAGACCTGTGATCTCGGAGTTTTAGAGTTTGAAAGCGGCTTGAGAGGTCGCAGAACTCGGGCCGGATCCGCGGGTGCTGCAAGAGGGTGATAGGATAAAATGTCAAAATGAGCCTTGCTCTTTTGAAAGTAGATAATGTGTAGATAGGGAGACACCGCCGTTTCGTAAGAAGGCGGTGTTTTTCCGTTATATTTCAGTGAGGGCAATACCGCACAAATATGAGATCTTTTTTTCTGTGAACTTGCAAAAAGTGAAACTTGGTCAAACCAATACTTCTAAGAAATTCAGCATTCATATGCAGTGATTTTATACTATTATTCCTTTGAGTTGTGGATATAAATGATCTGTGAGCAACAGAAGATAGAACAATTTTTCGTAGTCGAAAAACAGATATAGCCATCCTTCTATTGGAGAATAGTATTACGCTGACTTTTTGGATCCTGCGGTGTTTCCTTAGGATCTTGAGCATACAATTGTTTGAAGAAGGGCTTGAACAGGTATCAATAAAAACAGGAGAAAATCAAGTTGTACTGCTCTTTATTGGAATGGACGGGCTGAAGCATAGGATCATCCGAATGTTATTTGGCAACGATATGTTTTGTATATCCGGCATTTCAAACGGAGAATAGTATGGATACACATAGAACAGGACAATAGAGGAGGAAGAATATGAAAGCGTTGTTTTCCGTAGATTACGGTAAGGAAAAATTCGATAAGTTAAGAGAGTTGGGATATGAGATCCAAGTGATTAACGAAGGGACCATCAAGGAAGAGGATTTTCCCTACGATGTCGATGCCTATGTGTGCTTCGACCCCTTTCATAAGATCGATATGGACAAGTTCGAGAATCTAAAGCTCTTACAGCTCACAAGTATAGGCTTTGACTTCGTACCTAAGGACAAGATCAGGGAGAAGAAGATCATTTTGACCAACAACAAGGGGGGCTACTCCATTCCGATGGGAGAGTTCATCGTCTTCAACCTTCTTCAGTTTGCGAAGAATAACCGTAAGCTGATGAAACAGCAGGAGGAGAAAAGGTGGAAACAGGACTTTACTTTGACGGAGCTCTACGGCAAGAGCGTTGTCTTCCTTGGGACGGGCACGATCTCGACAGAGGGAGCGAAGAGACTTCAAGGCTTCGGTATGAAGGTCATAGGTATGAACACCAAGGGTACGCCTCAGGAGTATTTCGATGAAGTCTATCCCTTGGATCGGTACGCGGAGATCTTCCCGAAGGCGGACTATCTGATCTGTGTCCTTCCTCTTACGGACAGCACAAGGTATTTTTTGGATAAGGAGAAACTCTCCCTTCTTCCTGCACACGCCAACTTTATCAACGTGTCCAGAGGGCCCCTGGTCAAGGAGACGGACCTGGTGGAAGTCCTTCAGGAGGGAAGGATAGCGGGAGCGGCCCTCGACGTGTTTGAGGTCGAGCCTCTGCCTGAGGACAGCCCTCTTTGGGAGATGGAGCAGGTCTATCTCTATCCGCACACGACTTGGATCAGTGAGGCGATGAACGACAGACGTTTTGAACTCATCTATGAGAATCTGAGAAGGTTGAAGGATGGTCAGGAGCTAAAAAATGTCGTCAACTTGGAGAGAGGTTATTAAAAGAATATCATGCGATCAAAAAAAACACCACGCTATTATGGAAATGCCTCGTAATTTGAAAAATCAATATAAAATCAATCTTATATGAAGTCTAAAACCTTTGAAAGGTTTGATTTGACAAATCTTCGTGATTTATAAACCCGAAGGGAGATCGGGAGTTTGACTTGGAGAGGGGCGTCCTTATCCGTTTGTACGCTTGATATCAATGTCCTTTGTTCCGGGGGCGATAAAACGGCTCTTTGTACTTGTGAGTACAGATAGCACACTTCTTTTGGAGAATAGTACAAACCGTGTTTTTTTGCAGAGGGACACTTTTGAAAAGTACTCGCTTGATAAGGGTTCTGTCTTTGGTGAAACGGAGGACGGGTCTGTTGTATCTTTGCGCGGTGCATTTTGGGACAGGTGCTTGGTTGCAAACGGGATAACGGGATCTTTTTGTGGAATGGGGAAGTTAAACCTTATCGATATGCAGTATCGATGTTGTTCTGCTTTTGTATCATCACCGAAAAACAATTTGGGGGATGACAGTTCGAAACATCCAACCTGTCAATTTTAACGGATGGTAGTATAAATAGCTATAGAATCCTGTATGGAGTCGAGTGATTTCGTACAGGATTTTTTTGTGATATAATCGAGGTAGGAGAACGAAAGGAAACGAAAGAGAGCTAAGGGGTGAAGAAGATGAAACGATGGAAGAAAATCGCTGCCTTTGCACTGGCGGGAGCGATCGGAGCCTTGCCCGGAAAGACTCATGCAAATTCGGCTCAGATCTATTTTGAGGGCGGTACGGGAGTTGAGCATATCGTCCTGAAAGAAGACAGTCCGATACGAATCAACAGCGAAGAGCTGACCTTTGATTTTGAAAAGGGAGGAGAAATAGAAGTTTACGGATATCACTATCCCAACCTTTTTGCATCGGTGTACGTAAAGTATGAGATGCAGAACACCGCGGATTCTCCACAAAAGGTCGATATGGTCTTTCCTTTTGTGGAAGATATGGAAAGGGCCATCCCCTTCCTGGCTGAGGACAGGATCCATATCAAGGATGCAGAGACTCCGATCCCTTTCACCTTTCTGACGGCGAACTACTATGACGGGTATGAAAGCCGAGAATACTCGATAGAGCAGATGATCCGACAGTTAAAAGCGAGGAAGGAAAATACACTGGCAGAGTTTATCAAAGAGAACGGGGTCAGGATCTATCGTTTTGTACCGGCAGAGATGACACCGCAGGAAAAAGTACAGATCGTTGTTACGGGGATCCTTGCTCCCGAGACAAAGGTCTTAGCGATCGGCCCCACACGAGGAGAAAGTTTCCAAGGTACGAAGATGGCGGTATCTTTTCTGCCGGACGGTGATGATATCTTCCTGATTTCTTTCGGAAAGGAGATCAATTTCCTAGAGTCGAAGTTTAGGAGTTGGGGATCCGGGGAAGACAGAGATTTGGGAGAAGCGGGCAGTTTCGTTCCTCACGAAGAGGATGCGGAGGAGTTTTTGGAGACCTATTTCAGGAAGGAGTGGAAGGAAGAGCTGAGCAAGAGATGGCAGCTGGAGAACGATCTCGGCGACACCTTTTGGAGGGAGTTCTGCACGGATCTTATGCAGTATCTCGAGGGAGAGAAGATATTGGTAGCCGAAGATCTTGTAAGGCGCTTCACCGGTTCCAAAAAGGCGATCCTTCTCCAATACGGGATCTCGTTTGCTCCCAACGAAACAAAGACCGTTATTATCGAATATCCGACTACGAGCCATACCGACACGAGGGAGGATACTCACGAGATAGAATATCTGCTTCATCCCGCAAAGTATTGGAAGTCTTTTGAGAACCTCACAGTCAGGCTTATACCTCCAAAGAGCCACCCCTATATTGTGGAAGGCAGTATGAAGTTCAAGAAGGAGGATGGAGCCTATACAGCCTTTTCGGAGCAGCTTCCTCAAGAAGATCTCCGTATTTTGTTGGGAGCAAACCCCCAGCTTCTGTGGAGAAAGAGGATGAAGAAACTTCTTGTGCCCCTTCTTATCGTCCTCTTGTACTTTGTGAGGAGAAGAAGGAAGCGTGGTAGAGTGAAAATTAAAAAAATTTAAAAATAACGGTTGACAAGGGGAAAAAATGTGATATACTTGTCTACAAGTTCAATAAGAAATGCTGAGAAGAGAAGAGTAGTTTGCGGGAATATGCACAGAGAGGTCGATCAGGTGAAAGCGACTCATAGGAAGGCAGATGAATATGGTCTTGGAGCAGTGCAGTCGATAGTTAGACTGCAACGGGAAGTGCCCGTTACAGCGCGACGGTATGACGAGTGATCAAGTACCGGGAAAGGTCGGAGCAGTGATGTTTCGATAAAGAAAGGTGGTACCGCGATATTGTCGCCCTTTTTGTTCAGATAGAACAAAGAGGGCTTTTTTATTGAACGGATGTGGGAAAGGATGACTTTCTCGGATATTCGGTATTCTACTCTTGTACTGATATCCATTTGATACTATTTTTCAATAGAAGTATGGATATATCTGTTTTTCGATGACCAAAAACTATGTTGTCTTCTATGGGTTAAAGATTGTTTATATCCACTATTCAAAAGAATAGCAGTATGAATTATGGATATCACCGATTGATGTTCCGTAGAAGATAAAACGAATCTGCGTGGTCGCACAATAAATAGAACCACATTTCTGTCGGAGAACAGTGTTATACTACTTATCCGTTTGAACAGTTGATATCGATGAGTTTGACTTCTTCAGCTCTGATACTGTCCTATTAGAATTGACAGGTTGAACGCTTTGAAACATCACCCTCCAAATTTGTTTTTAGGTAACGATAGATGTTTCATACTCGGTATTTCAAACGGAGAATAGTATGGCATTCTTTATTTTGATGATCGAGTCGGATATAAACATCCTTCCGTCGAAGCACAGCATTATCGGTCGGGGTGTTGTATCCGTGATCCGTACTTCGTAAATGCCGAAACGATGTTTCGCATTTAAAGAGTATAGGTGCACTTCGATCAGGTCTTAGGATAAGAGGGGAATTAGAAAGCAGAAACATAATAGAAGGAGGAGATGCAGTGTCGATAAAAGAGGTAAGATTAAGCAAAGAGGTGGAAGAGATCTCGCAGCAGATCATCGAGTGGAGGAGACACTTCCACAGGAATCCCGAGCCGAGCCTCAAGGAGTTCAAGACTTCGGCGAAGGTTAAGGCCCTGCTTGAAGAGTGGGGAGTCCCCTATCAGGCTGTAGGACAGACGGGGGTGTTGGCGACGATAAAAGGCGGTTTGGGAGATGGAGCCACCATCTTGCTGCGAGCCGATATGGACGCTCTGGAACTGGATGACAGGACGCAGTGTTCCTATACCTCGCAGAACGAAGGAGTCAATCATGCCTGCGGACACGACGGACACACGGCCTCGCTGTTGGGAGCGGTCAAGGTGTTAAAGGATAAGGAGTTTAAGGGAACGATAAAATTTGCCTTCCAGGCGGCTGAAGAGGTAGGACTGGGAGCCAAGGAGTTTATCGACGGAGGTCATCTACAGGGAGTCGACCTTGCGTTCGGCATCCATCTTCATTCTCCCATGGAAGTCGGGAAGGTCATCGCGGCAGTAGGCCCCAGAAGCGCCTCCTGTGATATCTTCGAGATAGAAGTGAGCGGGGAGAGCGCCCATTGCTCCAAACCGCATGAGGGAAGGGATGCTCTGATGGCGGGAGCTCATATAGCGGTATCCTTGCAGAGCGTTGTTTCAAGAAGGACCGATCCCTTGCACCCTGTAGTCATAGCCATCGGAGAGATGCACGCAGGGACCAAGTACAACATCGTGGCGGGCAAGGCCCTTCTCAAAGGCACCCTTCGTGCCTTTGAACCCAAGACGAGGGAGTTGGCCTTGGAGCAGATCGAACAGGTCGCACAGGACACCGCCAAGATCTACGGAACGACGGCGGAGTTTCGAAACTTTGCGGCCTCTCCCTCCCTGATCAACAAGGAGAAGGAGGTCGAACTTGCCAAGAGGGTCCTGCTGAATATCGTGGGAGAAGGCAATATTGTGGAGCATATGCCCGCCTCCCTGGGCGGAGAAGACTTCGCAGACTTTTTGGAATACGTGCCGGGACTGTTCCTGCACGTGGGTACGAGAAACCTCGAGGATGAGGGGACGTGGTATCCCCATCATCACGAGAAATTTGATATTGATGAACGCGCATTGCCTATAGCGACACAGATCCATGTGGATACGGCACTTGCGTTTTTGGCAAAAGAATAAATCGATAATGTAAACGGAGGAGAAAGAAATGAAAAAACTATGGACACTGGTATTGACAGGATTATTGGTAACGGGATTATTCGCAGGTTGCGGAGCAAAGCAGGAACAAACACAGGAACAGGCTCCGGCAGAAACGTCTGAAACTGCTGAAACACCTGCGGAAACGGTGACCTTGAAGGTCGGAGCGACTCCGATCCCTCACGAGGAATTGCTCAAGTTCGTTGCACCGAAGTTGGAAGAACAGGGGATCAAACTCGAAGTAGTCACCTTCACCGACTATGTGCAGCCCAACGTAGCTTTGGCTGACGGACAGCTGGATGCAAACTTCTTCCAACACGTTCCCTACCTCGACAGCTACAATGCAAGCAACCAAACGAACTTGGTCTCCGCAGGAAACATCCACGTAGAACCTCTTGCCCTCTACTCTCAGAAGGTAGGATCCGTATCCGAACTCGCAGCGGGAGCGACCGTTGCCATCCCCAACGACCCTACGAACTGCGGTCGTGCCTTGATCCTTCTGCAAGCTAAGGGAATCATCAAACTGTCCGAGACGGCAGGCCTTGAGGCGACGGAAAAAGACGTGGTCGAAAACCCGTCCAACCTGGTATTCAAACCGGTAGAAGCAGCTCAACTTCCCAGAATTTTGGCGGAAGTCGATGCAGCGGTCATCAACGGAAACTATGCGATCGAATCCGGTCTTGTTCCGACTAACGATGCCCTCCTGCTAAAAGACGGCGAGGAAGACAGAGTGATTGAAGGAGCCGAGTCTCCCTATGCAAACATCATTACGGTGAGAGCGGGAGAAGAAAACAACGAGAACATCAAAAAACTTGTAGAAATTCTTCAAAGTGAAGAAGTCAAGAAGTTTATCGAAGAAAAATACAACGGCGGTGTCGTTCCTGCATTCTAAAGGACAAAGGGCGGCGTGATCCGCTGCAAACGCCGGTGGTGTATAAGCTCTGAAAGAGGTTTAAGTGTAAGAAGAGCTGAACCTGTCAGTATCCGAAAACTGATAAAAAAGACAGAGAGTTTCCCGGAAGAAGCGGGAGACCTCTGTTTTTTTGTCGCTATATTGATTAGGATCATTACAATTGTCCTATCCGAGTCTATCCCTGAGACATTTCGAATCGCCAAGCCTTTACAACATCTTTTTCTCCAAGATAATCAAAATTTAGGCCTATGTTTGTTTCACAAATAACATATTTGTGATAAAATAAAAGCGTAAATTCTAAAATGAAATGAGGAGGTTGGATATGGAACGAATCAAGAAGTTGAGAGAGTATATGAGTAAGAATAATCTCGATGCCGTCTGGATCACAAAGTCGGAGAATATGAGATATTACGCAGGTTTTACAGGCACAGAAGGCTCTGCGCTCGTAACGGAGAAAGAGTGTTTCTTTTTTGCGGACTTCCGCTATACAAAGCAGGCAACTGCACAGTGCGTAGGTTATGAGATCAAGACGATATCTTTTGATAAACCGGTATATGATTATCTCAAGGAACTGGCAGTCGGGCAAGTGGGTTTTGAAGATGAGGCGATGAGCGTATCTCAGTATAAACAGTTGATCAAGGTTGTCGATGAGAATAGGCTTCACGGCTTAAAAAACGCGCTCACCTTGCTTAGAGCGATCAAGTTCAAAGAAGAGATTGAACTGATCAGACAGGCTGCCGCGATTGCAGACAAAGGCTTTCAATATGTGCTCGGCATTGTCAAACCGGGGATGACGGAGAAGGAGTTGGCCTTGGAGTTGGAGTTCTTTATGAGACGCCAGGGAGCCTCGGGACTTTCCTTCGACACCATCGTTGCATCGGGGATCCGTTCCAGTATGCCGCACGGAGTCGCAAGCGACAAGGTGATAGAGGCAAACGATCTTTTGACCTTGGACTTCGGTTGTATCTACGAAGGATATTGCTCCGATATGACGAGGACCTTCGTCGTAGGAAAGGCGAGCGAGAGACAAAGAGAACTCTACCACATCGTTTTGGATGCTCAGTTGCAGGTGCTTGAAGGCATCAAACCGGGAGCTTCCTGCAGGGAATTGGATGCGATCTCAAGAAGGGTCATCGGAGAAGCCGGATATGCGGACTTTTATGGCCACGGTCTGGGTCATGGAGTCGGAGTCGAGGTGCATGAGCTGCCCATCCTGAACCCGAAATCCGATTTTATCTTAGAGAAGAATATGATCATTACCGATGAGCCGGGAATCTACCTTCCCGATTTCGGAGGTGTAAGGATCGAAGACTTGATTTTGGTAACCGAGAACGGATACGAGCTCCTTTCTCAATCGCCGAAAGAGTTCATAGAAATTAATTAATTGGAGGGAAATCAATGATTTCAGCAGGAGAATTTAGAAAAGGGATCACTTTTGAAATGGATGGACAGCCGTATTTGGTTGTGGACTTCCAACACGTTAAGCCGGGAAAAGGAGCGGCCTTCGTACGTACCAAGTACAGAAACTTGGTGACGGGAGTGCTCAGAGAAGAGACCTTCAACCCCAATGACAAGTATCCGCCGGCACCGATCGAGACCAGAGAGATGGAGTACCTGTACAACGACGGAGAACTTTACTACTTTATGGATCAGGAGACCTATGAGCAGATCCCTCTGAACTATGAGCAGGTGGAAGATGCCATTCGTTACCTGAAAGAAAACGACAAGGTCGTCATCCGCTTCTACAAAGGCAACGCCTTCCAGGTGGATGCACCCAACTTTGTGGAGCTGACCGTAACCGAGACCGAGCCGGGAGTAAAGGGAGATACGGCGACCAACGTAACGAAAAACGCAGTCGTTGAGACCGGGGCGACGGTCCAAGTGCCTATGTTTATCAACGAAGGCGACAAGATCAAGATCGATACACGCTCGGGAGAATATCTTTCTCGTGTATAAGTTGAAGTTTTATGATATGATAAATAAGGGTATATACCAAAAGGGTTTTTGATATTGGAAAACATATAAAAGGAGAGATGAGCATGGAATATTTGTATGAGAGAGTTGCTTATTTAAGGGGTCTGTGCGACGGCATGGATATTTCGAGTGACAGCAAAGAGGGAAGACTTTTGATGGAGATCATCAACGTGCTCGGGGAATTCTCCGATGCGATGGTCGATTTGGAAGAAGAACAGTTGGAACTTGGCGAGTATGTAGAGTCCATCGACGAAGATCTGTCCGATCTGGAAGCGGACTTCTACGATCTTGACGAGGAGGACTGGGACTACGATGACGAGGACTGGGACGACGATTGGGACGATGAAGAATGGGAACTGTGTGATGAAGACTGGGACGATGAAGGTGTGCATGTTTGTTCCTGCGGAAAAAATCACGCAGAAGAGGATGGCGACTTGGAAGGTTAGTTAAAAGGAGCTCAAACAGCCCCTCTGCACAAAGGCGGGGGAGCGGGGTTTTGGCACAACAGGACCGGACAGAAAGCGTCCTCCGCATAGCAGAATATGGCAGGAGGGGAAGCCCCATCTTGCCGTATCGAGAGGTTTACAATATCACTTAGGCAAAGGGAAACCCATGTTACATCGGTTTCCCTTTGTGATAAACAGAGGAGGAAAGGCTTATACAGCCTTTTTTGATAATCATACAAACACTCGGATCGTTCTTTGTGTGATTATCAAAGAGAGGAAGGACGAGATGAGATCATTACAGGAATTTCAAAAAAAAATAGGATATTCGTTTCAAAATGAAAAACTCTTAAAGGAAGCGTTGACCCACACGTCCTACATCAACGAGAACAGACGAAAAAAACTCAAACCCAATGAAAGACTTGAGTTTTTGGGAGACAGTATTTTGGGAGTGGTAGTGAGCACTTATCTGTTCAAGAACCGGATCGATCTGCCGGAAGGAGAACTTTCGAAGATAAGGGCGGCGATCGTCTGTGAAGAGTCCCTTCATCAGGTGGCCGAAAAGATCGATGTCGGGATCTACCTCTATATGGGTAAAGGTGAGGAGATGACGGGCGGAAGACAGAGAAGTTCGATCCTCGCCGATGTGATCGAGGCGGTGATCGCGGCGATCTACCTGGACGGCGGGATGAAGGCTGCAAGGGAGTTTATCTTTGCACAGATGCAAGACATCATCGACAATGCGACAAGGGGAAACCTTGACAAGGACTACAAGACCCAGCTCCAGGAACTGATCCAGAGACAGCCGGGCAAGACCTTGGAATATCGTTTGATCGGGGAGAAGGGACCCGATCACTGCAAGTTTTTCACCGTAGAGCTTTTGGTCGACGGCAAGCAGGCGGGTGTCGGTGAAGGTCGCAGCAAGAAAGAGGCGGAGAAACAGGCGGCGAAGGCGACCTTGGAGAGCATGAATGAACAGTAGGATCACGATACCGATCTTCGTTCCCCACAAGGGCTGTCCCAACGACTGTTATTTTTGCAACCAGAGGAGGATCACGGGCTTTATCGAGGAGATGACTCCCGAAAGGGCGAGGGGCATCATAGAGGAGTATCTGGGCTTTTGCGAAGACAGCAAACGCTTTGAGATCGCCTTCTTCGGAGGGAGTTTTACCGCCATCCCGGAGGAGAAGAGGAGGGCTCTGCTCGAAGTGGCGAAGGAGTATATCGACGGGCATGAGAGGATCGACTATGCGCATATCTCGACCAGGCCCGATTGTATCGACGATGAGATCCTGGATGAACTCAAGGCCTACGGGGTAAGGATCATTGAACTGGGGGTTCAGTCCTTGGACGAAGAAGTGCTGAGACAGAGCAATCGGGGGCACGATGTGGCCTGTGTCTATCGCTCCGCCGGCAAGATCAGGGAGAAGGGATTTTTGCTCGGACTTCAAATGATGACCGGATTGAAGGCCGATACCGCGCAGAAGTCTCTTGACACCGCACGGAAGTTTGTCCTTCTAAGACCCGATATGGTTAGGATCTATCCCACCCTCGTCATCAAGGACACAGTGTTCGAACGCCAGCTTCAAAGCGGAGAGTACCGCCCTTGGAGTTTGGAAGAGACGATCGATGTGGTCAAACGCTGTAAGGTCCTGTTCGAACGAAACGGAATAAGGGTAATTCGTATGGGATTGCAACCCAGCGACACCGTTCAATCAGGTTCGTCCGTGGTGGACGGGCCTTTTCATGCGGCCTTTGGGGAGCTTGTCTATACGGCGATGTACCGTGATTTTTTGGAGCAGGTGCTTTTTTTCGATCGTAGCCGAGAATACGAGAGGGATGCAGGAGGAAGCGCCCGAGATAAAGGCGGACTTCACTCGTATACGGTCACTGTCAACAGAAGAGAGATCTCGAAGTGGGTGGGAGAGAAGAGATCGACCTGCGAATACTTTCGCCTGAAGTATGGAGAAGAGCTTCGCTTCATACCTCACGAGGAAGAAACCGTCATCATAGAAGAGAAGGAGTACCGCCCGGAGGAGGTTATCGAAGACCTCTACCGGACTTATGCCTTATAGGGAGAGGAGAACATATGGAAACCTTGGAACTGAGAGCGGCTACAGCATCGGACGAAAAAGAGATCATGGACTTGCTGAAGGAGACGGCAACATGGCTCAAAGAGAAGGGTTCGAAACAGTGGAACGGGATCCTCGAAGGAAGGGATAACCATCACACCGATGTCGCGATAGCCAAAGGGAATGTTTTTGTCTTGGAGGAAGAACACAAGATCGTAGCGGTCATGATCCTCTATCCGAGCAAGACGGCATGGGATACGGTGCTTTGGAAAGAGGAGGAAGAGATGGATGCCTTCTACCTCCATCGTTTGACCCTGAGTTTGGACAGACGCGGGGAGAGACTTGCACATCGCTGTTTGCAGTGGGCGATCGACCATGCACGCAAAGAGGGCAAGGCGGCGGTCAGACTGGATTGTTTGAAGAAGATCCCCTACCTGAACCAACTCTATGCGGAGGCGGGGTTTCGTCATTTGAGGACGGTCGAGGACTTCAACGCGAACGAACAGATCGCCGATTTCAGCCTGTACGAATACAAGGTGTGAGAAGGTGCAGAGGTTTGCACCGCAATAGGGTTATGCGATCGATATAACGAGTCCCGTTTTGTATAATCGTCGAAGAGAGTTTGCGCCATAGTGCTATTATCCGATCGAAGAGTGGAACTACCCGATTATAGATCATACAAAGTTGTGGATATACCGCATAGTTAAAAAAAACAGCGTAAAAACACTCTTTGTAGAAAAGTTATATTTATGAATACTATTGTCTAAAATTGTTCGGTCGTGAAGCTGGAATCCTACGATCACTCAAAATGGTTCCTACAAACATATACTTTGTTTACCTGATAGTTTAAAACAGAGAATAGTATAAAATCGTTCGTTTCACGGACTTTCTCTTATCTGAGACTCAAGAGAGGAAGCACGGTGTGCCCTTCTCCTTATTTCTATGAAGTGCAGATCGTCGATATCCATAGTGTAAGGGCAATACCGCATCATTTAAAAAAAACCGACATAAAGTCAGCCTTATATAGAGGATGGAGCTTTTGAAAGTCTTGATAGGACAAACTTTTGTATGTTATAAAGCCGAAGAAAAAACGGAAATTTGCCTCTGTACAGTATTTCCTAAAGGATAATAGTACAAAAGCAAGATAGAGGTGTCACAGTTGCAACTAAAGTCAATAGAATTGAAGGGCTTTAAGTCCTTCCAGAATAAAACGAGTATATTATTTCCGGGCGACGGTCAGGTCAGTATCGTGGGACCCAACGGAAGCGGAAAGAGCAACCTGCTCGATGCCTTTCGCTGGGTTCTCGGCGAGCAGAGTGCCAAGAACCTTCGCGGAGAAAAGATGGAGGATATTATTTTTTCGGGGACCCAGTACAAGAAACCCATGAATGTCTGTGAGGTCGAGATCATCTTCGACAACAGCGACAGGAGTTTGAACATCGAGTACGACGAGGTCAGCATCCGTCGCAAAGCCTATCGAAGCGGAGAGAGCACCTACTATCTCAACAATCGTTCGTGCAGGCTCAAGGATGTCAGGGAACTTCTGATGGATTCCGGAATAGGAAGGGAAGGCTACTCCATCATCAGCCAGGGCAAGGTCGATGAGATCGTAAACGGGAGTTCTACGGAGCGTCGCAAGATTTTCGAAGAGGCCTGCGGGATCACCCGCTACCGTTACAAGAAGGATGAGAACCAGAGGAAACTCGAGAAGGTCAAGGAGAACCTTGAGAGGATCGAGGACATTTATACCGAAATAGAAAGGACCGTTCTTCCCCTCGAAAAGGAGAAGAAGAAGGCGGAGCAGTACTTTGAGCTCAAGAAGGAACTCAAGGTCTGCGAACTCAACCTCATCCTGAAGGAAACACAGGGGCTTCTCGAAAAACTGAATAAGGATGCACGCGAAGTCGAGGAGGCGGAGCAACTTCGCCTTGCTATCGAAGAAGAGCAGGAGAAGAACTACGACGAACAGCAGGAGTACGCCGAGAGGATACGTCAGAGGGAACACTTGACGAGGAGCATCGAGCAGGAGATCAAAACTCTGTTTGAAAGGCAGATGGAAACAGATGCCAAGATCGTACGGGGCAGGGATGTCATACAGTCCATCCACGACCAGGAAGCCTACCGGATCAAAGAGGAAGAGCACTTGAAGGAAGAGATCGACAGGCTGGAAGAAGAGAGGGTCCGCCAAAACGACCTGCTCCGTGAAAAGAAGACCTTGCAGGAAGAGAGCGCTGCCACTCTGTTACAGGCACAGAAGGAGCAGGCGAGCAGCGAACAGGTGAGCCTTGAGCTGAACGACCTCTTGGAAGAGTGCAGGAGCAGATATGCGGGGATGAAGGAGGACTATACCTCCCTTCAAACCAAGTTGTCGCTCCTGCTTGAACAGAAACAACAGGAAGAAGAAAAAAACGCGGAGTCGGCCGATCGCTGTGAGGAACTCGGACAGCAGATCGGGGAACTGGACACCGCTTTGAACGGATACAAAGACGAAAAAGCGAGGCTGGAGGAAGAAAAACAGCTGGCACAGCAGAGACATCTGAAACTCCTGGAAGGCTATCAGAGCCTTCTTTCAAAGGAGAAGGAGGTAGGGGAAGACTGTCAGCGGATCGAGATCGAACTTAAGACCCTCGAGTCGAAACTGAAGATGATGTACGAGGTGGAGAACGACTTCGAAGGACTGCCCAAGACCGTCAAGGATCTGATGAAGAACAGTCGGATAGCGGGACTTCGAAACGTAGTCGCCAACCTGATCGACATGGAGGAACGCTATGAGGTCGCGATCGAGGCGGCGTTGGGAGCTGCCATCAACAATGTGGTTGTAACCGACAGTCAGGCGGCCAAGGAGGCCATCGCCTATCTCAAACAACACAAGCTGGGTAAGGTCACCATGCTTCCCTTGGCGAACATCAGGGGGAACAGACCGGCGCTCAAGGGAGAGATCTTTGCGGCCGAGGTCGTTCGCACACAGGAAGAATACAGGGTCGTAGCGGAGTATCTTCTGGGCCGTACCATCCTTTGCGACACGATCGATGATGCCATCCGCATCTCGAAGAAGTACAACTATATGTATCGCGTCGTCACCCTGGAAGGCGATATCTTCAATGCCGGGGGTTCCGTAACGGGAGGATACCGCGGTCAGAGAAACAACCTCCTGTCCAACAAACGCATCCGCAGGGAGCAGGAGGAAAGACGCAGACAGTGTGCGGAGGCTCTCAAGGAAAGACAGCGAAAGAGAGAAGATCTCCTGCGTTCCAAGGAGGTGGCGGAAGCGGAGCTTTCGCATAGCGAGCAGGACAACACCTCACTTCGAAGAAGGTTGGAAGAAACGGAAATGCTCATCCATAGGAAGAAGCAGGAGATCGACTTCCTCAGCCTGAGACTGGATGATCTTGAGAAGAGTCGCCGACTGGCAGAGGAGAAGAAGGAAGAACTCGACCAAAGGCGGGCAGAGTATCTCTGCGAGCAGGGCGAACTGGAACAACGGATAGAAGAACTCGAAGGAGAGCTCGCAAAACTTGAGAAAAAACGTCGAGAGGACGACATCGAGCGTCAAGCGCGTACCGGACACTTGGAGGAGTTGAGACTGACCCTCGTTTCCCTGGAGAAGGAGACCGAGGGCATCCAAAATGCTCTCAAGATACAGGAAGATACCGTTCGTGCGATGTACAGAAGGTCGCAGGAGAGGCAGGGACAGCAAGAGGCCGATGCGAAGAGGCTCGAAGAGCTTCAGGCTCAGATTTCGGACCTGACTCGGGACATGGAAGAACTTCGGTCGAAGAAGGCGGAGCAGGAGAAATACCTGGATGCCCAAAAAGCTTTGATCGACAAGGACAGGCAAGAGAGCCTTCGTCTGGAAGGGCGGAGGAAGGAGCTTGATTCGAACAGGTTGGAGCAGATGCAGAAGACCTTCGAATTGGAGAAAAAACTCGGTAAGAACAGGCTCATCGTCGAACATTACAATACCAAACTTCAGGAGGAGTACTTTCTGACGCTCGAAGAGATCGAAGACTACAGGGATGACAAGGCCAACACGAAGAAGACCCACATTCAGGAGCTCAGAAAGAAGATCGACTCCCTCGGCAACGTCAACCTCAATGCCATCGAGCAGTACGAGGAGGTCAAGGAGAGGTTCGACTTCTATAGGGAACAAAAGGACGACCTTACCGAGGCGATGGTCACGACCGAAAAGATCATCTCCGATCTCAAAAACACGATGGCCCTCGAGTTCAAGGAAGAGTTCCACAAGATCAACGAGTGTTTCAAGCACACCTTCCAAGCTCTGTTCGGCGAGGGAGGAAGCGCGGAGCTCCTGCTTGCCGACGAGGCGGATCTGCTCAATACGGAGATCGAGATCAAGGCGCAGCCGCCGGGCAAAAGGCTCAAGAGCATATCGGCGATGAGCGGAGGAGAGAAGGCATTGACTGCCATAGGCATCCTCTTTGCCATCCTTTCGAGAAGGCCGACGCCGTTCTGCTACCTCGATGAGATCGACGCCTCCCTCGACGAGATCAATGTGCAGAGGTTCAACTCCTTCCTGCAACATATGTCGCAGGACACGCAGTTTGTGACCATCACTCACCGGAGAGGAACGATGAAGTCTTCCAAGTACATCTACGGTGTGACCATGGAGGAGAAGGGGATCTCGAAGGTCATCAGTATGGAGCTCGCGGAAGCGGGAAGGTTTATCGAAGAATAGAGAGGATCTTTTTATTACATTCGATCCCGTAAGGGTTTGTGTCTTGCTTTAGGGCAATACCGCACGATTCGAAAAATCGGCATAAAATCAATTTTGTGGGAAGGATGAAACTTCCGAAAATATTAATAGGACAAACTTTCGAACTTTATAAACTCGAAGAAACATCGGAAGTTTGCCCTTGTACGGTGTTTCCCTAATAGATAATAGTATAAAATCGTATTCTACGACCGAGTGTCTTACACGTTTCGTCGTTTCCGAGGGAGTTTTATCGGAGAGGAGTATGGACGCTGTTTTTCCATCGAAGTGAGGGATGATCCGTCATTGCCAACATATACGAGGAAAGGCCCTGATATCAAAAGTTCGAATGGAGAACAGCATAAATAAAAAAATAGGAGAACAGTTATGTTTAAAAAATGGTTTGGATTCGGAAAAAACAAGGATGAAGAAAAAGAGAAACAGCAGTTGGAACAAACTGCCACCGCCGAGATGGAGAGCGACTTTGAAGACCTGAAAAAAGAGTATGAAGAGAAGATGGAAGAAAAGGTCGAAAACCACATCAAGGACAGGAACCAAAACGAGGAAGTCTATGTGGAATACGGCGCTCAAGACGAGGAAGAGATCCCGTGCAGCGAGCATCCGTTGGAAGATGAGTACCTGACATCGGTGCAGGAAGAGGCGACGATGGAAAACGAAGTGACGGAGAACCTGGAAGAACAAGGGGTACAAGAAGTTGCAGACGATAGGGAAGTCGAAACGGAACTTTTGAACCCCGAGGAGGAGATCGCTCGGGAGGAGCCGATTCAGGAAGATCTTCCTTCCGAAGAAGAGCCGAAGAAGGAAGGCTGGGGCTTTTTTGCAAGGCTCAAGCAGGGACTTACCAAGACGACGCAGAATATTACGGGCA
>JAUMWQ010000008.1:0-2899 GCA_030529565.1 Filifactor alocis | reverse complement strand
GATATTATGCTCGGCAATTATACCAAGATCGACGATGATATGCTCGAAGAACTCGAGGAGATCCTCATCACCTCCGATGTGGGCTTTCAGACAACGGTCGAGATCGTCGAAAAATTGAGAGAGAACCTCAAGAAAAAGCGGATCGACGATGTGACAAGGGTCAAGCCGGAGTTGAAACTCGTGGTGGAAGAGATGCTCAAAGAACATCAGGAGGGTCTGAACATCGACAAGCCGCCCGGCATCCTCATCGTCGTCGGAGTCAATGGGGTGGGTAAGACCACATCGATCGGAAAACTTGCACATCAGATCAAGTCGCAGGGCAAGACCGTGCTTTTGGCGGCGGCGGACACCTTCCGTGCGGCGGCGGCGGATCAGCTCACCATCTGGGCGGAGAGGGCCGGGGTCGACATCATCAAACATCAGGAGGGAGCGGATCCTTCCGCAGTTATCTTTGACGGGATCCATTCCGCCAAGAAGAAGAAGGTCGATGTCCTGATCTGTGATACCGCAGGACGTCTTCACAACCGCAAAAATCTGATGCAGGAGCTGGAGAAGATCTTCCGCGTCATCGACAGGGAGTATCCCGAAGCACACAAGGAAGTCCTGCTCGTCATCGACGCAACGACCGGACAAAACGCGATGAACCAGGCAAAGGTGTTTAAGGAAGCCGCTCCTCTGACGGGGATCATCCTCACCAAGCTCGATGGAACGGCAAAGGGCGGGGTCGTGCTCGCCATCAGTCAGGAACTTCAGATCCCGGTTAAATTCATCGGAGTCGGAGAACAGATCAATGATCTTCAGGCCTTCGATGCGGCTTCCTTCGCCGAAGCCATGCTCGGAGAGTAGAGCAAAGGAGGCTGAGGTCCTATGGAATTGAGAAGGATCACCGAAGATAATTATGAGGCCTGCCTTGAACTGAAGGCAACGGTGGAAAACGAAGACTTCGTGGATCCCGTCGTCTACTCCCTTGCGGAAGCCTTTGTGTTCTACGACGACAGTGAGGTGTTTGCAATCTATAAGGGAGAGGAACTCGTCGGCTTTGTATCGATGTATACGGGCGAAGGCAGACCTCAGATCATCAACTTCCTCATCGATGATTCCTTTCAAAACAGGGGCTACGGTACGACTGCGGCAAAACTTTGTATCGACTACCTGCGGGAGAACTATAATGCGAGCACCGTTTCGGCTCCCGTGCAAGTCGAACATAAGGCGGCTCAAAACTTTTGGAAGAAGCTGGGCTTTTCCCTCTCCGACACGGTGGAAAACGGCTATGTCTTTATGAGACTGAAACTCTCGTGATCCGGGAATATGGGGAAACACGGTGCGAAGGGATATCTTTCTGATGTTTGATACGTACGGAGATCCTGTGAAAGCAGGACTTTACGCACTGTTTTTTTTCAACCACATCCGACGCGAATGTTTTATACGGGACGGAAACTCTGTGAAAGCAAAACTTCTAAGAATTTTCGTGGTCGAAACAAATAAGTATATCCATACTTCTATTGGAGAATAGTATAAATTGCAATAAAAAATGAACGGAAGAGAGACAACCGTTCATTTTTTATATATTTGATCAAAGCAACTCCTGTATATGAGCCTGATCGAGGGTTATAGGGGTCTATATCCGATACTTCTTCCACAAAGCGGGTTCTAAAATGCCCAGTTTCCATCCTTGAAGATGGGGGTCCGTGTTCCGTCTTCTTCGATCCCGATGATGGAGAGGTCCTGTGCACCGACCATAAAGTCCTCATGGACGAGGGAATCGTTGATCCCTCTTTGGAGGAGTTCTTCTTCGTTCAGCTCGGTCGCACCTTCCACGCAGGTCGGGTACGCCTTACCGAAGGCAAAGTGACAGGAGGCGTTCTCATCGAAGAGGGTGTTGTAAAAGAGGATGTTGGAATTCGAGATCGGAGAGTCGTAAGGGACGAGGGCAACTTCTCCCAAGTACTTCGCGTTTTCATCCATCTCGAGAAGGTTTTTCAGGTATTCTTCTCCTACTTCCGCCCGGTAGTCGACAACGGCACCGTCTTTAAAGGTAAGGCGGAAGTTGTCGATCAGGTTTCCTCCGTAATTCAAAGGCTTGGTAGCGACCAGGGTTCCGTTGGTACCTCCTCTTAAAGGTGCGCTGAACACTTCTTCGGTCGGCATATTGGGTACGAACTTCGTTCCCTTCGAGTTTTTGGAAGCGGCGCTCATCCAAATGTGATCCTTGGGCATCTCCACCTTCAGATCGGTGCCGTTGGAGGACTTGTATTCGAGAAAGCGGAACTGTTTCCTGTTCAGGAAGTCGCTTTTCTCCTCGAGAAGGGACAGGTGCTTTTTCCACGCGTCGATGGGGTCTTCAAGGTTCATCCTCGTAGCATCGAAGATGGCGTTCCAGAGAAGCTCTACTGAGCGTTCCTGTGTTTCGCCGGGGAAGATCTTTTGTGCCCAGGCCTTGGACGGTACGGAGACCACACACCAGGTCACGATATCGTTCATCGTATATTTTTGCGTATGTTTCAATGCAGTGGACTTCGCCTTGGTAGAGGTGGCGATCTTCTTGGGATCGATTGCAGACAGGAGTTCGGGGTCCTCCGCGTCGATAAAGATACGGGCATAACCGCTCTCGCCGAGGAATTCCGCTTTTTTGACCATCCAGTCAGGGAACTCCTCCAAGGTCTCGATGGACTCGTGTTCCAACTTCATCTTGGTCAGTTCTTCATCGATGTAGTCCACGATGACGGTCTTTGCTCCTCGTTTGTAAGCAAGCTCGGTCAACATTCTTCCGAATTCCCTTGCCTCAATGGGGCAGAAGATGATCACCGGCTCATCTTTTTGCACATTGGCTCCCACCTCGACGATCAGTCTTGCATAATCCTTTAATTTCTTTTCAAAGTTTTCGTTCATTCTATTTCCT
>JAUMWQ010000188.1 GCA_030529565.1 Filifactor alocis | reverse complement strand
TTATTCGCTGGTAGTTGGAATGGACATAAGAAATGACAGCGTTACAATTGCAAATCCATACGGATATATTGAAACCATTTCCTTAGATGAATTTGTCAACAGAACAAGTTTTAACTCGTTTGAAAATATGCCTTGGTATTATAACTTCGGATTTGCATTTGGTATTTTTGAAAAGAACACAGTGTTTATTCCAACAAAGCTACAATAAATGCCGGTTTATCGAAGTGAAGCAATGAAATAGATCACTGAAGAGGGAGGAAAAGCAAATTGCCGAACCTTCCTTTTTTGTTGCCCAAGATCCAAAAAATTGGAAAGGGGAATTTATGGAAGAATTGAAAAATACAGATGAAAAAGGCATTAGAACAAAGAGATTGCTGTTGTCTGTGGACTTTTTTAGATCGGCTCATACATTATGAGGTTGTTGTCCGCTTCAACGAAAATGCAACGGATACTATTCTCCGCTTGAAATGCCGAGTATCATCCACGAAAAACAGTTTGGAGGAGGATATGCTCCAAAGCAGTCAATCTGTCAGTTTTAACAGATAACAGTATAAAGGGAACACCGCACAATTCGAAAAATCATCGTAAAATCGCTGTATATGGAATGATGAATTTCTTGAAAGCATTGATTTGACAAAACTTCATTTTTTGCAAATTCATAGAAAAATCAAATTCTCACATTTGTGCGGTGTCTCCTAAACAGAGAACAGTATAATAACACCGAATAAAAGAAAAACTATTTCCTGACGGGGAAATAGTTTTTTATATGGTAAAGATAATATCGTTAAGGATGAAATAGTCGTTTACGACATCGACGAGCTCGTTGTTGTTTGCGGTATCGACGATCTTGATATATTCCATATCGTTTGCATACTTGGCACAACAGTGGATGATCAGGTAGTTGCCGGCATAGTCGCGGAATTCTTCCACCTCGTAGAAGGCGGGCAGCTTGGAATACTTCAGGATACTCTGTTGACTTTTCAGGTGGACGACTTCGATGGCGTCCTCGGTCTCCACTGCCTTGTAGATGCCTTTCTCATTCACGAAGATATTGTTGGGATAGTGCTCCTTGGCGATCACCTTGGACTCCAGAGTCTTCTTGTTCAACTCGAGGATGATCTCATTGCCGAGCATCATCCGGGACATAAAGTCCTTGTGTTGTTTGAGCACAAAGTCGTAGACCCTCTGCTTGTAGTAGATACAGTCGTCGGACTCTCCGATGATACGGATCAGACCGTCCATGTAGATGCTGTCCAAGGTCTCGTACGAAAGCGAACGGGCACCGGCCTTTATCTCACTCAAGAACGTATCGAAGTCGATGAGGTAGACCGCGTTTCTGTGCACAAAGTTCTCGGAAAAGTCCTTGGGAACCTCGATGGCAAGTTCCAAGTCCCTCGAGGTGAGAAACTCGAATTGTTCCGCCTCCGTGAGGTAAGACTCCTCTATGATCAGGTGGGAGCCCTTCTCGTTGTGGAAGACGATCTTTTCGCCGAAGGTCATACGCACCACGGGATCATACACACGGTAGAACTGTTTTTCCTTGACATCGACAAGGTGGACGATGTCGAAGAAGTCCATCGTATCATCGTCCTTGTACTCGTTGAGCCGAAAGAAGAAGTAGCCGTCGTCGAGCATCTCCATGCCCAAGTACTCAAGGGCCTCGTCCTCGAAGGAAAAGGTCAGGATGGGTGTCTGCTCCCTGGTATCGAGATCGATCTCATAGAAGGTGATGGACACGGTGTCGACGGTCTGCGTAGTCAGAGAAAAATAGATCTTCGAGTGCTTGGAGAGTTTGACGACATCGGAGAGGGTATAGGGGATCTCCATATCGAAGAGGAACGGATCCTGAACCTGTCTGCCGACGTCGATACGCTGCATCTCATGGGTCTCCATCGACAACTCGTAGATCCCGTCCGTCCACTCCTGGGTCTTGGACGAAAGGATCTTTTCGAGGTAGACATTGGAACCGTAGGTCTTAAACGGACGATATGTAATTTTCGGGATCTCCTGTTGAGGATTCAAAAGGTTGAGTTTTACAATATTCATCTTACGATCTCCTGTCCGCGATTTCTCCGGCCTTCTTGTGAAGGGATCTGTACCGTTATCCGTTGGAACAATCGAAAGTCCTTCCCCTTATTATAAGGGGACTGAAACGATTTTTGCCTCTGAAGGTGAGGTGTTACGACGCTTCGATCGGAGAACAGTACTAAACAACTCTCTTTCAGTCCCTGTAAACCCAAGAGCTGAAATAGTATTACCATTATATCACAAAGAAGGAAGACTTCCAATAAAATATAGGGACTCGAAGGAGATTGTAGGGTGATGATCAAAAAAGCTCCGTCACTCACCGCGTTCGTCCTTCGATCAAACAACAGTCCGAGACGGAAAAGATTGATAGAGGGGGGCGGCTCTGATACAATAGAGGTAGATCGTTATTGCAGTGGGTATAAAAGATCAGAGACTCGCCTTGGATCAAACTATGATCGCGAAAGACTCTTCAATCAGGTGTACTCTGTTTGGAATCGAAAGAATGGAAAACATCGTTATGTACTTGCATATAGGTCTTGTTATGTCTGGAGGTAGGATATGGAACACAGAGGAACAGAACGTTTGGAAACGGAGAGATTGATACTCAGAAGGTTTGAGATGGAAGATGCGCGGATGATGTTCGATAACTGGGCGTCGGATGAGGAGGTAACGACCTATTTGATCTGGCCTGCACATAAGGATGTCGAGGTAACAAGGGAGGTTCTTGCGGAGTGGACGGGGATGTATGAGAAGGAGGACTTCTATCAGTGGGCGATCGTCTCCAAGGAGCTGATGGAACCGATCGGAAGCATCACTGTCGTCAGGCAAAATGAAAAGGCGGAGCTTGCCCATATCGGCTACTGTATTTCGCGAAGCTGGTGGAGGAAGGGGATCACCTCGGAGGCCTTGAGGGCGGTGATCGACTTTTTGTTCGACGAGGTCGGTTACACCTGTATCCAGTCAAGGCATGATCCGCAAAACCCCAATTCGGGCAAGGTCATGCAAAAGTGCGGGATGAAGTACGAGGGGACTTTGAGACACTGCGATTGGAACAATACGGGAATCTGCGACGCAAGCTATTACTCCATCCTTTCGGATGAAAGGTAGGAATTAAGGCAATGCTGCACAAATATGAAATCTTGATTTTCCTATTGACTTGCAAGAAATGAAGCCTTGTCAAATCAACACTTTTGATAAAATCAGCGCTTATATACAGTGATTTCACGAGGATTATTTGAATTGTGAGGTATCTCCTCAATAGTTGAAGAAACATCCGTCCTATAAGTCATAAAACAGCAGTTCACGGTTACAACTCATCGGTATACACAGTTCACTGC
>JAUMWQ010000187.1 GCA_030529565.1 Filifactor alocis | reverse complement strand
GTCACCGCACAAATGCAAACTCCTGATTTTTTCAATCACATGTTATTGTCGTAGCATGTTGATATATCGATATTCAGCTTTGTTTGTATCTTTGTTATAAACGGAAAAAGTTCATATAAACATCAGAGTTAGTGTGAATTTCAGCGCGCTGTCATTAATCCGTAAATACCTGGATATAATAGACTCCATACTCGGACTTGCTCGAAGCGTTAAAACGGTAGATGCTGACCTTCTTAAAGTCTTTGCTCAACATATTTTCCCGATGTCCCTCAGAATTGCTCCAACCGACGAAGGCCTTCTCAACCGTCGTATAACCCGCCGCAATATTTTCACCGACCGCTCCGATCTTGTTCTCTTCCAACATCAAGGAAGACAGGGTAAGCTGCTTAGCTCCCTCATAAGGTCTGCTGTGCGAAAACAGTTCTGCCAACTCGACCGCTCGTACTTTGGTGAAACCGATGACCTGTTTGTTATCGCTGGCCTTGAGACCTGCCACGTTATTTCCCGCTCTCAACTTGTTTATCATAGGAAGCATTTCTCCCGTGATATCGGCAAGCGTCCCTTTTATCGCCTTATTCTTTCCGTTCTTATCTTTAATATAATAAACTTCCTCCTTCGGCTTTGCAGGAGCTCCCTGCTTTGCTTGGATTGTTTGAGTGCTCTGTGTGTTCTTACCTGCCGGTTTACTCTGCGCAAAAGTGGGCTGTACAACACTGAGAAGCGTTA
The DNA here is from genome assembly GCA_030529565.1 of Filifactor alocis. Classification (GTDB taxonomy): domain Bacteria; phylum Bacillota; class Clostridia; order Peptostreptococcales; family Filifactoraceae; genus Filifactor; species Filifactor alocis_A. The sequence goes on along the minus strand of JAUMWQ010000187.1, from coordinate 2,657 downwards.
CCAGGGCCAGTGTAATTGCAATTCTTTTCTTCATAAATTCCTCCTTCGTTCTACATGATAATTCGTATATCCAAGTTTGTTCCCAAAATCATCAGGTCCCTTAATCTCTTCGTGTCCAACCCATCATACTATAAGAGCCGTATCTCGTCCATCTTTATTTACATCTTTGTTTGAATCCCTTCATAAACCTTGATAGTTTGAGTTACTATTCTAGTTATCCCAATCAGAGAGTTCTTAAACAAAAGTTGTTTCATCTTCCGCTCAATAAAACAGAAACGATTACTCCTACACAGCTCCAAAGTTATTGAAGGTGGCAAACAAAGCACTCTTTCCACTGTTGCCGATCTTCTTGTAGATATTTTTGACATGGAACTTTACCGTATCTACCGAAATATCGAGCTCTGCAGCGATTTCCTTTGTCGAATATCCGGTAAGAAGAAGATGGCAGACCTGTCTTTCCCTTTCCGTCAGTTTGTAAAAATCCATCGCCTTCTTCCATATCTCCTCCTTGGACATCAACAAAACACCACTGACTTCCGCCTTCACTTCCTCTGTAACAGCTTCCGCCATTCGTTCCTGTGCAGAGACATCCTCTTTCTCTTCAAGTTCCGCTAAAACCATATCTTCTCGCGTCTTATCCGTCTCTTCAAGGATGTTTTCACAGACCTCCCGACCTTGTTTAGAGAGCTCGACTTCCTGCACAGGCACACCGTCCCCCTCCTGCAAAAACATATCCTTCTTCACCTTCAGATCCTGCACGACAACACCGACCTTCTCTTCCAAGTTCCTTCCCTCGCTCCTGTCAAAAACCGTATAGGCATAGGAAGGAGAAAGCAGGAGAAATATCATAAACATACAAAAGGTCAGAACACAGGACAACAGCGGCAGAGCCTCCAAGTTTGAGGCGACCGCCTTGCCCAAAAAGGCATAGACGAAGAAAAAGACATTGAGGGTACAGACCACTATGATCTTGAACTTCTTAAATCCGACCCTCGTCTGAAGTATTCCCCATAACATACAGTAAGAGGAGATAAACCCTATCTGCTCTCCTCCATGAAAGGCGCGGGAGAGCGTCAGCCATGCCTCAGACCCCTTCCAAAACAGAAGGATGTAGGACATAAACATTGTCAAAAAAAACAGATTACTCATATGCCACAAATTGAATCGAGAGAAAAAAAATAAAAATAATGTAGTAATAATAACAATAGCTCCGCCTATCCCGCTGACCAAGATCAAACCGTGGTCCGAATTTCCCTGCATGTATGTATAGAACATCTCTACGATATGGTAGGCGAAGAAGAAATAAAATGTAAGTCTCACCTTCCCCCTCTCCTGCTTATTCAGCTTTGAATCAAGCCGAGCATCATCGAGGTCGAGCTGTGCATAATCCTCCTTCCGATAACTGAGCATACATGCCAGGGTTACAAGCACCAAACCCATCATATAGGTTCGATTGAACAGAGAAGACAGCAGGCCGAGCGAAAAATCAAACTGAAAGATCGTATAGAACAACGAGGTGGCCGTCGCTCCCAAAAAACGCTCCGAATCATTCAGCATATAGACGAAGTGGAAGATGGCAAGGCCTCCACAACCTCCATAAAAAAACGCAAATCCCGAAGCCAACAAAACACCGGGTACCCCGTTTGTCACAAACACCCAGGAGAAAAATAATAAGGTCGCACAAAGAGATAACACCTTCGCGTAAAGCCTTATATTATTCATCGTTGCAAAAACGATCAACCATGCCGCCCCCAGGCAGTAGGATATCCTCATCCACGATTCCGCATCCAAGCCCAAAAGCATCGGATCCCGTGTAAAAAAGTTTCCTCCCATATTGGCAAAAAGGGGAGCATGCGTAAAAATAAGCATATAGCACCATCTCGAAATACGAACATCGGAAAACCGTTTTCGAAACACGGCGCAATACTTCCCTATATGAAAATCGATACCCGTATTTGAGCTGATCTCTCTATTGTTCATACTCTACCATCTCCTTCTGCGGATCATTTTGAAGAAACCTCAGGAAAATGCTGAAAATCTCCATATTTATCAGTCAGTTCCCCCTTATCAGAGGACTTAAAAACACCCACAGGGACATACCGTCTCAAATTCAGGCACCTGAAGATCGAATATTTTTGCAATCTTGCCCTCTCTAACATACAATGATTCCTTGACGACCATCCCTCTCCTGTTCCGATGTCTTCACCGTTAAAAACCCGCCTAAAGTTATCTTAATTTTATATCAATTCCGACTTTTTTTCAATAAGCAGAGTGTACGGATTTCCGTTATTTTCTTTTTTATTCTGCTGAAAACTTTCTTTGTTTTTTCTGAACTGATAAATCCTGACTTCTCTATTATCCTCTGTAATGAAAACGTAACACACTATACCAAACTCTATACCCCCGTATTTCCAAATATCCCGCTCCACCTACCCCAAAGGGTAGCTATACAAAACATGGACTATTTGAGAGAATTTTTATGAAAGCAATAAGTATTTTTTTTGAATTTTCACTCCCTGTTGTTCTTTATTTCGCACAGAATTTTTTTATGTTCCTCAGGTGCAATCATAAAATTTTTATTCAAGTTTGTGCAATAAAAAACAATATCTCTCACATAATCTGTATTCTTGTTTTATCCACCCAAATATCGTGCATTA
>JAUMWQ010000186.1 GCA_030529565.1 Filifactor alocis | reverse complement strand
GTGACAATGGCTTGATTGACGAAATGATAATCACTTACACGCCTGAAGTCTTTGATAAGGGTATTGCTTTATTCTCAGAATACCCCGAAAAATCAGGTTGGGTACAAATAGAAAACAAAGAATTTGATAGTAGTATGATTCGAAAGATATATCGATGTTTAGGAGGGTAGGTTGGCAAAGCAGAGAAGAAACCTACTCCTTTGAAGAAGCAGGCTTCTCTATTTTTATAGAGTTTGGCTAGGTACTTTTTTTCTGATAGCATTTAATTCCATCTGGCGACAGATAGAAATCGAATGTCTCTTCGACGGTTGTACCCAAAATATCGAGCGAGTACTTGCAACGGATAATCACGACAAGCACGTCTGCCGGATTCCGGCTGTCATACCCCTGCAAATTGTCGGGTGGCAAAGTTCTAAGCGAATCAATCCGAGCGTTCATTTGCTCAATGTCTTCCGCATACTTGTCGTATTCGCTTTTCAGCTTGGTGGCGGTCTGCAAATTTTCGGTTAGTTTCTTCGCGAGTTCAATGCGCTTGATGACAACCTCCTTATCCTTTCTAAAATCGCTTGTCAGATAAGCAATACTGTCGATAACCGTGACTGTGCCTTGTTCCGACATTTCCAATATCTTAAAGTCAATGCCGGATTGATCTTTCAATACATAATCACGAATGGTTTTCTCGTACTTGCGGTTTATATTTGAACCACTGCAAGCAACGAAGAGAACCGCAATCAAAAAATAAATTGTCTTTTTCATAACTGAATTGTTTGTGAATATTCTACTTAATTTAGTTTTATATCAGCAAATCTTGACGATAAGTTATATACCACCAAAACCTCTTTTTCTTTTTGGGGCTTTGTACGGATATATTCGGTCAAAGCCTTCATGACCCATTCCCTAAAAGCTCTTGCTTCAAAGGATGCCGTCCGGTAACTTACGAATATGAGAGCATCCAAATTATAGAGCTTCATTTCAGATTGGCGACCATTATATTTATATTTATATTTATGTATACAGCTCACTTCTTCTTCACACAGTAATCCGAATTTGAATATACTCCGAAGCTGATTGCCGATGCTACTTACATACACATTGAACAGACTCGCAATCTCATGCTTAGTCATCCATAAAGTGCAGTTTACAAGTTTTGCCTCAACAACAAATTGATTTTCGCCGTTTTCTCGGATTTTGATATAACCTCGATTCATAACACAACATAGTTAATCGGTTATTCCTCCTCTTGCTTTGCTGTGAAACCGATTCGCCGGCGAGGTTTGTTTTCCAGCTCTTTTTGTGATGCGAGTTCGGTAAGTGCTTGGTAGATATCACTAAACTGCATATTCGTTTCAATCATAAACTCCTCCAGTTTGCGATTCAGTTCGGCGTAGCCCAAGGCGTATTGACGCAGTATCACGAACGCCCGCATGATAGAGATATTCACCTCGATAGCTTTGGGACTTCTCAATACGGAAGAGAGCATTGCCACCCCTTGTTCGGTAAATACCATTGGGCTGACGGAACTGTGTTTGAGCATGGGCGGGCACCGGTCACAATTTGTGACCAGTTCCTGAAACTCCCTGTTGTCAAGTTCAAACATAAAATCCGGCGGAAACCTTTGGATATTGCGTTTTACGGCTTGTTTGAGGACCTTTGTCTTCACTTCGTACATCTCTGCCAAATGAAAGTCGAGCATCACTCGTTGTCCCCGAATCTCAAAAATCTTGTTTTGAATAAGTTGTAGTTCCATAGTTTGATGAATTTATGGGTTAATGGCTAATTTATCATCAAGGCTTTTAATCTTAGCTGCAAAAAGATTCATGTCATCGCTGATTTTGGAGTCTGTGATACGTGCATAAATCTGCGTTGTCCGGATGTTCGTATGGCCTAACATCTTACTGACACTTTCGATGGACACTCCCTTTGATAGAGTGAGAGTCGCAAAAGTGTGCCGGAGTCCATGAAATGTCAAATCTTTGTTGATACCACATAGAGTTCCTATTTCTTTTAGATAGGCATTCATTTTCTGATTGCTCAAAACCGGCAATATCTTGTTGTCGGGTAATCTGCCCTCATACTTCTCCAATATTTTTCTGGGTATATCAAGTAACGGGATAGAAAACGACACATCTGTTTTTTCTCTCTTCCCGATTATCCATAAGTTACCATCAAATGAAGTGCGGATATTCTCTTTTCTTAAATTTTTCACGTCAATATATGCTAAACCGCAGAAACAAGAGAAAATGAAGATATCACGTACCTGCTCCAAGCGCTTGGAAGAGAATTTTTTCATTGCTATGGCCGTAACCTCTTCCTGCGAGAGGTAACCTCTATCTACCTTTTTCAAGCGTATCTTATAGTTCGCGAAAGGATCTGCTTTAATCCATCCGTTGTTTTTGGCTATGATGATTATGCGTTTGAAAAACTGCATGAATTTGGTGGTAGTATTCGGATTACATCCGCAAGAAGTCAATAAATAGACCTCGAAATCCATCAGGAAAAGATGATTGATTTCTTTGAGGGCAATGTCATTCAAATGGTATTTCTCTTTGACGAAGTTGCTAAGATGTTTTCTTGTCACCTCATACTTCTGGTAAGTAGCCTTGGATTTGCTTATACCAACAAGCTTGGCTACATCTTCATTATGTTTCTTGAACATTTCCAGAAGCATTTGTTGCTTGAGTTCAACTCCAAAGAAAATGTTTTTAATACGATCCGGTGTAACGGAGCTTTCACGCTCCTGAAGTTCTCGATAGATTTTTGTCATAGTGGCTTTAATGCTATCAAGGATGGCATTAAGTTCTATCACTTCTTGTGTTCTTCCGACAGCCTTTCCGGCTTTGGCGTCCCAAATTTCGGGGGAAACCTCTACTTTTGCTCCGAACTGTACAGCTTGTCCATTGACTGTAATTCGTCCCATAATGGGCATTTTCCCATTTGCTTTAACAGCACTCCTTTTACCATAGAAAAGGATGTTGAATGTACTTTTTCTCATAACTCAAAATTTAATTTCAAAATTAGTTTCAACAATCAAATTATGAGATATATAAGGGCTGCCTATTCCAGACAAAACACGGCCAAATTCAGACAATTCGTAACCTATTTTGCTTTTTGAGGAGTAGGTTACGAATTGGTTACGGAACCATGTCCTTTTTTGGCTTATCAGTGACTTTAATTGGAACCCTTACTACATGAAAAAAGTCCCACAAATCAATGATTTGTAGGACTTGTCTTGCTTTTGACCTTTTTTGTCTTAGTCTTCCGGCGGAAAGCGAGGGATTCGAACCCCCGGTACAGTTGCCCGTACACCGCATTTCGAGTGCGGCCCATTCGACCACTCTGGCAGCTTTCCTTCCTTTTCAAAGGACGCGCAAAGGTAATATGTTTTTCAGAAAATACAAAAAACGAA
>JAUMWQ010000185.1 GCA_030529565.1 Filifactor alocis | reverse complement strand
TATTCGAAATTTAAGGTGGGAGCAACGCTTCTTACCAAGGGCGGCAAGGTATATACGGGATGTAATATAGAGAACGCGTCCTATGGAGCCTCCAACTGTGCGGAGAGGACTGCCATCTTCAAGGCGGTATCCGAGGGCGAAACCGAGTTTGAGAAGATTGCTGTTGCTTCAAGTTCCCGGGAAGAAACTTGGCCCTGCGGGATCTGCAGACAGGTCATGGTCGAGTTTTCAAAAGACTTGACCGTAGTTCTTGGCGACACGAAAAAAAACGAGGTGCACGAATATTCCATCGAAGAACTGCTGAGCCATTCTTTTTCGGGATTGGATATTAAAGGAGAGAAGATATAATGGAGCAGAATCACAAGTCGGGGTTCATCAGTTTGGTAGGAAGACCCAATGTCGGTAAATCGACGATCATGAATCATCTGGTGGGCGAGAAGATCTCGATCGTCAGCAACAAACCTCAGACGACGAGAACCAAGATCAGCGGGATCTACAACGATGAAGAAAGTCAAATCGTCTTTGTCGATACGCCGGGGATGCAAAGCCCGAGAAACAAACTGGGCAAGTATATGCTCAAGGCCTCCAAGTCGTCCCTGCATGACACGGATGTCATCGTCTATGTTGTCGATTCCTCCGACTTCATCGGAAGAATGGATAAGATCATCATCGAGAACCTCAAGCAGACTTCCCAAACCAAGATCCTTTTGATAAACAAGATCGATGAGATCACAAAGGACGAGGTCCTCTCAAGGATCGCAATGTACAGCGAGATCGGTATCTTTGACGAGATCATCCCCATTTCCGCGATGAAGGGTGAAAATATGGAGGCGATCGTTCCGACGCTGAAGAAATACCTGGTCTACGGGCCCAAGTTCTACCCCGAAGAGATGTCGACGGATCAGAGCCTGAAGGTCATGGTCTCCGAAATGATCCGCGAAAAGATCCTCCTCTATACCCAGGAGGAGATCCCCCACGGCACGATGGTCCAGATCGAAGTTCTCAAAGAGAGAAAGGAGAAGGATATCATCGACGTGGAGGCCGTGATATTTTGTGAGAGAGATACCCACAAGAGGATCATCATAGGCAAGGACGGAAGAAAACTCAAGGGAATAGGGATGGCAGCTCGAAAAGATTTGGAGGAGCTTCTCGGAAAGCAGGTCAACCTGTCTTTGTGGATCAAGGTAAAGAAGAATTGGAGAGATAACCAAAATCATATCAGAAGCTTCGGTTTTGATGAAAAGGAGATTTAGGGCAATACTGCACAAATGTAAAATTTCGATTTTCCTTTGAATTCGCAAGAAGTGAAGTTTTGTCAAATCAACATCTTTAAGAAATTCAGTCTTCATGTGCGGTGATTTCAGATGTTTTTTTGAATTATTCGGTGTTTGTTTAGAAGGAATCCGTTTGAACTGTTTATGCCGAGCATCTCTACGTTATGAAACATTGATGTTTGGTATCGGAGAGGAGCATAGGTATACCGTGATCGAGTGCAGGGTGGGAGCTGTCGTTGTAGATACGGTATAGAGTTCAGATGAAACAGACGGTCTCAACATTTCAAGGTCTGTATAAAACAGATTTTTGGAAATACGGAACAAAGAAAAAACGTTCTTCTGTGAGGAGAAGCGGTCATCGATTGTGGATATCTCGAGAGACTAAAGAATGAACTGTGACAGATGTAAGTGGAAGATTGGAGAAGGCAAAGAATGTATATCGTAACGGAAGGGATTGTATTACGTAGCGTAGTCTATAAGGATTCGGATGCCATCTTGACCCTCTTTACCAGAAAGATGGGCAAGGTCAGTGTGTATGCGAGGAATGTAAGAAAACTCAATCATACGTCCATGGCCTGCTCGCAGGTCTTTGCGTATGGCACCTTCCAACTGAGGGCCAAGGGAAAGATGATGAATGTGGTATCCTTCGATCTGAAAGACAACTACTATGCTATCACCTCATCTTTGGACAAAACCTATCTCGCCTACTATCTTGTCGATCTGACAGAGCAGGTATCGGTGGAGAACCAGACCAACCATAGGCTTCTTACAAGTTTGATCGAGTGTTTGGAGTTTCTCAAAACGAGTGAAAAACTGGTTTTGACAAAGCTTTTTTATCAAATAAAGGTACTGACCTACTCGGGATTGAAACCCGAAGTTTTGAAGTGTATGAATTGTGGTATAAATAATGATGGTGGACTTCGTTTTTACTTTCATATGCAAGATGGGGGACTGTATTGTAGCAGGTGTTGTAATGATCCGCAAGAAGATGTGATGCTCGAGAACTACGATAACACAACCTACCGACTTTTCAACTATCTGTCACAAAATTCAATGTCGGAGGTCTCACAGGCGCGGATCTCTACGATCTTGCTGTCGGAGCTTGCTGAATTGATAGAGAAGTACTATATTGTGCATTTGCCTGATATCTTCGTAAAATCGGAAGAGTTTATCAGACATATAAAACCATAAAATTTTTAGGAGGGGTAAGGTATGTTAACATTGGAAAAAATCGATCAAGTGGTGGAACGTACGGGAGTAACTTACGAAGAAGCGAGAAATGCTTTGAACCAATGTGACGGAGATGTCATTGATGCCATTATCTATTTGGAGAACAGCCAGACCGGTTTTGCCGAGAAGTTTTCTTCCAATATCAATGAAACCAAGAACGTGGTTATGGATACCTTGAAGGACTTGTTGAAAAAAGGAAACATCACCAGAGTCGTAGTTCGAAATGAAGAAAAGGTAGTATTGAACATTCCCATCTACGCGGGAGTGATCGGCGTGATGTGGCAACCTTATATCGCTCTGATCGCAGCTACTATAGCTACCTTGAGCAAGTACAATATCATCATTCAGACCAATGACGAGAAGGAATACAACCTCAACGAAATGACCGAGGAAGGGATCAAAAACCTCAAAGAAAAGGTCGATAGCGGGGAGATCTCTCGCAAGTTTCACGAGATCAAACGCGATCTGAGCAGAGAAGCGAGGGAAGCAAAGAAACACGCCGAAGAAGTCATCGTCGATATCGAAGAAAAGATGGATGAAGCCGAGGCAGAAGTCAAAGAGGCCAAGGATCACGTCGTTGCAGAAGTCGAAGAGAAGGTAGAAGAAGTTAAAGACAAGGTCGAAGAGAAGGTAGAAGAAGTTAAGGATAAAACAGAAGAATAGGCAATAGATTCGAGAAGTGTTGTAAGAAGGCGTTATGATCGTTTTTTTGCAACACTTTTTTATGTATCTGCAAATCGAATATCAGCTCATTTCAATAGGGCGGGAGCATAAATACCGCTCCTGTTACGGGATATCAAAATATAATACTACTATTCTTTTGAATAATGGATATAAACAATCTGTGAGCAATAGGAGACAACATAGTTTTTCGTCATCGAAAAATAGATATATCCATACTTCTATTGAAA
>JAUMWQ010000007.1 GCA_030529565.1 Filifactor alocis | reverse complement strand
GGTGAGTATTAATATATCACCTTCCCCTTTTTTTGTCAATAGATTTTTTCGTTTTCCTTTTTCAATTCTTTTTTTCTTGTGATCTTAGATTATCAGTTCCACCTCCCCATTGAAATATCAGAGGATATAGCTTCAAAAAACATCATGAACAATCTCTAGGATACAAATTCCATCGCCGAGATCCTCATGTATCGAAGAAACACCGCACAAAGGCAAATCTCTAATTTTCATTCCGGTTTATATAGATCATGTCAAATCAACATTTTTAAGAATTTCACCCTTTGTACACAAGTGCCTTTATACCGATGTTTTGAACTATGTGGTATCGCCTTAGCACATTGATATTCGATATCATTTATATATCTCCGACCTAATGCGGGAGTCTACAATACGGTTGAAATCAGTGCGAATATCAACATTGCCGGAATACCGCTTGTTCTATGTTTTATAGAGGTCGAGGGCCAAAGCCGCTACCTTTGACCCTCATACATCCTTACTCCATCCTCTGCCACTTCATCTCTTTTCCTTGCGCATCGTACTTCTTGCGTTTCCCACTGATGCTTTTGATCGGGATCTTGACGATGGAAGTGATCTTGAGACTTCGATCCAAGGCTTCTTGAAAGTTGTGCATATTCGAAGGAGCGAACTTTTCCATGATAAGCCTTAGGGCATGAATCTTTTCTTCTTCCTCTCCAACAAATTCCGCCCTTCCCTCCAAAACAAAAGATTCGAACTCCGTCGTATTCTCCTCGGGAACAAGACGCGTTTCACCCACTCCCGACATACATATCTCCGGATGAGCCTTGAGTAATTCGACCTTGTAGCCCGCTCCCGCACAGTGGAAGTAGACCGCTTTCCTTTCCTCATCCAAGACGGGAGAGACCGGAATACAATAGGGTCTTCCCTCCTCGTTTACCATCGCTAGGGTGCTGTATTCGCACTTTTTCAGAACGGAAAGAGCAAACTCCTCGCTCATCTTCCGATCTTTTCTTCTCATCTCTCTCATATCTTCCTCCTTAAAAAACTTTTATAGCAAGGTAAAGCTGTTTTAAATCGTTTTGATTTTGCTGAAAAGGAGATAGATCATCCATCCGCGAAACTCGTATTTCCTGAAAAACTGTTTTTCATACATCGACAGTAGATGACATCCAATCATTCTTGTCTTTCACGCCTGTCCTTCTGCTATGATACAACGCAAGCATCACAATTAAGAAAAAATCTCTTCCGACCTACTGCCTCACCGTTTAGCTCTACGCCTTTGCAGCATTCTCCAGTACTTGTTTTGCCAGCACTACAGTCGTGATCGAGCCTACTCCTCGTGGCACAGGAGTTATTTTTGCTACGACAGGTGCAACGTCATCAAAGTTTACATCCCCGTTCATATTGCCCTCTTCATCAACGTGGATTCCTACATCGATAACGACACTCTTCTCATTCACATACTTTGATGTCAGAAACTTGGACTTGCCCAAGGCGCATACTACGATGTCTGCCTCTCTGCAGAGCTTGTCCAGTTCTTCCGTCTTGCTGTGGCAGACGGTCACAGTCGCATTTTCACGGAGCAACAGCATAGAAAGAGGTTTTCCCACTACCATGGAACGTCCGATCACGACCACATGCTTGCCTTGCATTGCAATATCGTGGTACTTCATCAGCTCGATCACCGCCATCGGCGTGCAAGGAACAAGACCTTCTTCTCCCGTGAGCAGTTTCGCCACATTTGCCGGAGAAATGCAGTCCACATCCTTGCTTGGAAGGATGGTAGCCTTGATTTCATCGACATCCAGTTGCTTGGGTAGGGGCATAAAGATCAGAATCCCATGGATGCTCTTATCTTCGTTGTTCTTCGCAAGAGCACGCAGAAACTCCTCTTGTGTGATCGACTGTTCAAATACCTGTACCTGCGCTTCAATCCCTATGCTCTGCATCCTCTTGACGGCACCGCGTTCGTACGAAATGTCATCCGGACGTTCTCCAACTCTCATAATACAGAGCTTGGGAATAACCCCTCTTCGCTTTAATTCTTCCGTTCGAATGCTCAATTCTTCCGTCTTTGCTTTTGCAACCACCGTACCGAGCAACAACTTCTCTTCAAAAGCCATCTTCTTCTCCCTTCCTTTCAAACATTTATTTATTCTCTTTCATACCTAAGAACAGTGTATCACTTATCTCTCCAATACTCAACGAAAGTTGCAAAATCTTCTGTAATGTGTTCCATAATATCCCCTCTCTTTTGGCAACACTGCTTCCTATTGCAGATCTCCGTCGCCGGAAACAAACTCCTATTATTATCGTACTACCGTATAATTCGAAAAACCAGCATAGCAGGGATGTTATACGAGGGATGGATTTATTAAAGATATTGATATTACAAACTTTGCTGTTTTATCAAACCAAGAAAAGAGCAAGAGTTTTCCTTTGTGCCACACTTCCTTGTCTTGTAAAATCGACAGACTGTATGTTTTGGAGGATAGGATCATCCAAATTGTTTCCAACAATTGTATATTCTATATACCGGGCATTTCAAGGGGAGAATAGTATAATCCTAATTATTCTTTTAAGTTGTGGATATAAACGATCTGTGACCCATAGAAGATAAAACAACTTCGTGGTCGCAAAATAGATATAACTACATTTCTACCGAAGAATAGTACCATACAATTTCCTAATCGATCGCTTGGCTACTTGATATCCCACCTGCTTTTATAACGTACAACCGTCATCCCGATTCGATCATAAAATATCATCGTTCGTATACAATCATCCTATCCTCCGCTTTTTTCAAATAAAAAAGCTGTTGCTACGGACACTTGATCCCATAGCAACAGCCTCTTATTTCAGGTACTACCGCACAATTTGAAAAAATTGGTATAAAATCAACATGATACGAATGATAAAAATCTTGAAAGTTTTGGTTTGAAGATCTTTCGTATTCTATAATCTCAAGCAAACAATCAATCATTTGCCTTTGTGCAGTACTTTCCTTGATATCCTTCGTTTGGGAAAAACATATCTCTTTCTTTATTTACAGACCCTGAGCCTTAAACTCCGCCTTGATCTTCTCTTCGATCTCGCTGATCGAGATCTCCTGCTTTTGCTCTTCTCTGCGAAGAGCAAACTCCACGATCTCTTCTCCCGCTCGACGTCCGACGTTGATACGGATCGGGATACCGATCAACTCCGCATCGTTGAACTTCACTCCCGCTCTTTCATCGCGATCGTCCAAGAGCACCTCATATCCCTTTGCACTGAGCTCACGATACAGCTTTTCTCCAAGCTCCGACTGTACCTCCTGTTTGGAATTGACGACCGTAATAATAATGTGGTAGGGTGCTACGACCAAGGGCCAGATAATTCCCTTTTCATCGTAGTTTTGCTCGATGATCGCCGCCATCGTTCTGGATACTCCGATCCCATGGGAACCCATCCATACCTTTTGGCTCTTTCCGTCCTTGTCAAGATAAGTCAAGCCCAATGCATCGCTGTACTTCGTTCCGAGTTGGAAGATGTTTCCGACCTCGATCCCCCTATCTGTGTGTAGCGATGCACTACACTTGGGACAAAGGTCTCCCTCCTGTGCCAGAACCAAGTCTTCGACTACGATGCCTTCGAAATCTCTGCCGTAGTTGACATTCTTGTAGTGGAAGTCCGTTTCGTTGGCTCCGACCACGAAGTTTTTCATCTCGGTCACCCTCTGATCCACATAGAGTTTGATATCCCTTTTGAGTCCGATCGGTCCCGCAAAACCTACGTTAGCTCCGGTTACCTCGCGAACCGTCTGCGCATCCGCCATCTCGATCTCGTGCTCCGCCGCACCTAATATCTTCAAAAGCTTGATCAAGTTCAGTTCTCGATGCCCCGGAATCATCACGGCGACGGTTTCTCCGTTTACAGTGAGAAGAAGAGTTTTGGCAAAAGACTCCGCCGTTGCGGAGAAAAACCTCTCCAAGTCCTCGATCGTTCCTATATTGGGAGTCGATACCTTCTCCATCTCCTTGAGTTGCTCATCCTGAGGCCTCATTACAAGCACCGTACTCGCTTTTTCATCCGTTGCCGCATAGTCGCAGTCATTACAGTAGATGATATTGCTCTCGCCCGACTCCGCCATCGCGGTAAACTCATGCGAATCCGAACCTCCCATCGCACCCGAATCTCCTTCCACGACCTTATATCTCACTTTGAGACGGTCAAAGGTCTTTTCGTAAGCCTTCCACATCTCAAAGTAAGCCTCCTTCATCGCCTCGGGATCTCTATCAAAGGTGTAGGCATCCTTCATAATGAACTCACGCGAACGGATCACGCCAAATCGAGGCCTCTTCTCGTCCCTGTACTTCGTCTGGATCTGATACAGGCTCAGAGGAAGCTGTTTATACGAGTTTACCTCATCTCGAACCGTCGTTGTAAAAATCTCTTCGTGGGTGGGTCCCAGACAAAACTCCCTCTCGTGTCTGTCATGAAGACGGAACATCTCCGGTCCGTAGGCACTCCAACGCCCGGACTCCTTCCATACCTCCGAAGGTTGGATCGCCGACATCAAGACCTCTTGGCTTCCGATCGCATCCATCTCCTCACGAACGACCTTTTCGATCTTGGTAAGGACTCTCTTTCCCAGGGGCAGATAGGAATACACTCCCGAAACCAATTTTCGGATCAGTCCTGCCCTGAGCAGAAGTTTATGACTTATGATCTCCGCATCCGAGGGGACCTCCCTCAGAGTCGGCATATACAGTTTTGACATTCTCATATGACAATACTCCTTTTATTCTGTTTTTTGCGGATACTATTTCAATATCCTAATCCTTTTTTGCAATTTTTTCAATCCTTTTCTATAGGAAAACAAAGGAAGGTTTTTGATATCGCCTCACACCTGTAATATCACCCTCCACGAACTTCTCCCCTATGAAAACAAAACAGTATAAACTCCTGTAGAAGTCAATACTGCTTTATTATGGATGTTCTATACCGTTCTCCGAAGAAGTGCAGTTATATCCACGCCTGCAAGCATAAACATTTATGCTGTCGTCCATAAGAGTGAAGAGCATTGATAGCAAAGGTTCAAACGGATAACAGTATTCAACGCTCCGCCTCTACAAATACAAGGTACAAGGCATTGGTATCCACCATTTAAATAGACAATGGCGGTACAAAAATCCCTCCTTACTTGGAAGAAGGCTTTGGCCTTCCGACCGGGCAGATATAGACGCTGAACTCTTCTTCTCCGTCGACACCGATCAGTTCATCCATCCTCTCCTGGTGGTAGGCCGCCACCGCGCAACAACCCAAGCCGATCGACTCAGCTGCAAGATATAGAGCCTGGCAGATATGACCCGCATCCAACAGCATGGGCTTGTGCGACCTCTCCGCGTACATCCACTCTCCCCGATAAGGAAGGCAGGCCCACACAAAGACGACCGGTGCATTGGCGACGAAGGAATACTTCAAGGTCGCTTCCTTGAGCCTTTCCTTGGTGTCGCTTCTCTCCTCCAAGAGGACAAGTTCATGACTCATGGAGTCATAGCGATACACCCCCTGCTGCAAATCTTCAACATCCTGTACGATCAAATAGGTCTCGTAGGTATGTCTTCCCCCCGAACATGCCGAAGGCGAATAACACATTCGTCCGGAGGGATGGACCTTCTGGATCCTCTGTGTCAATGTCAGGAGATAGGACAGATCGTTCTTCTTCAAGGTCTCCTGTTCAAAGAGGCGGTGACTTCGCCTCCCCAGCACAATGTCGACAAAGGAACGCTCCTGCTTATCTCCCGTATAGATTTCTCCGAGCACGACCCTGCGACCTGTTTCTTCCTCCTTGCAAAAACCGGGATCCTTCATCCCCTTCTTGTAGTCGGACTCTCCCGCCTGCTTGTGAAAAGAAGACTTCATAAACTCTCTTTCATCCGTATATCTCGTCATCTGTCTTCCTCTTACTTCAAGGTGACGGCTGTTCCCGAAACGGTGACCATCAACATATCTCCGCCTTGACCCAAGACCTCATAGTCGACATCCACACCGACAACAGCCTCCGCTCCGAGCTTCTTCGCCCTTGTCGCCATCTCCTGCATCGCCTCTTCGCGCGCCTTGATCAGCTCTTCCTCATAACCCTTGGACCTTCCTCCGAACACGTTTCGAAGCCCCGCTCCGATATCCTTAAAAAAATTCACTCCCGAGATCACTTCTCCAAAGACAATACCCTTGTATTGATCGATTTCTCTTCCTTCTATACTCGGTGTTGTTGTAACAATCATCATTTACCTCCTTGATGTTTTATCTTATCAAAATATCGCATAGACACACTCTTTCGCTCATTTCACAAAGTGCGAAACGAACATATTAAGGCTCTTGTTTCACAATCTCCCTGTATTTTGTAAAACGATAAAAAGAATAGTTTGCGTCTTTACGCGGCGTTTTGCCAGCATATTGACACATTGATACTTAAGGAGATACCGCATCATTCGAAAAATCAGCATAAAACTGATTTTATACGAAGGATGAAATTCTTGAAAATCTTGATATGACAGATCTTCTTATTTTATAAAAACAGGGAAAATCATAACCTTGCTTTTATGCGGTGTTTCCTTAACTTTATTTCCTGACTTAGATATAAATCAAAGGAATTTATATCTAAGATAGAGTTACTATGGATTTCAATGTGCCATTACACCCGACCGCCCTTTTGTCTATGCGATATCGTCCTATCTCTGTTGTCCGTAAGTTTTGAACTTTTCCTTCATAACCTCCATCTCGGAGTCATCCAAGATCACAGGATCGCCCATGGAGGAAGTCAAATAATACAGCTGAGCAGTATACTCTACTTCTTCCAACACATTGAAGGCATCCTTGAGGTTGACTCCTCCAGCAAGTACCCCATGGTTGGCAAGGAGGACCGCCCTCCTGTCCTGCATTGCTACCAGAGCGTTTTGTGCCAGTTCTCTTGTACCGAAGGTCGCATAATCGGCACAACGGACATTTTCCCCTGCGACCGCTATCATATAATGAACGGCGGGAAGATCCTTCCTCAAGCAGGCTACTGCCGTACAATAGGTCGTATGTGCATGGATCAGAGCATCAATGTCCTCCCTGTGACGATAGACCATAAGGTGCATCTCCCATTCGCTCGAAGGGATCCTGCTGCCTTCCACTACCCTGCCGTCAATATCCATGACTACGATATCCTCCTCCATAATGTCCTGATAGGCAAGACCGCTCGGTGTGATCAGCATCTTTCGATTCTGTCTATCGAAGATACTCAAATTTCCTCCCGTCCCTTTAGTGAACCCTTCCTGCAACAGTCGGTTTCCGAATAGGATCACTTCCTGTCTCTGTGCTTGATATGTCATCTTTTATCCTACCTGTCTTCCTTCTCCATATTTTCTCGATAACTCTTCATGATCCCGGCAAAGATCTCCGCACTGGTCGGCGGAGTGTAGGAAATGACGTTGGCTCCTGCCCGTATCGTCTCTCGGATGCTCTCATCCGTATTTCCTCCGGTCGCTATGATCGGAAAATAAGGATGATTCTCCCTGATCTTACGAACGATCGACGCCGTCTTGGAACCTCCGGAAACATTGAAGATCGCAGCTCCCGACTTGATCCTCTTTTCAAAATCCTCCTTCTCCGAAACGATGGTTACCACGATGGGAATATCGAGCCTTTTTCTCATCTCCATCAGAAGCGAGTTCGTAGCCGGAGAGTTCAACACGACACCGTAGGCCCCGTTGAGCTCACAACTCATTGCAATATCCAAAGATCTCTGTCCCGAAGTAACACCTCCGCCCACACCGCAGAAGACCGGAGTGGTCGATACCGAAATGATCGCATGACTGATTGCCAACTGAGGTGTGAAAGGATATACCGCAATAACCCCGTCAGCGTTGTTGTTCTTGATGATGGCTAAGTCGGAACTGAAGATCAAAGACTTGATCCTCTTTCCGAACACCTTGATTCCACTTGCCTCATACACCGCCTTGGGGATCTCCACAATACGTTTCTTGAGCTTGGATTCAATGACCGGAACATACTTCTTGTCCTTCTGCTCCAACTTGTGGATCACATTGTCGATGTATTCCCCCGTGTTTCGCTCCTTATCCATATAGTCTCTATACTTCATACGCGCGCTCTCCTTTCCATTCATATTCTATTACTATACACTATTTTTAAACAAAAAACATCCTTATCTTGCAGCCTTGTTTTCGCATAGACCGTTGCATGCTATTTCACAATAGAAACACAGTCATATCTACACCTGTAAGCATAAAAATCCATGTTATCACCCACAGAACGAAAGTCAATGATTCAAAGGGATAATAATATCACATTGCAAAAAGCAAGATCTTCTTAACAAATCTTATTACCGAAGCAACAGATATAAACACAAACACTCTCCATCGAGGGCAAAACGAGAGCCTACTCCTTCCACGCTTTTTTGAAGTAAGCATCGACACCGTAAGCGACAACAAAACCGAGGAGCGTCCCCGCCAGAACATCCGTCAAATAGTGAACCTGAAGATACAGCCTTGAAAACGAGATCCCCACAGCAAGCAAGGCTATAGGAAGCAGATACTTCTTCATACGAAAATAAAAAATCCCCAACACCGTCATCGAGGAAGCTGTATGACCCGAAGGGAAGGAGTAACCCCGCGGAGGTTTAATAAAGATCTCCCGGTTGAAGGTGATAAAAGGTCGCGGTCTCATCACCAGGTGTTTGATCAATCCCTCTCCCAAAATCGTAACCACGATAAGACCTGTTCCTAAAACTACGGCGAGTCTGCGAGTCCTCTTCGGGATCAAAAGCAACAGACATAAGATGATCCACACGATCCCCTTGTTGTTCATCGTCGACAACGCGATCATCCACGGAGTCAACCATTGGCTGTGAAGCGTCCCCGCCCACTCAAAAAACGCAATATCCAAACGAAGCACCCCTCCTTGCAATAAACAGAACTAGCGAAAAGCGACCTCTTTCTTCCTCTGCCAATCATCAGGAAGAGGAAGACTTGAAACACGGAAACGCCGATTAGGCGCATCGCGTTCTCAATGCTATACTTTTCAATATTTCAGTTTGGTTTCATCCCAAATATTTTGATTGAAAAAACCAAGACTGTGATATATATTATTTGTATCCCTTGTATCTTAGAGCCAAACACAAGGAGAAACAATAATAAGCGAATTTTTTGTAAAAATCTGTATATGGAGACTGATAATGAGAATTTTAAAACTGTCACTTGCGATCATCCTTCTTACCATTTTAATTGTTTCGGGGATTTCTGTCTACAAGATATTTATGCCTACCCCAAACCTATCCTTGGAAAAACAGTATGAAGTACCTCTCGATACTCCGACTGATCCGGTAGAACTGAGCCTTCCTCCTGAAGAAGAAGTTCAGAACACCTATCGATCCGACCTGATCGCCACTTTGCAGTCCACGGTTAACAGAGATGTGTCCGCCTGGCTGAAGGTAGATAATACCAACATCGACTACCCTGTAGTATACAGTGCCGACAACGAGTTTTATCTGACTCACAACGCTCACAAAAACAAAGATATCAACGGGGCCATCTTTATGGATATGGACAATACAGTCGAAGACGACAACATTATTTTTTATGGTCATACAATGAAGGCAAAGAATATGTTTACCACCCTTCGAAACTTTCGGGAAGAGAACTTTTTCTTGGGCGATAACAACATCCATGTGGAATACGAATCTTCGATCCGTGAGTATGAGCCGGTTGCGGTAGTAACCTTAGATCTGACCAATGAAGAAGATGTGTTCTTCTTTATCAATCATAGGACATGGGGCGATGAAATGGATGCCGTCAGCTATGTAAACAGCTTTGGAAAGGGTATCCTGTGGAAGAAAGCGAGGATCTATCCCGACGATAAACTCATCACCCTTTGTACCTGCACTTACGAAACCTCCGATGCCAGACTTCTTGTGGTCGGAAGAGAGATCTCCCGCACCCAATGATCCTCTGTCCCTTTAGAACTAACAACACGATAAATACTTCTATATACAAAAAAGCTATCCCATTATAAGGATAGCTTTTTTTGTAGGTTTATACACCCTTCTTTGATTGAATGTCAAGACAATGGGATATACGATCAACAAAAACAACCCAAGTGATCGTAATACTATTCCGATGGAGATGTGGTCATATCGGTTCTTCAAGTACAAAAAACCAGTTTTATTTCCTCCTCAATGCCACTCTTTGATATCGACAATAATATAACAGTATCAATTTCAAACCTTCCTATGCTATCGCTACAAGAGTTATATTTCGATCCCATCATCATATTATTATCTATTGACAGATTGAACGGTTTGAAACATATAATCATTCAAACTTTTTTGGTAATGATATATTCTGTATACCCGGCATTTCAAACGGAGAATAGTATCAAGGACAATTCCACCTCGGTATCACTTCGCCTCTTCGACGATTTGAACTCCGTTGCTCGTCCCGATCCTATCCGCTCCCGCTTCAATAAAGTCCAAGGCGGATCTCAAGGTTCGAATACCTCCGCTCGCCTTTACCTTCATCTTCTCTCCTACGGTTTTTTTCATCAACCTCACATCTTCAAGGCTCGCTCCTCCCGTAGAAAAGCCGGTCGAAGTCTTGACATAGTCCGCTCCCGCTTCCAAGGAAAGACGACATGCCCTCTCCTTCTCTTCGTCCGTTAAAAGACAAGCTTCAATAATGACCTTTACGCTCGCCTTGGGATGCGCCTCCTTGACGACCGCTTCGATGTCACTTCGTACCTTCTCATCCTCTCTCTGTTTCAACAGCCCGACGGCAAGTACCATATCGATCTCCTCGGCTCCATCTTCTACCGCTACCTTTGTCTCCAAAGCCTTTGCCTTCGTTGCCATTGCTCCCAAGGGAAATCCCACGACCGCACAAGTCTTGACCCCGCTTCCTCTAAGCTGCTCCGCCACAAAGGCCGTGAACACGGAATTGGTACAGACCGATGCGAACCTGTATTTCCTAGCCTCTTCACACAGAACTCTGATCTGCTCTGTCGTTGCATCCGGCTTTAACAGGGTATGATCAATATAACTTGCTATATCCATAGTTCTCTCCTCCTATGCTCTTATCCGATAAGACGGTGTTCTCCGAATAGGAAACACTCCTTCACACAAAAACACTTCTCGAAGACAAGAGACTCTCATAAGTACTTGTATCTTACATTGCGCTGATATCGACCAAATCACGAACTCAGCCTATTGTTTTCCTTTCAAATTTCCGTGATAAAATAACACTATTTAGCTTCTATCGATATTTTATACTGCTGGCGTCCAACACTTCTGTCAAATCAGTGGGAAATACCTCATAGTTAGAAAAATCACCTTTCTTCATCGGTCTTCCCGTCAAAAAGAAAAACCTGCTTTGCAAAAAACAAAACGGTTTTCCCTCTTAGTTGATGCTTTTTTCATATTCCTTTTTTATCTTGGATAAAATCTTTTTCTCCATACGAGATACTGTCATCTGAGAAATATCCAATTCCTTTGCGATACTCATCTGCGTCTTCTGATTAAAAAATCGCTCGGTTATAATTGTGCGTTCCATATCGTCAAGTTTGGCGAGCATGCTCTCAAAAAAATCCCTATTTTCGATCTCACGAAAACTCTTGTCTTCTTCTCCTAATACATCCAAGAGAGATACTTCCTTGTCCTCTCCTCCATTTTCGTAGGTTACATCCAACGACTTCAATCGGTATACTTGGGAAGCCTCCATAACCTCGATGATCTCCTCTTCAGAGACACCCAAATAAGAAGCGATGTCCTTGATCTCGGGCACCGTTCCTTTGGTGTTTTCCAAATGTACCTTAGCTTCGTTGACCTTCTTAGATAGTTCCTGGATCTTTCTGGGAACTCGGATGGACCATCCCTTATCCCGGAAGTATTTTTTGATCTCTCCGATAATGGTCGGCGTCGCAAAACTCGAAAACTCGAAGCCTCGATTGACATCGTAACGTTCAATGGCCAAAATCAAGCCCAAAGATGCCACCTGATAGATATCTTCGTACTCAATTCCTCGATTGATGTATTTTTTTGCAAGGATCTCTGCAATATAGAGGTTTCTTTGGATCAATTCATTTCTTAATTCCAGATTTTTTTTGTCTTTGTCGAACAAAAGAAAAAGTTCTTTTTCCGATTTGTTAAGGAACTTAGGATTTTCAGTAACCATATCTTTGTACTTCTGCTTACCTTTTCCGCTTTCCTTTTGCATTTACTTCCCTTCCTCCAAAAATTTCGTCATACAAATTCTGGTTCCCTTGTCCAAATTGCTTTCAATGCAAACATCGTCCATCAAACTCTTGATAATAAAAAGCCCCAATCCTCCTTCTTTGGGATTATCAAGATCCGGTTCCTTCAAGTGTTCAACGACACAACCCACTCCGTCATCCGTCACTTCGATACCCAACTTATCCGTGTCGATCTCAAAATTCAACTGAAACAGATCTCTTTGAGAGTGCCTGATCGCGTTCGAACAAGCCTCCGACAAAGCAATTTTAATGTCTTCGATATCCTCGATATTGAAGCCTATCATATTCGAAATAGCGGAAACAGTTAATCTGGCAACAGCTACATACTCCGGGTTTGTAGGCAACTCCATCTTAATAATCCCACTCTTCACACTCTTCCTTATTTCCAAAACAATCCCTCCATTTGTTTGTACTCTTTTCCCTTTTTGTTTCGATAGCTATTTTTCATCTATGATCGTAAAGATCTGAGATAGATTTGTGATCTTAAATACCTTATATACATTCGGTTTCAAATTCTTCAAAGTAATACCCTTTGAATTTACCTTTAAGATCTTCAAAGCTCCGATCAACACTCCCAAACCTGTAGAATCGATATAGTCGAGTTCCTTCATATCAAATACCATCTCTTTGTCCGGATATTCCCGAGTCAATTCATGAACCTTTTCCTTAAAAATAGAAGAACCGTAGATGTCGATCTCTCCTTGCAGTTCTACTTCCGTTTGATTTCTTTCTTCATTGAAACGCCCTTCTACTTTGATCGCCATATTCTTCCTCCTTAAATTATTATCAACGTCTCTTTCTTCCTCCGGTAATGCTTTTTATAGCTCCGAATGTCGTCAGTGCTTTAACAGCCTTCTGAGAAGTGGAGACAACGTCATCTACCGAACCTGTAATATTTGCCGCATTATTCATAATATCATGGATGCTTCGTTCGTTCTCATCGAGCATTTGATTTACTTTTTTCAACGTAAGTCCCAGATCTTTTATGGTCGTCGCCAAAAAGATACAGACAATAAGTACACCTATTCCGATCAACAAAACGCCTATCTCCCACATATTAACTCCTCCCGCCTGATCTGCTCATCCTTTCCGAAATACACAAACAAATCACTCTCTCCCTTATCCACCGATAGGGAGAGAGCAATCACAAAAGCACAGTTACGTCTTATAGAGCCTATTTAAAAGTATCCTTTGCCTTTTCAGCAACCTGTTCCGCCATCGTCTTTGCTTTATCCGCAGTTTCTTCTGCTTTTCCGGCTACGTCTTTAAGCCTAGCCTTTGCATCCTCAGCCATATCCTTCGCTTTATCAGCCGCTTCTCCGGCTCTTTCAGATACATCCTTGAGTTTGCCCTTCGCATCCTCAGCCATATCCTTCGCTTTTTCGGCCGCTTCATTTGCCTTTCCGGCTACATTCTTAAACTTATCAACTATACTCATCGCTCTCTCCTTTTCAAATCTTCCTTTAGGATCACTATTCTCTTGAATATCTTTGATATCTTCAACCGCATTACAGTATTACGATGGGACTTTCCCGGACAATCATTCGACCTTCGACTCGATATTCTCTTTTGCCTTCTCTACGGCATCTTCCGTTTTATCGACAACATCTTCTGCCTTTTTCTCAGCTTCCTCGGCAACATCCTTTGCCTTATCCTTGATGTCTCCCGCGACATCTTCCGCCTTTTCTTTGACGTCCTCAGCTACTTCCTTAAGTTTTTCCTTTGCTTCCGCCAGCTTCTTCTCGGCTTCCTTCACTGCTTCCTGTGCATTCGCCTTCATATCTTCAGCCACCGTTTCCGCCTTTTTTACAGCTTCCTCCGCCTTTTTGCGAACATCGGTCAACATCTCTTCCGCCTTCTTTGTCGCTTCTTCGGACTTCTTCTTCGTCTCTTCGAAAAACTCCTCTGCCTTCTTTACGGCATCTTCCGGTAAGTTTTTGGAAACTTCCTGTGCTTTTTTGCCTAACTTATCAAATAAATTCATTTCTCTCCCCTATTCTCAATTTGTTTTATACCTTCCATCACTCATTAACGGTTATTGTAGAAAATATAGATAATCAAACTCGATCCATCAGATAAAGGTGATCGATCCCTTGATATCAATGTCCCCGTCAAAGAGTATAACAATGCCTTTTATCATATTTTATGATCGCAGATCCGATCTACTTGATTTTTTTCTTGAAGAACTTCTTTCCTTCTTCTTCCATTTGGTGCAGAGCCTCATCAAGATCTCCTGTGAGGTTCTTGGTAAAGTCCTTTTGGAAAACTAACTTGTCTTCATCATCGTAATAGAAGATGTCATCTTCCTTGGAACGGATCTTCTCCTTTACGGAATTTCCAAGTTCCTTGGCACTTCCCACCATATCCAAGGTTCTATCATAAAGCTCATCTCTTAGATCCTTACCTTTTTTTGGAGCTATGACCACTCCAAGCAAAACTCCTGCACTCATTCCAATAATCGCCGCACCTATCAAAGCCAGCGGACTCGTTTCTCTTCTTCTTCCAAACATACTGAACTCCTTCCCCTTCTTCGCTTTCAAGTGAACTAAAATATATTATTTTATTTTCTACCCCCCACTTTTAATATTTAACCAAAATTTATATGATTCCCCGTTGAAATTATCGCTCTATAGAACTTTATTCTGCAAGGCGTCATAAGTTTCGAGAGATTCCGACGTTTTTCTGCAAGCGAAATTTCGATCGGATCACAGTATGATCCCTTTGTCCAATAGAACTGCTATCCTGTCGGTTTTATCTACGAAACTTACTTTGATCCTCTAGGCAAGCACCTTGCATAGACAATTTTCCAAACTTTCAAACTCCCGAGCTCATAATACTAATTTTCAATAGAAGTATGGATATATCTATTTTTCGATGAGATCCCTGGACCATTTTTCGCTTGACAAATACAATTGTTTATATCCACTATTCAAAAGAATAGTAGTATAAAATACAAAGCTTGTCATATCAATATTTTTGAAAATCTCATCCTTCGTATAGACTTGTTTTTATACCTCTTCTTCGACCCCGACAGAATACAGTCGCGTGATAGCGACAAAACGGTGAATACCGGGATGATTTCCTAAGAAAAAGATTTTTTGTTTTTGTTAAAAATATATCAATTCAGATGACAACCTTCCCGTATCAAAAATATTCTTCTCTACAAGCATAAAATCACAGATATTCGTTGCAGTACCGATTATACAAAATATCGGTATCAACTTCGTAATCATTCAAGGCACCCAATTTTATAAGTGTTGTATCTTGAACACTCCCATAGTACGGACAATGCTATAAGGGTCTTTATCCATCTTTTTATATGTAAGGGGATGCAAAAGGCAAAACTCATCCCCCAAACGTTTTTGGCACGGTGGCCCGTCGCCGGATCCTCTCTTACATTTACTTCTAAAAGTAATCTCCTTGTTCCGTTCGTAAATAAAAATCGTAAGAGATAACCAATCGAAATACGTTCCCGTTCTTCTGCTCAAAATGCAGTGGCAGCATTAAGAAGGATCCGACTACCGAAAATATTCTATTTTTTCAAAACGATAATCATTGTAAGGTTCTTTCTAATAAGTGCCGAGAAGTTCGACCTCGATCAGGATAGAGGCATTTGCCGTATCCACCTTCTCGGAGAGAGAGTTGACCTCTTTTTCCAAGGCGTCTCTTTTTTCACGCATCAGTTCCTCATTGAGTACACCGTAGCGAACGACACCGACTCCCGTTTCGACCTTACTGTATTCTCTATCTAAGGAGTATTGGACCTGATAGAGCACGGAGCGTTTGATACGCACCTCTTCAAGTACCTCATAGATGGTTCTACCCTCGATCTTATTCTCGTTGTTGGCAAGACTGAGCGCATTTTTCAGCCTTACGATGTCCTCGGTGAGCACATCGATCTCCTTGAGGTCCTTCCTCATCTGCTCTTCCTTGGCCTTATCCACCGTATCCTTGCCGTTGACTGCAAGAGGAACAACGTATTGACCGGTAAGAAGAGAAGTCAGCTGCGCCTGTTTTTTCGTCAAATTCGATATCAAAAAAATACATTGTTGTAATGTGATCTTCATATTAAACCTCCCTCGCTCAAAACGATCTCTATTCCGATCTTCAATCCGGTATCTTCCTAAGGGACCGTGTTTTCCATCGTTTTACAAAATACAGACATCTTGTAAGATACTTACTTCCAAGCACCTTATTTTTCCTACGAAACCGATCTCGTTCCGCTTTTTCGAATCCTTCGATATCGCCTTTAATTTCGTACACGATCGGTGTTACTGTGCCTTTTGAAGTATGCGGTATCTTCTTAACTGTATACCCTGTTTTTTTATTCTTACTCGCCCTCATCCCGTCCCGAGCGATGAGAAGACATCTTCCGTTCTTTCTATTCTTCCTCTTCCTCACTCGCTTCGATCTTGGCAAAGGATGCCACATCCTTATCTTCCGAGGTCTTCATCAGCCGCACTCCGCTGGTTACCCTGCCGAGTACGGAGATATCCTTCGCCGACATACGGATCAGGGTGCCGTCGGTATTGATGACCATAATTTCATCCTCGTCCGCTATGATCTTCGCCCCTATGATGTCTCCCGTCTTCGCCGTGATCTTATAGGTCTTGGAGCCCTTTCCGCCCCTGCTCTGAACATTGTATTCACCGATCGGGGTCCTCTTGCCGTAACCCCTCTCCGAGATGATCAGAAGATCCTTGTCGGCCTCGGTCACAAGCATGGACACAATCTCATCGCCCAGGTCGATCCTCATCGCCCGAACTCCGCGGGCGGTACGTCCCATGTCTCTGACCTCCTTCTCGTCGAAGAGGATGGCCTTGCCCTGACGCGCTACACAGAGGATGTTCTGTTCGCCGTCGGTCAAAGCGACTCCGATCAAGCTGTCGCCCTCGTCGAGGGAGATCGCGATCAAGCCGTTTCTGTCGCTCTTTTGAAACTGATCCAAACGGGTCTTCTTGATAATGCCCAACTTGGTACACATCAAGACATAGTGAGAGGAGTCCTGACCTTCCTTGAAGGAGAGGGCACTTGTGATCTTCTCTCCCTCATCCAGAGGAAGAAGGTTGACGATGTTGGTCCCCTTCGCCGTCCTCGAGGACTCGGGGATCTCATAGGCATTGAGCCTATATATCCTTCCCCTGTCGGTAAAGAAGACCAGTTTGCTGTGGTTGGTTGTAAGAAGGAGGGTTTCGACAAAGTCCTCGTCCCTCGTCGACATGGACGAGATCCCCTTGCCTCCCCTCTTCTGCGTCTTGTAGGTATCGATCGCTACACGCTTGATATAGCCGAGGTGAGTGAGGGTGATAGTCACTTCGTCGTCGGATATCATATCCTTGATATCGATCTCCTCATAGGCATCGATAAAGTCCGTCCTCCTCTTATCGGCATACCTGTCCTTGATCTCCAGCAATTCTTCCTTGATAATGCTGTTAAGCAGGACGGGATCGGAGAGGATCCTTCGGTAGTAGGCGATCTTCTCCTCCAAGTCCTTCTTTTCCTCAAGAAGTTTCTCCCTCTCCAAACCTTGAAGTCTTCTAAGCTGCATATCGAGGATGGCACGCGCCTGAGCCTCCGACAGCGCAAACCTCTCCATCAGTTTTTCCATTGCATCGTTGTAGGCCGAACGAATCACGCGGATGACCTCGTCGATGTTGTCGATGGCGATCAGCAGCCCTTCGAGCAGATGAACCCGATTGAGCGCCTTGTTCAGATCAAACTCCGTCCTCCTCGTGATCACGTCGATCTGATGCTTGAGGTAGAGACGCAGGATCTGCTCCAAGGACAGGATCCTCGGCTCATTGTCGACAAGGGCCAACATAATGATCGAAAACACCTGTTGCAAGGAGGAGTACTTGAAGAGCTGGTTCAATACGATCTCGGCGTTGACATCTCTTCTAAGTTCGATCACGATCCTGATGCCCTTGCGGTTACTTTCATCTCGGATATCCGTGATCCCGTCGATCTTCTTGTTTTTGGTCAGGTCAGCGATCTTTTCGACCAACCTCGCCTTATTGATCTGATAGGGGATCTCCGTAACGATAATACGACTCTTGCCGTTGCTCATCTCTTCGATCTTGGTCTTCGCCCTCTGGATGACCTTTCCCCTTCCGGTGCGATAGGCCTCGTACATCGAGTTCTTGCCCATGATATAGGCCCCGGTCGGAAAATCCGGGCCCTTGATGTGTTTGAGGATGTCCTTGAGCTCCGCCTCGGGATTGTCGATGATCTCACAGACCCCGTCGATGACCTCCCCCAAATTGTGAGGAGGGATCGAGGTCGCCATACCTACTGCGATACCGTTGGAACCGTTGACCAGAAGGTTGGGATATCTTGCAGGAAGGACCGCCGGCTCTTCCAAGGATTCGTCGTAGTTCGGCATAAAATCGACCGTCTCCTTGTCCAAATCCCGAAGCATCTCCATTGCAAGCTTTGCCATCTTCGACTCCGTGTAACGCATCGCCGCCGCACTGTCGCCGTCGATCGAACCGAAGTTTCCGTGACCGTCGACCAAGGGGTAGCGGATCGAGAAATCCTGAGCCATCTTGACCATGGTTTCGTAGACCGCTGCATCTCCGTGCGGATGGTACTTACCGAGTACATCTCCGACGACGGTGGCGGACTTACGATAGGCCTTGTCGGGCGTCAGTCCGTTCTGACCCATACTGAAGAGGATCCTTCTGTGCACGGGTTTCAGTCCGTCCCTCACATCCGGAAGTGCCCTTCCTACGATAACGCTCATCGCATATTCAATATAGGAGTCTTCCATCTCTCTCCGGATGTCAATATCTATGATCTTGTCTTTGTTTTCCACTCAAGTCCCTCCTATATATCCAAATTCTTAACATACTTCGCATTCTTGTTGATAAACTCCCTGCGCGGCTCCACCTTATCTCCCATCAACATCGAAAAGGTATCGTCCGCTCCCGAGAAGTCCTCCACCGTAACCTTGAGCAGGGTCCTGGTGTCCGGGTTCATCGTCGTCTCCCACAACTGCTCCGGATTCATCTCTCCAAGACCTTTGTAACGCTGGATCTTGGGTTTGATCCCGTCGCCGAACTCGGCAAGCTTCTCCTGCAGTTCTTCCTCCCTGTACGCATAGACCTCCTTCTTGCCCCTATAGATCTTGTAGAGGGGAGGTTGAGCAATGTAGACGTAGCCCTTCTCGATCAAAGGCTTCATATAGCGGAACATAAACGTCAGAAGAAGGGTTCGGATATGAGCTCCGTCGACATCGGCATCGGTCATGATGACGATCTTGTGATAACGAAGCTTCTCTTCATCGAACTCATCCCCGATCGAACAGCCGAAGGCGGTGATCATATTCTTGATCTCATCTGAAGATAAAATCTTATCCAGCCTCGACTTCTCCACATTGAGGATCTTACCTCTAAGAGGAAGGATCGCCTGCGTCTTTCGCTCCCTTCCCTGTTTTGCACTTCCTCCCGCCGAATCTCCCTCGACGAGGTAGATCTCGGAGAGAGCCGGGTCCTTCTCACTGCAGTCCGCCAGTTTGCCCGGAAGAGAGGTCGACTCGAGGACGCTCTTGCGTCTGGTCAGCTCCCTCGCCTTCTTCGCCGCCTCGCGGGCAGTCTTCGCCCTGAGAGCCTTATCGAGAATAATCCTCGTCGTCTGCGGGTTCTCCTCCAGATAGGCCCCGAAGTACTCGTTGAGGAAGGACTCTACAACCGAACGCACGGGAGGATTGCCCAGTTTCGTCTTAGTCTGTCCCTCGTACTGCGGATCGGGCAGCTTGATCGATACGATAGCGGTCAGACCTTCCCTGACATCCTCGCCGATCAAAGACTCCTCCTTGTTCTTGAGCAGGTTGGACTTCTTG
This sequence comes from Filifactor alocis, assembly GCA_030529565.1. Classification (GTDB taxonomy): domain Bacteria; phylum Bacillota; class Clostridia; order Peptostreptococcales; family Filifactoraceae; genus Filifactor; species Filifactor alocis_A. Next base: position 6,925 of record JAUMWQ010000007.1, on the reverse strand, counting down.
ATATAGTCGTTGATGGTCCTGGTCAAGGCACTCTTGAATCCGATCAGGTGCATCCCGCCTTCCACGGTATTGATGTTGTTTGCAAAGGAATAGATATTCTCCACATAGGCATCGGTATACTGCATGGCGATCTCCACGGAATACTCGTCGATCTTCTTCTCCAAGTAGATCACATCACCGTGGATCGGCGTCTTGTTCTTATTCAAAAAGGCGACAAACTCCTGCAAACCTCCAAGATAATAGAAGGTATTCTTTTGCTCATGTCCTTCTCTCTTGTCCTCGAGCACGATCGAGATCCCTTTGTTGAGGAAGGCGAGCTCCCGAAGTCTGTACTCTAAGGTCTCATACCTGTACTCCACCTCGTCAAAGATCTCAGGGTCGGGAGTAAACTCGATCATCGTACCCGTCTCGTTCGTCTCGCCGATCTCCCTGAGATTCCCCTGAGAGATCCCTCTTTTAAACTCCTGAAGGTAGATCTTCCCGTCGCGTTTGACCGTTGCCTTAAGCTCTGTCGAAAGAGCGTTTACGACCGAAACCCCGACGCCGTGAAGACCTCCGGAGACCTTGTAACCTCCCTTGCCGAACTTTCCTCCGGCGTGCAGGACCGTCAGCACCGTTTCCACCGTAGACTTGCCCGTCTTGGGATGGATCTCGACCGGGATCCCCCTTCCGTCGTCGATCACCTTAATCGAACCGTCTTCTTCAATCGACACATAGATGTTTTGGCAATAGCCTGCCAAGGCCTCGTCGATCGCGTTGTCGACCACCTCATACACAAGGTGGTGCAACCCCTTGGTTCCGGTGGAACCGATATACATCCCCGGTCTCTTCCTGACCGGCTCCAAGCCCTCCAGCACTTGGATCTGCTCGGCTCCGTATTCCGTTATCGCCTGTTCCTTCTTCGTCATCCTAACCTCCTGATTTTATCCTTGCTCCTACCTTTTTGAAAGTTCCTGTCGAAACCTGCAAAATTTCCTTCTCCTCACCATAGTCTATATCAAAACGACGATCCCAAACAAACTTTGGGAAACGCGCAAATCCTCTTTTTTTGAGTTTACGGAACACGTAAACCTATTCAACAATCGAGTCTTCCTTCAACCCTCGCTCCATGTGCACGATCCTTCCTTCTTCCACACGAAAGACCCTTCCCTCGAATTCGAAGGGCTCCGCCGTCGTCAAAAACACCTGCGTATCCTTGACATACTCGAGCAACATCTTCTGTCTCGACGGATCGAGTTCACTGAAGATATCGTCCAAAAGCACGATGGGATACTCGTCAAAAAGCTGGTGCATCAACGCGATCTCCGAGAGTTTCAGAGAAATCGCCGCACTCCTCTTCTGCCCCTGAGAACCGAAGTGACGAATGTCCATCTCTCCTATCTTCAAGGCGATATCATCCCTGTGAATACCCCTTGTCGTATTGCCCTTGAGCACATCCTGCTCCTTCGCATCCCTTAGGACATCGAGGTACTCCTGGGAAGTGGATGCTGACACATTCGCCTCATACTCGACGTTGAGCTCCTCCTTGCCGGAAGAGATCGTTCGGTGGATGTCCTTGGCGATCGTGCAGATCTCCTCAAGAAATGTCCTCCTCATATCCATCACCTCGTAGCCGAACTGTGCCAACTGTTCGGTGTAGATATCGACCATCATCGAAGGACCCTCTTCCTTGAGAAGAAGGTTCCTGCGTTGAAGAACCTTGTAATAATCGGAGAGCACGCGATAATAACGAGGCCTGATCTGAGAGATCTCTCGATCCAGAAAAAGCCTCCTCTCCTTGGGTCCGTCTTTGATCAGTTTTAAATCATCAGGGGAAAACACCACGACATTGATCACTCCGAAAAGTTCTTGGAGTTTGTCGATCGGTATGGAATTGATCTTTACAGCCTTTTTTATCTTCTTGCCCAGCTTGATATCTATGCTGTACTCGCCCTTGTCGCTACAAGTGTCGGCGATGACATTGGCATCTTCTCGCCCGAAGGCGATCATATCCGCATCCCTCGTCGTGCGAAACGACCTTCCCACCGACAAAAGCGAGATCGCCTCCAGCAAGTTGGTCTTACCCTGTCCGTTCGAGCCGAAAAAAATATTGGCCCCCTTTTCAAAGGAGAGGGTAAGTTCCTCATAATTTCTGAAATCCTTCAGTCTCAACTCTCGAAGTAACATCCTCTTACTCCTATTTTACAACTACGACCTCTCCATCCAACTCGACCCGATCCCCCGATCGAAGCTTTCGGCCCCTTCTGGTCTCCACCTCGCCGTTGACGCGTACCTCCTCGCTCATCACCCTCAGTTTCGCTTCCCCTCCGGTAGATACGAGGTTGGACAGTTTCAAGAGCTGATCGAGTTTGATGTAGTCCGTATTGATCTTAATAATCTGTTCCTTCATCCCTAACTTCCTTTTCTTTATAATAAAAAATATGATACCTTGTTATTGTATCATATTTTTAGGTTTATTTCATTATTATTTTCAATTCCGTACCCATATATGAAAAAAATTCAAAAATGAAATTATGATAGATTTTTTGCCTTATAAAAAGAAATTGTAAAAAATTTGAGTTTTTCTTTCCTTAGAAACATCCCCCAAACATCCAACCTCCTCTTTCGGTTTTTCAAAAAAATACCAAAACCTCTCGAATAAGAACCGTATACGGATATCCATTACTTAAAAAACTTTTTTCTTTTCGAACTCTACGATCCCAGCCGGATACTCACCGTCGATCCCTCTTAGGCAAGTTCCAAAGCGATCTCCATCATAGAGGTAAAGCTCTTCTGTCTTTCTTCAGGCGTCGCCTTCTGCTCAAAGTGGAAGGAATCCGATACCGTAAGGATGGTAAGGGCGTTGACCCCCGCATACTTGGCATTGCAGTAGAGGGCATAGCTCTCCATCTCGACCGCCAAGACCCCCATCTTCTCCCACTTCTTCCATTCATCGGGACTTGCCGAGTAGAAGATATCCGAACTGAACACATCTCCCACAACAACGGGAATGTCCTTGGAATCCGCGACCTTCTTCGCCTTCTCGAGTAACTCATAGGACGCTGTCGCCGAAAACGTTCCGTTCAGCTGATACTGGCTTGCAAAATTGGAGTCCGTCGAAGAACCCATGGCAAGGATGATATCGAACAGTTTGAGATCCTTGCTGTACGAACCGCAGGAACCTATGCGGATCAAGTTCTTCACTCCGTAGGTGTGGATCAGCTCATAGCTGTAGATCCCGATCGAGGCACAGCCCATTCCCGTACCCATGACGGAAATCCGTTTGCCCTTGTAGGTTCCCGTGTAACCGAACATATTGCGAACCGCATTGAACTGCTCGGCATCCTCGAGAAAATTCTCTGCAATATACTTCGCTCTCAAGGGATCTCCCGGCAGCAATATCGTCTCCGCGATCTGTCCTGCAACTGCACTGTTATGTGGTGTAGACATAGTTCCAACTCCTTTATCTCTATCCTTATTTCAAAATGACCTCCGGACCGCCTTCGACAAAGCAAGACCTCATACTAAAACTCCACTTATTGTAATACCCCTCTCCAACCCCAACATTCGTTTGGAAATCCATAGAACATACACCGTTTGTATAAACAGGCGAAGCAGATCATAGTATAGGCTCCTGAAAAATCTCCCTCATCGACAGGATCCGTTTTCACCTTCTTCTATTATGCACTATTTTTCTCCTCTTGGCAAATAAGGAAGAACAACGACAGACCTTGTCGGAAAGAACGACTTGTACCGACTTTAGTCCTCCTGTGGAACCTGTAACGCTATTGTGCAAAAATGCCGTTCATTGCCAAAAAACAATTTGGATGATCCTATCCTACAATGTATTCAACCTGCCCATTCCAAGGCAATGACGCATAATTTGAAAAATCGGCAATAAGATCAATGCGATACGAAGGAGGAAATCGTTGAAAATATTGGTCTGATACTACTATTCTTTTGAATAGTGGATAAACAATCTTTGACCCATAGAAGACAACATAGTTTTTGGTCATCGAAAAATAGATATATCCATACTTCTATTGAAAAATAGTATGATAAACTTTTGCATTTTATAGGATCGAAGGGCAGTAGGAAGTTTGCTTTTGTGCAGTATTTCGCTAAACAGATAGATCCTTCCTTCTTGAATAATGAGATACTTCCCTCTCCCCCTTCTTTATATAAGCCTTCTCTTTGATCCCTTTGTCCCCTCATCATCCCTCAAACTTTCCACCTTTTCTGCCTTATCTTGGGGTTTGGAACGTCGCAAAATCGGGAATACATACTGTGAATACAAACACATAGAAAGATGGAGGAACCGTGCAATGAACATAAGACTGGTACCGCTCTCCTGCGAATACAAAGACCAACTCTTCGATATGTTGGAAGAGTGGAAGAAGGATATAGAAGAAAACAAAACCAACCGTTCTCCTTCCGCGATCTTCAGAGAAGATTTCCATAACTTTGACCGCTATATGAATGAACTGGAAACAAAAGAAGAAATACCGGGCATACGTGTTCCCGATACAATACTGTTTTGCTTGGATGTCGACCGAAACATCTTTGTGGGAGCAGTCAATATCAGACACTACTTGAATGAAGATCTCCTGTATACCGGAGGGCATATCGGAAACGGAGTTCGCCCGAGCGAAAGGCGCAAGGGTTACGCGACGGCCATGATGGCTCTGGCTTTACAGGAGTGCAAAAAACTTGGGATCGAACGCGTATTGATCACCTGCGACAAAAACAATATCGCCTCGGCGAAGTCCATCCGAAAAAACGGCGGGATCCTCGAAAATGAAGTTATAGAAGACGGAGCGATCACACAGAGATATTGGATCGACTTATAATACTATTTTTCCGATGGAAATCTCGGGCAGGAAACATAATCCCTACCGAAAAACAACTTGGAGGATAGTATGCTTCAAAGCGTTCGACCTGTCCATTTCAAATAGATAATAGCATAACCTTGAATTTTAAAACCGAGGTGATTTTATGGCATCGAGCAAAGAATATTTGGATTTTATTTTGGAACAACTCTCCGACCTTGAAGACATCAGCTACCGAGCGATGATGGGTGAATATATCCTCTATTACAGGGGCAGGATCTTCGGAGGGATCTACGATGACAGACTTCTTATCAAACCCGTAAAGTCCGCGATCGCCTATCTCTCCAACGCAAAATATGAACTTCCCTACGAGGGAGGCAAAGAAATGTTGTTGGTGGACGATGTCGACAACAGGGAGTATCTGACCGGCCTGTTGGATACCGTCTTCGACGAACTTCCCCCTCCGAAACCCAAGAAAAAGAAGGAAACGAAAATCTGACAGAAAGCACTTCCTTCTATATTTTTCGAAAAGACGCAAAGAACATTCGGGGAAGGTCTCTCAGAGATACGATCCGTTGTTAAAGAAGGTGTAGGGTTCTTCTAAAACAACTACGTTCACAATTTTTATTCCCGGTGTTATACTATTATTCTTTTGAATTGTGGATATAAACGATCTGTGAAAATAGTTTTTCGTGGTGGAAAAATAGATATATCCATACTTCTATTGATGAATAGTATACATAAAGCGAGGGTTACAAAATAATTTTGTAACCCTCTTTGCATACTTAGCTATGGAAACACCGCACAAAGACAAACTTCCGATTTTTTCTATTTTATAGCACACAAAAGTTTGTCATGTCAATGTGTTCAACATTTTCGTCCTGCATGCAAAATGGATCTTATGCCGTTTTTTAAATTATGCGATATTAGCCTATAGGCAGGAAAATCAGAGGCGACTCCCCCGTTTATCTCTACATCATATAAGCAGTCGCTAATTCCTAGATATTCAAATATTCGATCACTTGGTTTGCAAGCGACTTCGCGATATACTCCTGTGCTTCGATCGTTCCCGCACCGATATGGCAGGTAATAACGCAGTTATCCAAGCCGAAGAGTTTGTTGTCCGCAGAAGGAGGCTCAACTTCCAATACGTCCAGACCCGCTCCGCTCAATTTTCCGGAAGTAAGCGCATTGTAGAGAGCGTCCTCATCCACGATACCTCCACGTCCCAAGTTGAACAGATAACTTCCGTCCTTCATCATCGCAAGCTCTTTTTCTCCGATCATATGCTTGGTTTCGGGAGTAAGAGGCATATGGATGGAAAGTACGTCCGCATTCTTGAGCACCTCTTCCAAACTCATCAGAGCAACGCCCATCTCTTCTGCCACCTCAGGCTTCAAATAGGGATCATAACCGATTACCTTGCAGTCAAAACCTTGGCAAAGCTGCGCAACACGTCTTCCTATCCTTCCAAGAGCCAAGATACCCACTGTCTTTCTGGTTAACAGATTTCCGGTAAAGCCCGTCTTGTTCCAACTTCCTTTTTTGACCGCATAGTTTGCCGCAGCGACCTTTCTCATCGTTGTCAACATCATAGCGAGAGCCAACTCGGATACGGAGTTGAAACTTCCGTCGGGAACATTGAATACGGCGATGCCCTTCGACTTTGCATATTCCACATCGATGTGGTTCAAGCCGATACCCGCCATTCCGATCGCCTTGAGTTTTTCGCCTGCGTCGATAAGCTCCTTGTCTACCGGAGTGTCGGATCTTACGATCAAGATCTCATAATCCTTGATCTCGCTCTTGAGCTCATCGCGGGTCTTCTGTAAGAATACGTTTACCTCGCAATGCTCCCTTAGCACCTTCAAGCCTTCTTCATTTACCTTTTCCGTTACCAAACACTTCATTTCTATATCCTCCTTAAAAAATAATACATATACTTATGTAACACCAAGTTGTTGCAAAATGTCTTCTTCAAAATGACATTGTCTCCATTATAACATATTTATCCATTCCGTCAAATCGTATTTCGGATATTATTCCCAAAGTTCTGAAAATACATTAGGGAAATACCGCACAAAAAGAGCTAATAGTTCCCTATAAGGAACAGAACT
>JAUMWQ010000184.1 GCA_030529565.1 Filifactor alocis | reverse complement strand
CTATCCGGCAGTGGATCCTCTGGACTCCACCTCGAGGATATTGTCGCCCGAAGTCTTGGGCAAGGAGCACTACGAGGTCGCAAGGGGAGTGCAGTCCATCCTGCAAAGGCTCAAAGACTTGCAAGACATCATTGCCATCTTGGGAATGGACGAGCTTTCGGAAGAGGACAAACTCACCGTATCTCGAGCGAGAAAGGTGCAGAGATTCCTTTCCCAACCGTTTAGCGTTGCAGAGCAGTTCACGGGAATGGCAGGAAAGTATGTACCGCTTAAAGAAACCGTTCGGGGTTTCAAAGAGATCATTGAAGGAAAACACGACGATATTCCCGAATCCGCCTTCCTGTTTGTGGGAAGTATCGATGAAGCGATCGAAAAAGCGAAAAAGGGGGAATAGCCTATGGCAACATTTCGCCTGCGCATCGTAACTCCGGAAGGAACCTTTCACGATGACGAAGTCGATCTTCTCGTTGTGAGGACCACCGAGGGAAACGTCGGCATCAAGAAACACCATATCGATTATGTTGCAAAGATCGATATAGGAAAGATCGAGATCATCAAGGGCAAGCAGAAGACCTATGCCGCCATTACCGACGGGATCCTGCTCGTCGATCAGGAGAAGACCACTATTTTGACAAGGGCGGCGGAGCGTCCCGAAGACATCGATATGCATCGCGCTGAAGAAGCTAAACAAAGGGCCGAGAAGGTGATGCAGAGCTGTAGGAGGGACGACATCGAATACAAGATCGCGGAGCTCAAGCTCAAAAAAGCCCTGAACCGCATCGATTTGAAGAAAAACCCCTAAGAGAAGTGTCGGGATTTGATTGATACTATTTTCCGTTTGAAATGCCGGGTACACAAAATATCCAATTGCCGAAAAGCGGTTTAAAAGAAAAAGATAATTTTCATAAAAAATTTATGAAAGTTATCTTTTTTTTGTTTACATACCCATATAGTGTCCAACCGGATCCGTATAATAAAAACAGAAAGACGGCAAGAGAGATGCAAAGAGAAGAGATATTTACAAAACATGGGAGGTGAGGCGTGAGACAAGACGGTTTTGCGGATAACTTATTGGATTGCTCCATGCGAACGATCTTGACTACTTGAGATGGCAGGCGGACCATTACCGGGGTCCTTATACCTACTAATACTGTTACTCCCTTGAGTTGTGGACATCAACGATCTGTGAGCCGTAGAAGATAAAATGATTTTTCGTGGTCGAAAAGCAGATATATCCACACTTCTATTTTTTGGAAGACGGGGCAAATTTTTTGCTGAGCCGTTTCAACGACAATAAAAATATTGAAATATTAGGCTTTTTGACGTTATTCCCTATTGACATTAATGTAGGAAAAGAGTAAAATTCTTTTTAGAATGTAAAAAAAATGTAAAAAAGAAAAAGCCTATTGTAATACTATTCTTCAAAGCAAACTTCGGTAACACCAACTGTATAAAAAATGGAAGGCGGTTCAAGTGATCTTAAAATTTGAACCGTATCGGTAGACAATGCAACAGGTAAAGAGATAACTCCAGAGCAAATAAACCGGGGAGAAGATGCCCCTTTCCGTCATTACCTGCAACAGGCATTGGATCTTAAGAAAGAAAAGGCGGTTTTATTTTGAAAATGGAATTATACAAGGAAAACAAAGGGTTTCGCCTGCTTCATATCTATGAACTCTTAAAGCGTGGCGAGATCGTGACCAAAAAACGTTTGTCTCAGGAATACGGGGTCAGCGAAAAGACCATCCAGAGAGACATTGAAGACCTCAGAGTCTATTTGATCGAACATGATGTCAACCGGGAAGATGTCATCATCTACGATCGTAGGGAGAGGGGATACAGCCTTGTCCAATCGAATCGGACCTCCCTCATTGACAAAGAAGCTCTGGCAGTCTGCAAGATTCTGCTCGAAAGCCGGGCGTTTTGTAAGGATGAACTGCAAAAACTTCTGAAGAAACTTATCTTACAGGTATCACCACACGAACGCAAAAAAATAGAAGATATGATAAAAAACGAGGAGTATTACTATGTTCCGCTAAGACATAACAAAAGGCTGCTCAACATATTGTGGGACCTTTCCGATTACATATTAAGTTCCACGACGATCGAGATCAGTTATGTCCGAAAAGATGGAGAGCTCAAGAGACATCTGGTCGACCCCTGTTCGATCATGTTCTCGGAGTACTACTTCTACCTGATCGCCTTTATGACACAGAAGCCGAAGGAGTATCCCACCATCTTTCGTATCGATCGCATCCAAAGGGTCGTGGCAACAAAAACAAGATTTGAGATCCCCTACACGAGTAGATTTTTGGAGGGCGAGTTCAGGAAGAGAGTTCAGTTTATGTATGCGGGGCAGCTTAAGAAGGTGAGTTTCCTCTATACCGGTCCGTCTTTGGAATCTGTTCTTGACAGACTTCCGACGGCGGAGGTTCTATCTGAAGGAAAGGAGGGGTACAAGATCAAAGTCGAAGTTTACGGCAACGGAATTGAGATGTGGCTCAGAAGCCAGGGAGATTATGTGAGAGTATTGGAGGGGCTATGAAAAACGCTAAGTGGATAAAAAGGCTTAACATGATAACACAGATCTTCGTGATCGTTGTAGTAGGAGTAAGTTTTATATCAAAGATGGACTATACGCAGCAACAGGTCCTCAACAGAGTCCTTAACGATATGGAACTCAAACTCAACCCGGCGAGGGTAAGAGAGGCCGATGAGATCAAATCGATCGTCTTGGACGGTTCGAAGTATACCTTGGGAGAACTGGTCCACAGCACCATGAGCGATGTGACCTACGAATATGATCCGGCAAAGGACGGGAACACCTATGCCACGATCAAGGGCAATATCACCTTCCACGATGTTCCCGTAAGGGCGGATCTTAAGTATAAGGAAGTCGAGGAGGGTCGATATGAATTGCATGCCCTGACCTTAAATGACGTTCCTCAAATGGGCCTGTTTTATGAAGGCCTAATCGCAAAGATGGAAGAAAACTGCGATGTCAAATTCGGTTACCAAAGCCTGGAGGAAGATGACGTAAGAGATGATGCAACGACAGCATCGAAACCTGAGGAAGTAGAGACCTGCATGATCGAGTCAACGGAGCGCAAAGTCTACGCCAATGCCCCGGTAAACGTTTTAGGTGTGATGAATACTGAGACTCAGAGAAAAACTCAGGAAGAAGATCAAGGGACGCAAGACTACCTACTTCCGTATTTGGACACCGACTACTTGACGGACGAAGACTTGCAGATGATAGTCGAAACGGGCGACAGGGAACTGGTGCGTCTGATCATAAACGAAATGTACGCCAGACACGGCTTCGTGTTCAAAAAGGCGAAAAACAGAGACTACTTTATGTCGCAGAGCTGGTATCATCCCGTGGAAGGCCTGACCGATGAATACATCAAAACGCAGCTCTTCAACGAGTACGAAAAAGCCAACCTCAAAGCCCTGCTGGAAGT
>JAUMWQ010000183.1 GCA_030529565.1 Filifactor alocis | reverse complement strand
ATCCTCCTCCAAATTGTTTTTCGCGGATGATATATTCCGTATACCCGACATTTCTACAGGAGAATAGTATTACATTTGATAAAACGAAGGAGAAACCACAGGTTTCTCTTTGTGCGGTATTTCGTTTGTATTTCTTTATACAGAAAGGAAGATGATCACAATGAAGATCCACTTATTGGAACCCTTGGGAGTATCCGAAGAAAAAATTCGAACCCTTGCTCGACCACTGATCGACAAAGGACATTCCTTCACCTACTACGATACGAAGACGACGGACATTCAGAAGCTGATCGACAGAAGCTCGGACTGCGACATCGTTATGATCGCCAACAATCCTTATCCGAACGAAGTCATCTCCAAACTGGACAACCTCAAACTCATCAACGTCGCCTTTACCGGTTACGACCATGTAGGCTCCCTTGCAAAAGAAAAAAACATCAAGGTATGTAACGCCTCGGGTTATTCCAACGAGACCGTATCGGAACTCGTACTCGGCCTCACCCTCTCTCTGTATCGACACTTGATACGGGCCGATCACGCAGTGAGAAACGAAGGAGGCTCCGCCGGACTGATCGGAAGAGAGATCCACTCAAAGACCGTAGGCATAGTAGGTACAGGAAAGATCGGTATCGCTACGGCAAAACTCTTCCAAGCCTTCGGAGCAAAGGTCATCGCGTATAACCGAACTTCCAAGGAGGAGGTAGAAGCGCTCGGTATCGACTACGTCCCGATAGAAACTCTGATGAAGGAGAGCGACATCATTTCCCTACATCTTGCCCTGAACGAAGATACCCGCCACTTTATCGACAGGCAAAAACTCCTCCTTATGAAGAAGAGCTCCGTCCTGATCAACTGTGCAAGAGGCCCTGTTGTCGACAATTCCGCCCTTGCGGATATTCTCAATGAAGGAAGGATCGCCGGAGCGGGGATCGATGTCTTCGACCTCGAACCTCCTCTTGAGAAGAACACTGCCCTTCTCCATGCAAAAAACACCCTGCTTACCCCGCATATTGCTTACTACTCCGAAGAATCCATGCTTCGCCGTGCAGAGATCGCCTTCTCCAACACCCTTGCTTTTTTGGAAGGAAGATCTCAAAATATTGTGGTCGGATAAGGCTTTATATTTTATTCAAATATGTAACGTTTTTGCAAGCACATATCCAAGATGTAGCTTTCTATATACGAAAAAATCTCCGCAAAGAACACAGCTTGACGGAGATTTTTCCCGTTTAAGAAACCTTTATCTTCACTTATCTCGAACAACCTTCTTCCCGATCAAAATCAAAATATATGTCCCCTCTGCTATGTAGCAGTCTTTTATACTATCATCCATTTGAGTTGTCGACAGCAATATCTTTCATCCTATGGACGATGAAATAGATTTTTATGCTTCCAGGTGTAGGCATAATAACACTTCTATCAGACAATAGTATTAGGCCCTCATCTCACTGAGAAGGTTTTCAAGTGCACAACCGCTACTGCAATGAGAACGATAAATGGGGATCGACTTTTTCTTCGCAGTCTTACACGCCCTTTTCACCATATTGTGCGAAACCGTCGAAGTAAAAATGATCATTGCATCCGCCGATCCGATCTGTTTCTCCATCGTATTATCTCCCTGAGTAAAGATCTTTACCCTGTGCCCGCATTTATTACATATATCCGAATAGATACAGTGCATCCTGTCATGCCCACCGATCAATACAATACTCATAACTCTCCTCCTTTTTTTACAATAAAAAAGCGCACCAATTGAGTTGGTCATCTTCTTTTCCCCCTCAGTTGATGCACTTATATCCTTACCTTTTCAGCTTTGTTTTATGTTCGAGCCAAGTCGAATCGTTCTTCTTTGTTGCGCGATCCTTCTCAAGGTCTTCCCTGTAGAGATCGCCTTGGCTTCATCGAATCGACGGAACAGCTCCCGAGCGGCGATCTCATCGTTATACACCTTCCAATATCCGACCAGCCTGCACTCCTTATTGGGGCAGGACATAAAATCGATGACATCGCAGAGGGTATAACCCAAAAACACACCTATCTCATGAGGACAACAGTCCGTAAACCGATTTTTTAAGTGAAGTAAAAACTCACTGCAATCCCATTCTTCCCTGTATCCAAATCTCTTTAGAAAATCGAGATGAAAGGAGTCTTTCAAATGATTTTCCAACGTTTCCCTACGAAACAACAAGACAACCTCGCTGTTTTCTTCCTTCTTTAAAGTGAAGGCATCGATCTTAAAGAAATCAAGAATCTCATCTTTTCTCTCTTGCCATGTATCAATCAAACATCGTTTTCCGGTATTTCTGATATTCAACAAGGACGAAACCTTAACCCCCTCAAGTGCAGGTCCGCAGTGATGGGATATTACGGATAACAAGTATTCGTAATCCTCCATCTCCTTCATCAGATAAGACAGATATACGCAACTTTTCTTCACCTTCATACCGATGTGAACTTATGCAAGCGCCGCTGTACTTCCCAAGGACTTCAGATCGGAAATCGCACTGTCATCAGCCGGCTCTCCGTTTACAATGATGCTGTCTGCCATCAAAGTAGCCTTAGCAGCCTGTACTCTTTCTTCCCAATCTCTCATCCATTGTCCGTCTCCCCATCCGTAAGAACCGAAGAGAGCAACTTTTTTGCCTGCCAATTTTCCTTCGATCTCACACATAAAAGGTTCCATGCTTTCCTCTTCCAGCACTTCGTCTCCCATAGAAGGACAACCCATCAAAATAATATCACTTTGCAAAACAGTATCTGCGTTTGCTTCCGAAACTTCAAAAACTGCAATGTCGGCACCGGCAGACTTTGCACCTTCTACAATATAATCGGCCATAGCCTTTGTGTTACCGGTTCCGCTCCAATATACCAGACTTACTTTACTCATGATCATACATCTCCTTTTATATTATAGTTGTTAATATTAAGATAATCATTTTTGGTTATAAATGATAATCATTATCTTATTTTCGATTATATTATACTAAATAAAAAAAGTAAAGTATGTTTTTAAGCAAAATTTTAAGTTTTTTATTCTACCAATCATTTGAAAATACAAGTCATTGCAACTGCTTGTTTCTATTGATATTTTTTTATCAACTGAAGTTCGATTCCTATAAAAATTTTTATATTTTTTGTTAATTTTTCTTCCAAATATATTTTAAAGCGATGGAGATACCTTCCACAATATCATCGCAAGAACACTCCGCTCGGTTATGGGATAACTGTTGTTATCAGCATATTGCGAAAGAAGTTTCTCCGTATCCGCCCCCGTTTCCTTTCGGATATTCTCTAAAACAAAGGCGTATTGTACCTCAACTTCCTCCCTGCTCAGGTTATAACTCTCCTCACCTCTGAAATAGTGCAACTCCACATCATAGCCGCGCAGCCACAACAAATTGAATATCGACTGCACCGTTTCTCTGTCGTTATGAGGATCATAACCTTTCGACAGATCGATTTTTTCTCTCAAAAACTCC
>JAUMWQ010000182.1 GCA_030529565.1 Filifactor alocis | reverse complement strand
ATCCTTACCTTTACCAACTTGCCGATAAAGTCCCCTTCTTTTTTATCAAAGTTTACCAACTTATTCTCCCGAGTCCTTCCTGTCAGCTTCGTACTATCTTTCTTGCTTACCGACTCCACGAGAACCTCCACGATCTTATCCTTATAAGAATGATTCCTCTGCGCAGCTATGCGGTTGACCGATTGCAACAAACGCTGAAACCTTTCTTTTTTTACCTCTTCGGGGATCTGATCTTCCATCTTCTCCGCCGGAGTTCCCTTTCGAATAGAATAGAGAAAGGTAAAGGCCGAATCGTACTGTACCTTTTCTACCACTTCCATCGTCTCGAGGAAATCCTCCTCCGTCTCTCCCGGAAACCCTACCATAATATCAGTCGTAAAGCCTATATTGGGGATCTTCTCCCTCAGTTTATCGACCAAAAGATAATAGTCTTCTTTGGAATAGTGACGATTCATCTTCTTCAACAAGGACGTGCTTCCCGACTGGATCGGAAGATGAAGGCTCTCGCAGACCTTCGGCAGTGTTGCCATCGCATCGATCAATTCATCGGATAAATCTTTCGGGTGAGAAGTCATGAAACGGATCCTCTCGATGCCTTCGATCTCATTGACATCTTTCAACAGATCCGCAAAGGAGTACTCCTCATCCAAGGTGTTTCCGTAAGAATTTACATTTTGTCCCAGTAGGGTGATCTCTTTGATCCCCTCCTTGGCCAAAAAAGAGATCTCGTCAAGAATATCCTTCGGATCTCTGCTCCTCTCCCTTCCCCTCGTGTAGGGAACGATGCAGTAGGTGCAAAAGTTATTGCATCCGTACATAATGTTCACAAAGGACTTCACATCAAACTTTCTTATAGTGGGAAGACCCTCCACGATCCTTCCGTCAATATCCCATACGTCGATGATCTGCCCTTCCTCTCCCTGATAGTGATGATAGAGCATCTGAGGGAACTGGTAGAGATTGTGCGTGCCGAAAACGATATCCACATGAGAATATTTCTTTTTGATCTCTTCCACAACGTGAGGCTGTTGCATCATACATCCGCAAACTACAATGGTCATATCCTCGCTCTGCTCCTTGATCGGCTTTAGAAGACTCAGGTTTCCATACACCTTTAACTCCGCATTCTCACGCACGGCACAGGTGTTATAGACGATGACATTTGCCTCAGCCTCTTCCTCCGTCCTTTCAAATCCCATATATTCAAACATTCCAGAGAGGTTCTCGCTATCGTGTTCATTCATTTGACAACCCCAGGTAACCGTAATATACTTCGGTGCCTGACCTACGTTTTTTTGATTCACTCTCTGCTTTATCATATCTGCATAATACTGCTGTTTTTCGATATCCTGTTGAGGAACCGTCTCTATCAATCCTCTATGTGACATTCTTACTCTCCGTTCTTTTCCAATTAAAAATTATCGCAGTGCGACTTTTGTAATTATATCACAAAATACGTTTGCTTACAAAAATTAAACCGTTATTCATACCGACCTCTTTGATCCTTCGAACTTCCAAACAGCTCCCCGATCACCTTTTTGCATCTTTCAAAACCGATAAAGTACGGACTTGTTGCAACGGTTATCAATCCTGCCTTTTCAACCAGATCTCTTACGAAACTAATACGTTCATCCCAAGAAATGTAATCCATATCTTCGGAGAAAAAATCCAGATCCAAGTCCAAAATAAAGTCTCCCAATGAGATCTCCTCGGCCTCTCTCATCCTGTAAGAAGAATCTACGCAATAGTAATGTTCAAACTTCAAAACCTCGAGCAAAGGGGGAATAAAGTTCCCCACATTAAGTACATAGTTGGTATAGACCCACGAGAGATAGTCCCAAAGCTCTTCCTCCCTTTTGGGAAGATTGATGTTTGCTACCATATCACCATCCTGAGCAGAAAGCTCAAATCCTCCACATACCGATGCTGTAGAGAGGATTTCTACCAGTTTCCTAAAAGAAAAAACCTCCCCCTTCTCCTTATTTTTTAAATTCAAAGCCATCATTTGATCATCAAATTTCCCACCCGCTTTCAAACGCAAAAAAAGATCTTCCACACAAGAAATAAACTCCCCCAAAGAAAGAGAGGGCTCTCTGGCATCCTTGTGCTGATCCACGTGGATCAAGGTTCTGTATCTCTTGTTTTTTCTACACTCACGAACAATAAAATAAAAACTGTGGTTGTGGTTATCAAAGAGATAGAGGTTCCTTTTCCCATCGTAGATCATAAACTCTAATCCCGGACAACACTCGTCCTTGTCCGTTTCGCTATCATATTCACAAAACACATAGTTGTCTCCTTGTTTTAAAGAGTGCACATCCCCCTGAAGCAGAGGAGGGATCCACAACTCCTTATTTTTTCTATGTTCAAAAGAAAAGGCATTGTTTCCTGTATTAGTCTTAAGATAAAATCCCCGTTTGTACGCTTTCACAAAGATCTCCTCTCCCTCCCATACTATCTCGTTCTCAAATTGTCCGCTTATACGGTTTAAAAAAGCTGCAATCAAACAATTTTTTGTGAAAATACCTTTTTGTCTCGCTTATTGTTCTGCAATACCCTAACTTTGGAGCTCGGATCTTAATCGCCTAAGATACTCCCAACACAAAATAAGCCGACTTCCTCCATGACCATACTTAAGTAATCATAAAAGAAATCGACTTATGTATTGTTAAAAAACAATTATTTCATAATTCTTCTAGCTGTATTATATCTCGATGAGTAGTAACCGCTATCCAAATCTGAGATCGTTACCTTTCTTACTTTGCTGGAAGAAGCATGAATAAACTTACCATCCCCGATATAAATACCTACATGGGTGATCCTTTTTCCTCCTGCAGTGTTAAAGAAGACCAAGTCTCCTTTTACAAGCTCGGATTTTTTTACCGGCATACCCACCTTACTCATCGAGCGAGAATCTCTGGGTAGCTTGATCCCTAAAGATTTCTCATAGCTGTATCCGACAAAACCGGAACAATCAAATCGCTTAGGCCCTCTGGAACCGTAAGAATACGGAGAACCA
Organism: Filifactor alocis; assembly: GCA_030529565.1. Taxonomy (GTDB): domain Bacteria; phylum Bacillota; class Clostridia; order Peptostreptococcales; family Filifactoraceae; genus Filifactor; species Filifactor alocis_A. The sequence goes on along the minus strand of JAUMWQ010000182.1, from coordinate 508 downwards.
AGTAAGCTTTTTGCATAATCGATCAATCGATCATGTTTTGTAGCATCGCTGTCATCTCTCAGAAGCATCCCCCTGGAAGCTGTATCTTCAGCCGTAGCTTTCGTTTCCTCTTCTGACAGAGCCTCTGTCAAGATATAACCGGAAAGTCCATTTTCTAAAAGAATCTTGGAGTACTCCTCTCCCTTTTCTTCAAGAATAAAAGGCTCTCCCTTAGAAACAACGGATACCACATGCTCCGATCCTCCTGAATAATATACTTCAACATCGTCCGCCTTTACATAATAGGGTCCTTCTTTTCCTGATGCATTTACATATACCGTCGATGTCATTAGCATTACACCTGCACATACCGCAACACTCAAACGTCTTAATATACCTACTTGTCTACTCATAATATCCTCCTGAGATTACAAAGGGTCTTGTTCTTTTTTTGTAAACATTGTTACTTTTTTGTAATCTTTTTAAAGAATACTACACAAGTACGATTTGTTCAAGAGGCAAATTATAA
>JAUMWQ010000181.1 GCA_030529565.1 Filifactor alocis | reverse complement strand
GTATTGCTTTGACAAAACTTTATTTCTTGCAAATTCATAGAAAAATTAAGATGTTACATTTGTGCGGGATTGCCATAGTATATTGGCACGTTGAAATTCACGGTAATTCAGACTTTGATGTTAATTTTTTTGGTTTATAACCGAGATAAGAAATAATGCTAAATATCAATATGTCAATACACCGGTATTCGATTGAAATAAAAAGATTCGTTCGATATCGCTTCAAATTTTCTCTTGATCTGTACACTGTTGTATAAAAAAGTTGACATAAGAATTGAAATGACTTAATATTATACATAGAAAAGCACATCTTCCATGACCAAAAGCTCTTCTCGTATGGATAGGATTTCATCCTCCTCAAAAGGCGAAATCCGGATGAGATTGGATATCGTCATTGTTTCGAATCTACGATGTTTGCCAAGAAATGAAGGGAAGAAAGAACACTGCTTCTTGTAAGGTGGATCAGTTTCGGCTGTTAGGTCGTAGATTTACTACTATTCATTGTATTTTTGATATCAGATACTTGTACCCCATAGGAGATGAAATGAATCTTCGTAGTCGAAGAATAGGTATGACAACATTTTCGGGGGATAATGGTATTAAGTTCGAAGGCAATCAAGTTTGAGAAATTATTTATTGTTTCTTTTTTTGGACATCTTTAATTTTTGAGACACAGGTGGAGGATTTTAAAAGATCAGGATGAAGCCTTGGAACGATGTGCAAAAGCAATCACAAACCGGATGGAGGTAGGAGTATGCAGTGCAGAAGTTGTAACGCTAAACTTGAAGAAGGTGCTTTGTTTTGTACGCAGTGTGGAACAAAAATAGAACAAAGCCCCGAATTTCAAGAGGATCCGAACAAAGAATTTGAGGGGGAAAAACTGTTTGCCGAGGAGCCTATACAGAAGGTCGATCAGGCAACACATCACGAAAATATCAAGGAAGAAGTCGTTGCTGAAACACCGGCTCTTAAAACAAAGGTAAACCTTGAGAAAGAAGAGGGTGAGAAGGGTTCCTCCGCTACCAAAGGGGAGGCATTTGAGGCGGAAAACTCTCCGGATGAAAAGGCGGAAACACAAAGGGTCGTAGTTGAAGAAGTTCCCGTATCGCAGGAGCTTGTCGTTCAAAAAGAGTTCGTATTCTGCGGCCACTGCGGAACGAGGATGGAAGCGGGGGGCATGTTCTGTGAAAACTGCGGAAAACCTCTGTCGGAAGAACCTCTGCTTTCTTCACAAAATCCCAAGAAGGTTCTGCCTCTTAAGAAGATCTTGGCCTTGCTTGTTGTGCTTTCCCTCGTCTTTGTGGGAGTACAGGGAGTAAGGCAGTTGTTTTCGGGTTTTGGCAAGGGGAAGGCTACAAAAGAGATCTACTATCTCAAGGGAAGTGAGATGTATCGTATCAAACCGGACAGCAAAAAAACGGAACCTGTTCTATATGCTGAAAACATCTACCTTGAAGAAGGCGTTGAGGAATTGTATGGTTGGGAATACTTCTATCAATTGAAGAGCAAGGACGGAAAGATCGACTTCATTGTTGAGGATTACAATACCATGGTCGGGACTTTCACGCTTTCCTATAGGATAGGAAACAAAGAAAAACAGGAGATCGATGACGATGTCCAATCCTACACTGTAACCGACAACAACAAGGTTCTTTATGTAAAAAATGACAACCTCTACCTGTCGGATCTCAAGAACAGGGAGAAGATTGCTTCTGGGGTGATGGACTACCTTATTGATAAGGACCAAAAGATCATCCTGTGGACGGAGCCCGAGACCACTTCGAATTCTTCTGATATCGTTTATTCCCTTTATTATCAGGATATCCAACTCAAAAAAGATAAGGTGGAATTGGAAGATGATGTCACTGCACTTATATCTCACAGCGAAGATTTCAGTAAGCTGTTGATTCGAAAAGACGATGCCGTGTATATGATCAGAAATTTGAAAGATGAAGAAAAACTTGTCGATGATGTTGACAGCGTCTACTCTATAAATATCGACAAGGAGAGTTTCTACTATACGCAGAGCAATAAGATCAAGGTAAAGGCGATGGATGCTGTAACCGATGATATGAAGGCCAAGGATGCGGCAATGAAGGAACCAAACCGTAAGGATTATGAAAAAACGGAAACTTCCGAAGGCTTTTTCTCCTACACCTATACAACAGTCGATGATAAATACTACGAAGATAAAAGGCTCTATGATGAAAAACAGCAGAGGGATCGTTTGAGAGATTCTTTGAAACAGAAGACCTTGGAGTTGGAGGGATCAAAACTTTATTATTACACGGGTAAAGACAAACAACTCATTAACGAAGATGTTTTGATGGTAGGAGGAGAGCAGTTCAACGAGGAAAAATCGGAGTACTATATCATCTATTATGCTCTTGATATGGAGACCGAGAATAAAATAAAACTCTCCGAGATCACATATGAAGGTTATTTGGAGAGCCAGATCTGGACTCTTCGGGAAACGATCAAAAAACCCTTCTTAAATATGGCAGGTAAAGATATTGAGTTAAAAGTGGATAAGGATGTGAGTTACATCTATCCTTACGAAGTATCGGGAACGGAGCTCTATGCTACGGTAAACAAACTGAGTGAAACGGAAGAATCTAAAGATGCACTTGTGTCTATTTCGCTGAGCGACAAAGATGCTGGAACCGTCACCGAAAAAGACGATAATATAAATAACATCTATTCCATTGAAGACGGAAACGTATACTACTTTAAGAATCGTCCCGACAGCTTTGACAGTATTGTATTTTCAGGAGATTTCTATCGTAACGGAGAACTCTTGGCAGAAGAAGTAAGAGAAGTACGCTTCCTAAAGGGGAATTCGGGGATGCTGATCTTATCTGAGGGCGACCTCTTCCTTTTCAAAGGAAAAGATAAGAAGAAAATCGCTGATGATGTCGAATTTTTCTCATTCTTTGATGAAAGATCCATCGTTGTGTTGAGAGACTATAACCGTGATCGAATGGAAGGAGATCTGGAATACTTTAACGGAAAGGAACTCAAACCTTTGGATACGGATGTAAAAATGATTGTTGATCACATTGAATAAGGGTCTGTGGTTCTTGTAGAGGGAACACAGATTAAGGAGGCGATGGTATGTTTTGCACAAAATGCGGAAACACAATATCGAAAGAAACGAAGTTTTGCACAAAATGCGGTGCTCCTGTTGCGAGCAATACTGTAAGCAGCAAGAGGGAGGTGGCTGCAAAAAGCAAAAAAAGCGGAATTCTGGTAAACCTTCTCTTTGTTCTTCTGTCCCTACTGATTATTGCGGTGATAGCAGGGATGGGCTACTTTGTATTCAAGAACTTCCCGAGTCCCTTCTCTTCGAACAAGACAGTAGAGCAGGAGGAGACCGCATGGAAGACGGATGAGTCAAAAGATGATGACGAAAAGAAAGAGGACGAGGGATCTTCGTCGAGTTCGGATGAAGAAGGATCCTCAACTCAGCAGGAGCAGGAAGGAACATTCGGTCCTGAACAACCGTCTCAAACCGGGATCCAACCGAATCAACCGGGACAGCCGATTCAGA
>JAUMWQ010000180.1 GCA_030529565.1 Filifactor alocis | reverse complement strand
CAATGAAGGAGATACTCTGCAGGTACAGAACCTCCTACAAAGATCATTTGTGATCTCGAACGAAAAAGGTAGGGATAAAAAAATGTTGTATTTCCTGATCAAGTCCGTCGATGGAAGAGTTGTACAAGAGGAGATTCTGTGATGATAAAACGAAGAACGCTCTTTTTGGTAGCGGTATTGCCAATTTTCTGCCTTTTACTTAGCGGTTGCGGAGGAGGCAAGGCCTTGCTTCCCGTCGATCCCGATTCGAGTGAGACCGTCCTGTTCGAAGTTGAAAAAGGATCAAATCTGACAAAGGTTGCAAAGCAACTGGAAGCAGAAGATCTCATAAGGAACGATAAGGCCTTTTTGAATTATGCGAAACAAAACGATATGACCAATATCAAGGCGGGGAAGTATCATCTTTCACAAGCAATGTCCGCAGAAGAGATCCTTCGGGACCTTGTGGACGGAAACGACTATCGAGGCGAGAAGATCATCATCCCCGAAGGTTTTGAACTCTCCCAGATCGCAAGTCGACTTGAGGAGAATGGAGTCGTATCGAAGGAAGAATTTTTGGAAGAAACTTTGATGCTGGAAAAGTATAGGGAGCGTTATGAGTTTCTCTCCGAGGTGGAACAGCCGAATTTGGAAGGCTACCTCTATCCGGATACCTACTTTTTTGAAAAAGGTTCTTCTGCCGAGCTTGTCGTGTCTGAAATGCTGGACACCTTCTCCAAGATCTATGAAGAAGAACTGAAACCTTTGATCGACTCGGATACCTTAAATATTGCAGAAGCGGTGATCTTAGGCTCCATCATTGAGAAGGAAGCCGTGTTGGAAGAAGACAGACCTTTAATCTCTTCCGTATTTCACAATCGTTTGAAGAAGAATATGAAGCTTCAATCCGATGCGACCGTCCAATACGCTCTCGACGAGAGGACGAAGAGGGTCCTGTATAAGGATCTGGAAGTGGAGAGCCCTTATAACACCTACAAGGTCTACGGACTTCCGATCGGTGCCATTGCAAATCCCAGGACATCGTCCATCGTGGCAGCCCTTCGGCCGGAAGAGACCGATTATCTCTTCTTCCTGACCAAATCGGATGGTTCCGGAGAGCAGGTATATAGCAAAACCTTTGAGGAACATAAGGTGAATAAGAAGAAGTATATCCATTGAGAAGAGAACGATGCGGATCGGAGCACAGCATCCATACAAGATAAGACAGGTTTTTGGAAAAACACTTTGAGATATAAGTGTTTTTCTCTATGATAGAGCCCATGCAGGCTATACCCTTATATCAACTGTCAGATCATACAGCTGTATTGCACTTCGGTCGAGTGTTTTCGGTATTTGTATCGTTTTTAGAGACGGTACTTCAATCGGATGACAGCATACTAAAGAAGGAGATGGAAGATGGACTGTATTACCCATCCTATGGTGGAAGCCTATATAGAAAAACTTATTGTGCAAAAAGAACCCCTCTATCAGGAGATGGAGAAATATGCGTCGGACAACCACGTCCCCATCATTCAAAAAGCGAGCCTGCGACTGATCGAGACCCTTTTGACGGGACATGACATCCACGACATCGTTGAGATAGGGACAGCGATAGGTTATTCTTCCCTCAATTTTTGCCGTATCTTGGAGGGGAGATGCAAGATCACAACCTTTGAGAGAAACGAAAAAAGATATAAAACAGCACTTGATTTTATCGCGAGAAGTTCTTATAATGAAAAAATTGATGTTGTTTTTACCGATGCCGCTGAAGGCTTGGACTTAGGAGATCGTACCTACGATATGGCCTTTATAGATGCGGCGAAGGGACAGTATCGATACTTCTTCGACAGGATCTTCCCCCATATAAGAAGGGGAGGCCTGATCATTTCAGACAACATCTTTTTTCGCGGTCAAGTCTGCGAGGACACGCAGCTGAACGTTACGAGAAGAAACCGTACCATCTACAGGAGGATGAACGATTACCTGTCCTATCTGATGAAGGAGGAAGACAGCTTTTATTCGACCTTGGTACCGATCGGCGACGGGATGGCAATCACATATAAAAAATAAATCTTGTTTTTAGAAAGGAAAATGAATGAACCGACAAATAGAGCTTCTCTCTCCGGCGGGAGATCTGGAAAAACTGAAAACAGCGATCATCTATGGAGCGGACGCCGTCTATATAGGAGGTTCCAACTTCGGACTTCGAGCGGCATCAAAGAATTTTACGGATGAGGAGATGATGGAAGGGATCGAATTTGCGCACAGCAGAGGAAAAAAAGTCTATGTGACCTGTAACATCATTCCGCACAACGAAGACTTAAAGGGATTGGAAGAGTACTTGTTGAAACTCGAGGAGATGAAGGTCGATGCTATCATCGTATCCGATCCCGGACTCTTTATGATCGCAAGACAGACCGTACCCGAGATGGAGATCCATATAAGTACTCAAGCAAACAACACCAATTACCAAAGCGCTCTGTTTTGGTACAATCAGGGAGCAAAGAGGATTGTTACGGCAAGGGAACTTTCGTTTGAAGAAGTAAAAGAGATCCATGACAGGATACCGGAGGATATGTCGATCGAATCCTTTGTTCACGGAGCGATGTGTATTTCCTATTCCGGACGATGTCTGATCAGCAACTATATGACAGGCCGGGACGCAAACCGCGGAGAATGTGCTCATCCCTGCAGGTGGAATTATGCCTTGATGGAACAAAACCGTCCCGGAGAATACTATCCCGTAGAGCAGGACGAGAGAGGAACATACTTCTTCAACTCCAAAGACCTTTGTATGATCGAATTCATCCCTCAGCTGGTCGAAGCCGGGATCACCAGCTTCAAGATCGAGGGCAGGGTCAAGACTGCCTACTATGTAGCCACGGTTACGAGGGCATACCGGATGGCCATCGATGCTTATTTGAAGGATCCCGAAAACTACAAGTTCGATCCTGAATGGATGGAAGAGCTGAAAAAGGCGAGCTATAGAGATTTTACCACAGGTTTTTACGAAGAAAAACCCGACAGTGAGGCTCAAAATTACGGTAGCAGCTCCTATATTCGAAACTATGATTTCATAGGTGTAGTGCGAGGATATGATGAGGAAAAAGCGCTTTCTCTTGTAGAAGTTCGCAATCGAATTTTTACCGGAGACGACATAGAGATCATAGGTCCCGGAAAAGAGACCAAGTATGTGAAGGTCGCTTCGATGAAAAACAGCGATATGGAAGAGATGGAAGTGGCTCCAAGGCCAATGGAGCTTCTGTGGATGGACTTGGGGACCGAGACGGGGAAGGAAGATATCCTGCGCAAACGTTCCGTCTAGGCAGACAATGCAATGACGCTTCAAAATACCTTTTGCTTTGGTAAAAACAAGGTCAAAAGGTATTTTTCATTAAAAAATCAACAAGTTTTATGCTATAATGTATAAGGACTGCAGGAGACTTATGCCAAAGTATGATTGATGTGCGAAAATATTTTCCGTTCTATGATCGAATCTTTGCCTTGGTGTTGTCTGAATACAGCTGATGGATATAAACGGTTTAAACAGATGATAGCGTAAACTGTGATCTGATGGAAGAGAG
>JAUMWQ010000179.1 GCA_030529565.1 Filifactor alocis | reverse complement strand
CGCGGGAAACATAAAGAAGAATGCTATCTTCTTGTTTCTATAAAGATTCATCCATCTTCCTCCTCTACTTTTCCTTATCCTATCATCCATTTCAATCGGCAGGTTAAATCCTTCAAAAATACATGCTCTTCCAAATTGTTTTTTGATAAAGATATATTCTGTGTACCTGACATTTCAAACAGAAAATAGTACCAAGGGAACACCGCACAAAGGCAAAATTGTGATTTTTCTTCGAGTTTATAAAATGTGAAAGTTTTTCAAATCAATATTTCAAATAATTTCATCCTTCTTATAACATTGATTTTATCCTGATTTTTTGAATTGTGCGGTATTGCTCTAATAAAAAGGCGGGTAATTCGGTAAGTCGGATCTTACCGAATTACCCGAGAAAATACTATTTCACTTCGCTTTTCACTTCATTTGCAACCTGCTGGACTTCCTTCATGATCTGTTCGGGTGTCTTATCTCCGTTGAAGAGTTCTTGCAAATCGGGAAGGTATACATCCGATATTTTGATATTGATATCGGTATCCAGCCAAAGCGCCATTCCTTCAGCCTCTTCAACTGCCTTCAATCCTTCTACAAGTTTTCCTATAGAATTGCTTTCATTGACCGCACCTTTGATGGGACTCGGCCAACCCAGCTGAGATACAAGTTTTTCAGCATTTTCTTTGTTGGTCAAAAACTGAAGGAACAACACCGCCTCATCGGGATGTTTCGTCTTTGCAGAAATCATAAATCCGTCCGGTGCTCCCGTAAGGAAGTTTTGGTTTCCTCCTCCCCCTTCTACAGAAGGCATGGCAAAGAAGCCCCAGTTGTCTCCGAGTTTTTCCTCCACATCCAAAAACTCTTCCAACTCAATATAGGTCATAGCAACCTGACCAGCATAATACATCTCCAAAGACATATTGTGCTCAACCGAGTTGATCCCGTCATTGAAATATCCCTTATCATTGATCTCCTTGAGCATTTCAAGAGCCTTTACATATCCGGGATCTGTAAATTCTCCCGTTTCGGCAAGATAGTCTTTCTTTCTTACATCATCGGGAACCATCTTTTGATTGAGACCGGTGATATAATGGCAGGCTGCCCAAGGATAGATATTTCCCAGACCGATCGGAGTGACTCCGCTGTTTTTGAGTACCTCACAGTTATTCATCAACTCCGCCCATGTTGCGGGTTCCTTCAAGTTGTTCTTCTCAAACAGTTCCTTGTTGTAGACAAAGAACTTTCCGTTGATTCGAAACGGGATCCCGTAATTTTTGCCGTTATCCGAAAAAGGCTCCAATCCGGCCTGCATAATACTGTCCTTCCATTCCGGAGAAGCCTCCAAATACGGGGTCAGATCCAAGGTGTTTCCGGAACGGATGAACTTCTTTGCAAACTCTCCACTCCACGAGAAGAAAATATCGGGCTGATCGTCGGTCCCCATAAGGATCCTCAGTTTATCCTTGATGGGCTCCTCTCCTACTCCTTCCATTACGATCTTGATATTCGGATTTTGCTTTTCAAACTCCGCCACGACCTCTTTGAAATAAGCATTGTTTTCTTCTTGAGGCCATTTGTGCAAAAACTTGAGCTCCACCTGATCCGTCGCTTGAGTCTGTGAAGGCTGCGCCTCATCGGTAGATGTTTCCTCGGGCTTGGAACAAGCACTAAACATACTTATCCCCATCGCCAAAACCAATAAAGTTCCTACAAATCTCATCATTTTTCTCTTCATACTCTCCCTATCCTTTCTCCGGTTTACTTTAATTCTTTTGCATATCCGAAGGCGCCTTCCCACATACAGGCTTTTGTAGCCTCTTTCGAAGCCTCTTCCAAAAACACCTGAGGAGCCTCCTTCTTCAATATCCCCGTCAAAACTCTTGAGATGAAGGTATCTCCCGCACCCAAAGTGTCTATCGGCTCGATAGCCTCGACTTCCCTGCGATAGAAATCCTCCCCCGCGATACAGAATGCACCTTCCTTACCCTTTGTAACAACAGCAAGTTCTACACCTTTTTTCATGATCTTCTTCAGAAGCTCCATGACCTCTTCCGACGAATAATTGCTCCCTGAAAGAAACGCGTAATCCACATAGGGCAAAACCTTATCCAAATACTCTTCGGTAAACTCATCCGAAAAATCGAAGGACAGTTTTACCCCCGTTCTCTTTATGTCTTTCAGCCTTCCTTCCAAATTCGAGTAGATATCCGTATGCACGATATCAAAACTTCCGATATAATCCAAATCCTTCTCATCCAAGGAGATGCTGTCCGACATCGTCATATCGCTCCCTGCAAAAACACGGTCATTCTCTACCAGTTTGATGTTGGAATAGGAGTTCTCTCCCTCTTTCAGCTGTACCCTTGACAACTCTACCTTTTCTTTTCTCAGGCATTCGAGGAGATGAACACCTCCCTCATCGCTTCCAATCACCCCTAAGTAAGCGGTATCGATCCCGTATCTCCTGCACATTACAGAGACGTTTACAGCATTTCCACCCGGATACATCAAAGCCTTATCGATGTATCTGTCCAGGACGTTATCTCCCAATCCCAGTAATTTTGCCATCTTCGATCACTTCCATCCTAATATTCTACCAAGCCACCGTAATATCTTCTGTCATCAGGGTTATGATCCTTTGACACAGACAGATAATAGTAAAAATACTCCAAGGGCACAAACAAAATCATCGGAGAAAGCATCGGATGTAGATTTGCCTCATAGTCATTGACATCAAAGACCATATATGCACTGTTGAGTTTTTTCACAAAGTCGATCGTCCGTTGTACAACACTTCTGGATGCATCGTTTCCTAGGAAGAACACGTAAGGCACACCTTCCTCCACCACTTCCAAGGGGCCGTGTCTAAACTCCGCCGCATCGATGAACGAACCGTGAGTCCAAGTGAACTCAAGCATCGTAATGATCCCCTCTTTGTATGCCAAGGGAAGCAAAGGTCCGGAAGATACCGTATATATCATCTTCCATTCGGAGGCCTTAATCCCTTTTTGCTTGGAATCCTCCTCCACTTCCTTCATCAGCCTGCTCAATACCTCCGGAATCTTCTTCATATCCTCCAGAATGATCTCCACATCCTCCTTATGAGGCCTTGTCTTAATAAGCGACAAAGACAGGTAGTAAGTGATCATCAAATGGATCTCCCAAATACATTCGGACTCATAGGCGATGACAAACTCCGCCTCCTTCGCCAACTGATTACCTTCTTTTGACTTGGTAGCTGCAATCGTCATAGCTCCCCGCTCTCGGGCCAATTTTACGGAATCGTAAACCTCTGCCGTCTGACCTGACTGAGAGATTCCTACCACCAGAGTCCTCTCATTCAAAACAAAGGGAGGATGGGCAAAAAAATCCGCTCCGCTGTAAGACTTGCACGCAATATCGGAGTACTCCTCAAACAGTTTTTGGGCCGTCTGACAAGCGCAGAGGGGAGAGCCGCAGGCGACGAAGTAGACCCGTTCAATCTCCCTCTTGCACATAAGGTCGACCAACTCATCCATATAAGGTGCTAAGTCCGTCAAAACATAGTTGACCTCTTGTGACATATTCTCCGTTACCAAAAAATCCACTTTTTTCTTAT
>JAUMWQ010000178.1 GCA_030529565.1 Filifactor alocis | reverse complement strand
CAGTTCTTCTCCCGTCGCTTCGGTGTCTACATCGTAACCGTAGCTTCCTCCGCCGGGCGGTGTCGGTTTGTTATCCTCAAACCCTATTTCTTTTAAGAGCGCTTCCAAACTCTCGCACATTTCTTCTTTTTGCTCGTTTGTCGCAGACGGATTCACCGCAAGGTTTTGAGCTGCTTCGAGCATTTTTTTCAGAGCTTCTGTTTTATCCGCCGGATAACTTCCCTTTATCGCTTTGTTCGTCTTTTCAATCAAAGCGTTCAGACGTTTGTCCAATTCGCCCTCAGTCTGATCTTGCTTCATCTCATCTTCCCATACGATCTCGCTTGCGTCGTTGAGCTTTGTTATTTGGTTGTAATCGATGGCAAAGACGGCATCTTTGAGATCCTTCGGATCGTTGCTGTAAGGCTTTCCGCTGAAGATAAGATTCATCGCATCCACGGATACCGATACATAACGCCTCGGAGACTCCGTAAATTTCTCGATCGGAATATCCACGATCGTCAGGAAATCATAGGGTTTCATGTCCAGACCGATCCCGTTCTTTTTCTCCACGGGGATGATGTGGTGACGCTCTCCGAGAAGGGATACATCCTCCGGTTTCACGATCTCCTGTTCGGGATTGTAGTACCATGCATCGATCAAATGCCCCCACATCCCCAATACATAGAGAGGGACAAACTGCACTCTCAGCCTTTGTTTTCCGTTCTCCACAAAGAGATACCCCGTTTTGCCTACCGCCGCATTTCCCATGGAAGGCTGTCCCTCGTCTCCGAAGTTGCGAAGCTGGACCGGCACCTTATAGATCCCGTCTTCCAAGTCATCGGGCTGCTTCGCAAACTCGTCCACCTCGGGCAGAGAGTTGATTGCGGACTGCAGGGTATCGATGGCCTGCTGTAATTCCTCCGCAGTCGCTTCGGGATTGGAATATGCTCCCTCCTCTATTTGTTTTACTACGGGATCAAACATATATTGCAGGTAAGCCACATTCTTAAAACCTCTTACCTTATTGCCCTTACTATCTTCGATCAGGGTCTTGAGTTTTTCTCTCAAAGCCTTGGCATCCCCGTACTCCTGCTCCTTTGCCTTCAGTCTCAGGATCGCTTCCTGCAAACTCTCAAGCTCCTTGAGCAATCTTTCCTGCGTAACCGCTTCATCCTTCAGAGCCGACTGCAAGACATCCGTTTTGTCCTTGATCTTCTGTCTGCTCTCCTCTTCCAAGACTTCCTGCGGAAGGTTCTTGGCATAGCTCACGGTCTCCTTCGCCTTCTTCTTCAACTCCTCCAAAGAAAGCACGCTGTTGTCGGAGCCTTTTTCTACAACGATATAATGGCGAACAATCTTTTCAACCGCGGGATCGACCCCCTGTCCCTGTTCATCTTCGGGGATCACCGAGAACATCAGACTCTTTATCCCGAAGACGTCCTGCACATTGAAACCTTGAGGATACTCGAGCTTTTCGATGCTTCCGTCATCCTTTATCTCGTAGGCTTCCAACTTATCTTCCGACAGTTCCAATAAGGACAGATCTCCCTGCCTCAGGTTCTTTAATGTAAAAAACAACTGTCTTGACGATTTGTTCAATGGCTTCAAAACATAACCTTCCGGATTGGTCACCTCCAAGGTTATGGGGAGGAAGCGCGACTCCGACCTCGAGTTACAGAACTCCCTCGCAACCTCATAGATCCTTCCCTCGGTCTCCTGCCTCAGAGCGATCTTGCTGTCATAGTAGATATCCGGATCTCCCCCGTCCTTGAGATTTGCCACCACCGTTCTGCAGCCCAATAGGCGGGATTGACTGAGATCATGTTCCGGAAACTTCTCCAACTCAAACTCCTGAGTTACCGTATCGGAGGCCTCCAACCCCGGTGCAAAGGCCTTGAGCTTGAGAACATGGTGTCCCCCCTTCTTCCAATCATAGGGCAGTCTTTCGGGAGCATTTTGAGTATCGTATGCTTGTTTTGTATAAGTGATACTTGTTTCATAGTGTATCTTCTCAGACAGTATATTATTCGATGAAGGTTGATTTCGTCTTATCTTGGGCGACTCCGCCGTCGGCTCCGTTCCGTCCAAGGTATAGCGAATATCGATCGCTTGACAAAACGGCTCTTCATTCATATCGGGAGAATAGACGTGGATCTTGAGATTATTCCCATAGCCCTGTTGATAGACGTCGCTGCCTTCCTGTTTTTCCGTATTGATAAAACTTCCGGTACTGCTTATGGCGACGGGGGCGGAAAGTTTGTTCCTTTGCGTCCCCTCCTTCTCCTCCGACTTGGTTATCCTCCATACGACATCGGAGGAGGCCGGGTAACCAGTCTCCTGCCCCTTGCTTTTACAACGCAGATGCAGCTGTCGGGGCAGATCTCCCTCCGCCATCGGAATCTCCACCTTGCAGACTTCATGGCGATAGTAGGCATAGTCCCCGCTCCCCTTGTCGTAAGGATGATCCAATGCGATCGCCGTCCCCGTTGTAAGGGGTGCTCCCTCGGGGTCGGGCTCCACCCATTCATACGTATAATCTCTCTCATATACGATCCCCGCCGAGACGGGCTGTTGCTCATAGATCGACTTGGGTAGATAACAATAGGCTCTCCTAACCCCGTCCTCTTCTTCCACATAGACCTTGAAATAGGGATTGCTGTTATAGCCATCCCCTACCTGCCCCCATCTGTGTTCAGAAGAATGCCACTCTTCGATCGAATACTCTGCAACCTTCTCCTCTTCCGCCTGTAGCGACAGATCTCCCTTCTCCTCAAAGAAGTTCTCCGTTTCAAAAGATGTATGTAAGCCCTCTTTGAGAGTCCGTTCGGATATCAAGACCTCCTCCATAGGCTCGGCTTCTCCCTCCGCATACACCCTCCCGAACGGAAGTCCCCATACTCCGGACAGCATCGTCCATATCAGGAAGAAGGCGATGCTTCTTCTCCATCTTCGATTCATGCTCTCATTCCTTTCTTCTCTCTTATCTGTAAATAACCCTATATGTTTTTTTATGACCCTTGCCGAACATCTTCGGCCCTCAGGGTCTCTCAACGCACAAAAAACAGAGGGATAGAGGGAGATCCCCCTATCCGACTCTGTATAAACATCTCTTATCGGATCGGTGTAAACTTAAGGTATACCGTTTTTTGAGGATGGAATAAAACCAGCCTAAAACTGAAATCAGCCTTATAACCTGTGTTCGTTTGAATTTCTTGAGTTACATTGTCAAATATAAACACCCTCGGATTCGAAGCGTTATTTTCAATTCTTCCTTGTCCTATATTATTATGGATCTTCAAACTTTTAATCTCCCCCTTCATCCAGGAAAACGGTGGAGGTCCGGAGATTTTTTTGTGTGTAACAACCTTGAACGTCGAGCCGTCTTTTTCCGCCCTGATAAAGGCATCCTGTGCGTGAGCGGAAGCCAATTGGGTGCACGACGGATCCTTATACACCGTTATCTTGTAAGTCTGTCCCGTTGCAAAGGCTTGAGAGCTAAGGCTTCCCAAGACGAGTACCAATGTCAATAGTACCGATAGCTTTTTTAAGATGTTTTTCATTTGTCTCCTCCATTTCATTATATGGTAGTGTCAAAAACTACCTTCT
>JAUMWQ010000177.1 GCA_030529565.1 Filifactor alocis | reverse complement strand
AGAGATCAGTGCAAATTCATCATCCATATCATCTTTTTTCTTATACACTCCATTTTTTACCCGTTCAAGTTCTCCTTTATAAACAAGATCTGCAAGCCTATGTCTCTTAATACCAAGCTTTTCAGCTTCTTTATTTGTAATAAAACCTTTCTCTTTTAAATACTCGTTCAAAATATCCATCTCATACCACCTCCGACATTTACGCTTTTATTATATAATATTAAAGAGTATTTGTAAATAAAGAGCAAAAATATAGCCGGTGCAGTCCAAAGACCACATCGACTACAATCCGGTAGTAGCTGTATAATGGTGTAAAATAAGAAGAACCGAAGTACTTCTACCTGTCTGTACTTGTCAAGCGAAAAACGATCCGTTATTTTAAGCATTCCCTCGTTTCCTTAAGACAATACCTCACAATTCAAAAAAATATCGTAAACCCACTGTATATGAATGATAAGTTTCTTGAAAGTATTGATTTGACAAAATTTCTTTTTTTCAAAATAATAGGAAAATCAAAATCTCACATTTGTGTGGTATTTTCCAAGATCTTCTTCTTTAAAAAGGATTATAAAAGTCGGATTCCTCCGTTGCCGAAATATCGTTCTTATTTATCTGTTAGGATTGACAGGCGGAATACTTGGAAACATATCCTCTTTCAAAGGGGTTTTAGGTAAGGGGAAATGTTTCATACTCGGCATTCCAAATGGAGAATAGTATTACATTCCAAACGATATCTCTATCGGCATGGGAAAACTCAAGACCTCTCTTTTCTCGCGTTTCGCGATCCGTGGTTTATGATCCACTCACACTCTTTGCTCATCACTGCATTTTCCCACTTGGTGATGATCTCATAGAATTTCTCCGGATCCTCCTTGTACAGATCATTCATATTATTCGCCACGCTTTTCTGGATGTATTTGTCTTTGTCGTCCTTTAAATTTGTCAGTATTTCAAGATAGCGATCGAAATATTCCAAGGCCGTATATAGACGCTTTGCCCACGGGAGCCTTATCCTCAAACATTCGCTCGAGAGCCTTCTGACTCTCTCGTTCGCATCCAAGCTCCAATCCTTCAAAACCTCCAAAGAACTTTCCGGATATTTTTTGATCAACGGCCTCATGCAATATTCCGAGGTAAACCTCTTTGTGAGCTCCTTGCTAAAGTCTATGCTGATATCGAAATGATCTTCTCCATAAATTTCCACATATTTTCCGATCGGCCATAACCACCACCCCTTGGAAAATGCTCCACTGTTTCCTCTAAGCTCCGGACCTAAGATCTTACAGAACATCAAAACGGTGTTCTCGTAGTCCAAATCGATAGATCCGCGAAGGGCTCTTGCTATCAGTTCCTGTCTTTGATCAAATTCGAGTTTTTCGATGGAACTTTTTGTCCCTTCGAAAAACTTTTTCTTATCAAAGTCTTTGCATTGCTTCTCTATCAAACCCGCCAAATTTTCAAGATATTCCGAGTCGTAATAGTCTTTCAGTTTCTTAGCCATTTTTCTTGATCCCTTCCAACATCACTCTGATCAAAGCTTCCACTTCCTGAACGTCGAAGGAAGATGAGGACGAAATATTGATCGCCAACTCATTTAATCCTCCGGAAATAAAACTTGTCAACTGCTCAACATCCACATCCTTGATCTTTTCCTCCCCCTGCAGGATCAACAACTGTTCTTTGAGATGCGATTCCGAGTGTTCGCTGTCCATCTGTTTCCACCTTTGCCATGAAATGACCGACGGTCCATCGATCAACAATATTTTCAGCGTATCCTTATCGACAGCTTTTTCTACAAAGGCTACACAACCGAGAACAAGTTGCTCCCACGGATCTTTGCTTTTCATGGCTCTCTTCTCTACATGATCAGCAACTTCACCTTGAATGATGCCTATAAGATCACACAGGATGTCTTCTTTGTTCTTAAAATGATGATAGAAGGCTCCTCGCGTTAAACCTATATCTTCCACGATCTCTTGCAGGGATGTATTGTAAAAGCCTTTCGTTACAAACTTTTGCCTTGCGATCTCCAAAATCCTTTTTCGGGTTTGGAAAGAAGCCGATTCGTTTTTATTCATAATTCCCCCTATACTCTTCTGACGGCGGGATCACTTGGATCACATCTACCAGGATCTCGGAAGGTCCCTCGACGATAAAATGCCTTTGGCCGAAATCCTCGCTCTTTATATCCAGAACAATCCTGTCCTTCAGATCTTTTTTCAATACTTCATAAACCTCGTCGACATCATCCACTTCAATATTTAGCAATAAACTGGAGATCGGCGACCTGAAGTTTGAAGGAACGGTTTCGTGTCTGTGGTCCAAGACAGCAAGTTCATTCTTGTTTTGATCGATCAAACTGATATACCAATCCGCTTCGAAGGTTGTACTGAAATCGAAGTATTTTATAAAAAACTCTGCACATTGTTTGACCTCCCGTGTCATAACCACCGGATAAAAGCTGTTTATCTTCATGATCATCCTCCTGATTTTTCCTATACTGTTCTCTGTGCAAATTGCTCGGTCGTGCGGTTTGAAAAACCTGAGACCGAACGAAATATTTTCGGTATCCGTAATTTTGTTTTCCTGACATTTCAAGCAAAAAAACATCTCTTATAGGTGACAAATTTTAGAAAACACCGCATAATTCGAAAAATCAGCATAAAGCCATACGAAGGGTGAAATTCTTAAAAATGTTGATATGACGGACCTTCGTATTTTATAAAGACGGGAAAAACCCAGAAACTTGCTTTTGTGAGGTGTTTCCTTAGAAAACACCTCACAACTCCGAGAAGCAGAAGAAATTCAGTTTTTCTCGAACAAACACATTTCTGAAATCTCTCATTTTAGAGGCTTTCTATATCTCGCAAAACAAAGGAAAAATCACTTTGCGTCTTTGTGCGATACTTCCTTTACTCTTTTCGCTGTTTTGCGAAAAACACAAACCCTTTCGACCAAAGACCTTCGTGCCTATATTTATGCAAAAAAATGATTTTTCGCTTATTTTTCGAATTACGTTGTATTGCCCTGATCGAAATACAGGAACAATTCCTCTGCAACTCATATCGGTACGAGTGAGGGAAACGACACGTTCCAAGGTGCCTCCAGAGCTGCCAAGTCGATCGGCGCTGATTTTTATACTATTCTCTGATAGAGCTGTTCTTATATACACCGCTACGCCTTGTCATCCATAGGATAAAAGGCGTTAAAATCAATAGTTGGAACAGATAATAGTATTGCTCTATCCTTCAAATTATTCACCATCACCTTTATACTCAATATAACATACATTCTGTATGTATGTCAATCCTTAAAGATATATAAAAACAACAGACGAACAGAACAGGCTGCTACTCCTCTCAATTCATATAAAATTGACTTTCAGAATTGTGTGATATTCCCACAGAAAGAATTTTCGTTTTTTATTGAGGTTTTAACCAAAATCACTATTCTCTTTATTTTTAAGTCAAAAGCCCAGGAAAATCTTATAGCAACAGACGTTTCAAAAAAGTTGTTAGAACTTACCGAGGAGCAGCACAGAATGTTATTGTCGCAAGCAAGTAATATATCCTTTGAAATCCATCAATAAAACTCTTTTAAGAGTACTGTGTATCCATTGACAGATTTCATGTTATACAAGTGTGCAATC
>JAUMWQ010000176.1 GCA_030529565.1 Filifactor alocis | reverse complement strand
TTGCAAGAGAGTTTCTGAAGGCTCCATGTAAATTCGATCTTCTTCCCCGCAGTAAGGACATCGATGAAGATGACGTTGAGACCTTGATCGCCAAGAAGGTGGTCGAGTTATTTTTGGAACTGGGAGGATTTTCTTATATTGGCCAAAAGGTAGCGTTGAAGGTAGGACAAAGAGAGTTTTTCGCGGACTTATTATTCTATCATGTAAAACTTCATTCTTATGTAGTGGTCCAAATCACAACGGAGGACTTTAAGCCTGAGTTTATAGGAAAACTGAGTTTTTATGCTGCTGCGGTCGATAGGGAGATGAAGACGGAAAGGGATAATCAGACCATAGGGATCCTGATCTGTAGAAGTAAGGATAATCTTATTGCGCAGTACTCTCTCGACGGTGTCAGTCAGCCCATAGGTATTACCGAGTATGAGATCGGAGAAGCCTTGGAGGAAAAACTGAAGAAGGTCTCCGGAAAGAAAAAATAATACCGTTTTTCGGTCGAAACATCGTCTATAGAAAGATATGACACTTGACACTACAAAGTCCGATTGATTTGCGTTATTCGTCCTGCAAATAAGAAGCGTTGTTTCGATAATTATTGAATACAAACTATTGCACAATGAAATTCACAGTAATTTCGGCCTTGATACGAATTCTTTTGGTTTATAACCGAGATAAGAAATAAAGCTAAATATCAATATGTCAGTACACTATATTATACTATAATCTATTAGAATTAACTTTGAAATATAAGATCATCCAAATTGTTTTTTTTGTAAGGACATATCGTTATTTCATATTATTATTCTTTTGACTTGTGTATAGAAATGATCTGTGAGCAATAGAAGATAGAACAATGTTTCGTAGTCAAAAAACAGATATATCCGCACTTCTGTTGAATAGTATTAACGGATAATTGTATAAAAGTGAAAGGGTATAGAGGATCCGGCAGGATACAAATGATCGAAACAGAGGGGGGAAAGGATTCAAACGGATGTTTGAAGTTCTGTCCCCTTATTACATGGATAGTTTGCTCAGGCTTGCATACTGTTCTACAATAGAAGTAAGGTCGTATCCATACATGCAAGTGCAAAACTTTATTTGATCGAGAGATAAAGGACGTTGATATCATCAGATATCAACAGTTCAAACGTGCAGCAGTTTTAGGATCTATCTTGATCCCCCTTCCAATCGTAGACCTCCCTTAAGGAGAAAATCCGGTGTTCTCTGTGCCCCGTTACGGTCTGTGCATGAAAGAGACTGCTTAAGATAGCTTCTTCCGTACATTCGACGACGGCGGAGAATACGGGATCGAGCTTGGAGTCGGAAAGTGCGGTTACGGTCTGAAGAGCCTCTTGATTCTCGTGGATAAGACGATTGGCGGTGGAGAAGGCAATGGCGATATCTCCGCTTCCATGACCGCTGTAAGATCCTGTTCGAGCAAGCCCGTGAACAGTTCTCTTGGCAAGGCGTTGTAGTTGGTTGTGCATCAGGGGAAGGTCGGTGGCGAGTATGATCATGATCGAACCTTTATCCGCCTCCCGATAGGCACTTTTCTTCTTTTCGAGGGCTTCAAGGGTCTCTTCTCCGACCTTGCGACCGTGGATCAAGAGATGGCCGGCTTCTCCAAAATTGTTCAGCACCAGAACTCCCACCGTATAAGTATGTCCGTCTATGAGGACGCACCTGGAAGAGGAACCTATCCCGCCTTTGAGCCCCATACATACCATTCCCCGTCCGGCTCCTACCGAGCCCTCCTCGAAAGAAGAGGACGATGTTTCGATGGCGGAGAGGACATCCTCCTCCTTTACGTTCATACCTCGGATATCGTTGAGATAGCCGTCGTTGCATTCTCCGATCACACAGTTGACCGTGCCGGCTTTTCCTCCGATATCTTCGTGTTTGGAGAGCATATACTTCGTCGTTGCGCAAAGAGCGGTACCTACCGAAAGTGTGTTGGTCAAGACGATGGGACTCTCCAGGGTGCCGAGTTCATCGAGCTGGACCAGTCCGCAGGACTTTCCGAAGCCGTTGATCACGTAACTTGCACAGATAAGTTTCTCGTGAAACAAATCTCCTCGGTGAGGGAGGATGGCGGTAACTCCCGTTTGGACTTCTCTGTCGTCCAAGGTGGTATGTCCGACAAGAACTCCCTTGACATCCGTGATGAGGTTGCGTTCCCCTGTCGGGAACCTTCCCTGTCTGTAGTGTTGCGGTAATCCCATAGTGTGGGCCTCCTTTTTTGAATATAAGTGTTGTTCTTTGATCTGTATAATACTAAAATTCATTAGAACTATGAATATCGCCGATTTGTACTTCTAAGAGAGTAAGACGAACTTGCGTAGCTCCGAAGTAAATATGACCATACGTCTATCGAAGAATAGTATAAAGTGTCGATGACCTGCACCTCATCCGTATTGATACCATTCTTCTTTTCATCTTCGTTCGGATGACTTTTCTTTTACAAACCATCGGTCGTTTTTTGCACTTATATCTACGGTTTATAAAACTAAGAAAATAACGTACAAAGTCAAACTCCAGAATTTAAGATTTAGTTATTAAGTTTTAATGTGTGTCATATGAAAAGTTTTAACAATTTTATCGCACAACATCGATCCTACGTGGATCGTATGCTGATTTTCCGGTATCACCTTAAATTTGACTTGCACAAAGACCTGCAAGATAGCCTGTCGAAAAAGCGATCTGAAGGTTATATCCTCCCGTCAAAGCATCCAGATCCAAACATTCTCCTGCAAAGTAGAGGTTTTTGATCTTCTTGGCTTCCATAGTGGAAGAAGATACTTCGCGCACATCTAATCCTCCCTTGGTAACAATGGCCTCCTTTAGGCTTCCGTATCCCTTAAGTTCGAGGGGGAAGTCTTTGACGAGATCCGTGATCACCTTCCTTTCCTCCTTGGAGAGGTTGAACTTGTCTTTGGTATCAAAGTCCTCCATCAGGAATTTTGCCAGCCTGGAAGGAAGAGCTTTCGCCAACAGGGTGGAAAGGTGTTTCGGTGATGAAGAAAAAAGAAGATCCGACAGCTCGGAGGCCTTAAGCTCGGGCAGGAAGTCGATATGAAGAAGGACTTCGTCCGGTTCTTCCTTCGTGAGATAGCTGCTCATATCCATCGCGGCAGGGCCGCTTACTCCCTTCTGTGTAAAAAGCAGATCTCCATAGGTTGATGCTTTCTTCTTTTTGCCTAGAACACAGCTTAGTTTCACCTTGGACACGGACACTCCGGCGAGGGAGGAGAAGTCTCTTCGGGTAAAAAGCTGAACAAGGGAGGGGAAAAGATCGGTGACGACAAATCCTTTTGCTTTCAGCAAGGAGAAGATCTTCCCGTCCGAACCCGTTGCAGGAAAGGAGGCACCTCCTGTCGCAAAGATGAGTGCATCGGCTCTCAGGATCTGTTTGGAAGTCTTGACCCGGGCGATGCGAGGGATACCTCCTCCTTCGGTCGAAAAATCGAGGAGGCCCTCCCCGAGAAGCAGCCTTACACCGTTCTCGCTCAAGGATCTTTCCAGGAAAGAAACGATTTTAGCGGCGCTTTCATGAACGGGATAGACCTTTGCTCCTTCCGTCTTTAGAGCAACTCCCTGCTCTTCAAACATCCTCATAAGGGCTTCGTTATCAAAACTGTAGAAGGAGCTGTATAGGAAGGAAGGGTTTGTAGTGACTTTGGGAAAGAATTCCTCGATCGGGAGGGAGGACGTCAGGTTGCACCTCCCGCCTCCGGTAAGGGCGAGTTTTTTCCCGAGGACTTTGTTTTGTTCTATCAGGGTAACGTCGGC
>JAUMWQ010000175.1 GCA_030529565.1 Filifactor alocis | reverse complement strand
AAAGCCTGCAGGAGTTCTTTCTGTGATCAAGTCGGGAACTCCGGGGGAGAACGATGTTTTAGCGATCTCGGGTGCAACGATCACATCCAATGCCGTAACCTTGGGAGTCAATGCGGCGATCGATGTTTTCAATACCAAGTTAAAGTAAAGGGGGATTTTTTAAGATGGGATTTTTTAAGGCGTTAAAAAATGGAATTATTGATGAAAATCCGACCTTTGTCCAAGTTTTAGGGATGTGTCCTACCCTTGCTGTAACCACTTCTGCAATAAACGGTTTGGGTATGGGACTGGCGGCAACAGCCGTATTGGTCGGTTCAAACGTTGTTATTTCGATACTGAGGAATTTCATTCCAAACAAGATACGGATACCCGGTTATATCGTTGTTATCGCAGCCTTTGTAACGATTATTTCCATGCTGTTGGAAGCCTTTGTTACACCCTTGTATGATGCATTGGGACTTTTTCTTCCCCTCATCGTTGTAAACTGTATCATACTTGCTAGAGCGGAGAGTTTTGCTAATAAGAACGGTCCTGTTGCATCGGCGGGAGACGGGATCGGAATGGGACTTGGATTTACGATGGCTTTGACGATCTTGGGCTCTATTCGTGAGATACTGGGAGCGGGTTCTATTTTCGGATACAGTTTGTTTGGCGGTCTGTATACACCTGCTATTATCATGATACTTCCTCCGGGAGCATTTTTGACACTGGGTCTGTTACTAGCCGGATTTAACAAGTTGAAATCTGCGAAACAATAAGGGGGTACAAGATGGAACTAATACAAAGTTTAGTTATTATACTGATAGGAAACTTATTTGTAAGCAACTTTTTGATGTCCAGGTTCTTGGGAATTTGTCCGTTTTTGGGAGTTTCTAAAAAGGTAGAGACTGCCTTGGGGATGGGTTTGGCGGTCACTTTCGTTATGACCTTGGCGTCCATCGTTACATGGGCAATTCAAATCTTGATTTTGAATAAGTTGGGAATTGCATATATGCAGACGATCGCGTTTATCCTCGTCATTGCGGCTTTGGTACAGTTTGTCGAGA
Organism: Filifactor alocis; assembly: GCA_030529565.1. Classification (GTDB taxonomy): domain Bacteria; phylum Bacillota; class Clostridia; order Peptostreptococcales; family Filifactoraceae; genus Filifactor; species Filifactor alocis_A. Next base: position 2,775 of record JAUMWQ010000175.1, on the reverse strand, counting down.
TGGTGATTCAAAAGTCCTCACCTACTTTGTATCAGGCTTTGGGGGTATATCTTCCTTTGATCACGACGAACTGTGCAGTACTTGGAGTAACCATACTCAATATTGATAATAACTATAACCTCTTGGAATCTGCTGTGAACGGATTCACAGCAGCCTTGGGATTCACTCTTGCGATTGTCCTCTTTGCCGGGATTCGAGAGAGGATGGAGTTGTCGGAGATTCCCACACCATTCAAGGGATTTCCTATTGCCTTGATATCGGCAGGATTGATGGCAATAGCATTTTTGGGATTTACCGGATTGATCAAGTAGGGGAGGAGATATCATGAGTACAATTATTAATGCGTTGGCAAGTTTATCCGCAATGGGACTTGTATTCGGCTCAGGCCTAGCTTATGCCTCCAAAAAATTTGAAGTTCAGGTGGATCCGAAAGAAAAAGCAGTTCTCGAGGCATTGCCCGGAGCGAACTGCGGAGGTTGCGGATATCCGGGTTGTGGAGGTTTGGCTTCCGCGATCGCAAGCGGAAAGGCTCCGGTAAACGCGTGCCCTGTCGGAGGAGCTGCAGTAGCGGCACAGGTTGCTGTTATTATGGGAGTATCCGCTGATGCAGGAGAAAAGAAGGTTGCTCACGTTCAATGTAACGGAGGAACAGCGAGAGCCAAAATAAAATCGAACTATCAGGGAATTTTAAATTGTAGAGCCGCTTCTATGGTGAACAACGGAGACAAAGAGTGTTCCGTCGGTTGTCTGGGATATGGAAGCTGTGTTTCCGTGTGTGCTTTTGATGCGATCCATGTGACGGAAGATGGAGTAGCTCTGGTCGACAGAGAAAAGTGCGTTGCTTGCGGGAAATGTATCGATGCCTGCCCTAGACTCCTAATCACTATGGTTCCACAGAAGAAGACGGTCGTTGTGGACTGTAGTAACCGGGATAAAGGAAAGGCAGTCAAGGATGTCTGTCAGGTAGGTTGTATCGGATGCGGGATTTGTGAAAAGAACTGCCCCTTTGATGCGATCCATGTAGAGGGCAATATTGCAAGGGTCGATTATGACAAGTGTAAACTCTGTAAGATCTGTGTTCAAAAATGTCCGACAAAGGCGATTTCGAAACACTTGTATAGAGAGCCTAAACCGAAGGAAGCGCCTGCACCTAAACCTGCACCCGCACCGAAGGCGCCGGAGTCTCCTGAAATTCAGCAAGGAGTATAGCAAGCAAGGCTTTTTCATAAAATGAAGGGCAAGCTCTTTGTTGTCATATAATCATATGGAAGATGTGTATTTCTAAAAGGGAAGTACACATCTTTTTTTCATATTTCTTATATTTTAGACTCCAAACTATGTTATAATAACGGTATTATAGAATTTTGAGAAGGGATAGACTAATGAGCATCGCTTTTGAAAAAAAGATTATTCTGGCATCGAACTCACCCAGGAGGAAGTCTTTGCTAGAAGAACATAAGATTGCTTTCGACATTATCACTGAACCTTTGGAAGAGGATATTAGTTACACCCTTTCGCCTGAATCTACTTGTATGTCGCTGGCCTTTCAAAAGGGGATACGAGTAGCTCGAGCTCATCAGGGCAGAACTGTCTTGTCCGCTGACACGATCGTCTCTTGCAATAATGTGATCTTAGGAAAGCCGAAGGATAGACAAGAGGCATTTGAGATGCTTTCTTTTTTAAGTGGGAAAACGCAACTTGTACTGACAGGTTTTTCTTTGATACATCTGGACAGGAATATAAAAATCCTTGATTATTCCAAGAGTGAGATCGTTTTTAAACAACTTTCGAAAGAAAGGATAGAGGCTTATATCCAGACGGGGGATTATAGAGACAAGGCGGGGAGTTACGGGATTCAAAGTGGGGCTTTTGATTTTGTAGAAAGCATAAAGGGCGATTTTAATAATGTTGTAGGTTTACCGATCGACAGTATACTCACTTATCTGGACAAAATTTAAGCTGCTTATCGGTCGAAGTCTGTACGGATTGAGAAAGGAAAGATTTCTGATGTCAGATATAAAGATGAAGGATATTGCAGAGAGTGAAAAGCCTCGAGAGAAAATGATGGTGTATGGAGTAGAGATGTTATCTAATCCAGAATTACTGGCTATTTTGCTGGGAACGGGTTCCTCTGAGAGATCAGTGTTATTTTTATCGGAAGAGATTTTAAAGAGGTGCGGAGGAATAAGAGGACTTGTAGATTTTTCGATGTCAGAATTGCTGGCAATAAAAGGGGTGGGCAGCGCTAAGGCTTGTAGGATACTCTCTGCAATCGAATTGTTTAGACGTATTTCGAAGGAAACGCACAAAGAAAGGTTTCAAATTAAGAGCGCATCTTCTGTAGCGGCTCTGTTTATGGAGGAACTTCGATATGAGCAAAGGGAATATTTTAAGGTGTTATTTTTGGATACAAAAAATCGTATTATCTGTGATCGGTGTATTTCCATCGGTTCTTTGAATGCTTCTGTAGTACATCCGAGAGAAGTATTCAAGGAAGCAGTGAGGCAGAGTGCAAATAAGATTTTTTTGATACATAACCATCCTTCGGGAGATTCTTCTCCCAGTAGCGAAGATATCTCGATTACCAAAAGGCTTGTGGAAGTCGGAAAACTTTTAGGAGTCGAAGTGTTGGATCACATTATTATCGGAGACGGAAACTATACGAGTCTCAAGGAATACGGCTATTTGTAAACATAAACGAACTGGCAAGGGGTAAAGATGAAGAAGATGATCAAAGATAGAAAGACATACTATATATTGGGGGCTCTGTTGCTT
>JAUMWQ010000174.1 GCA_030529565.1 Filifactor alocis | reverse complement strand
TAACAAATTTCGTGGTACAATACTGTTTTATAAGAAAAAACATAAATGGAAATAACACTGTTCTCCATTTGAGATGTTGGGTGTACAGAATTATCATTGCTGAAAAACAACTTGGATAATGAGATGCTTCAAAGCATCCGATCTGACATTTTCATGAGATAACAGTATAAGAAGGAGAATTTGATTGAAACTCATAAGCAATATTGTAGATAGAAGAAATACAACCGCACAACAGAACATGGATACCAAGGGAAGGACGGTAGCGACCCTGACACTGGGCTGTAAGGTCAATCAGTATGAGACCGAGGCGATGGAAGAGCTTTTTGTGGCACAGGGTTATTCTCTGACAGACTTTGAGGATTTTGCCGACGTCTATGTGATCAACACCTGCACGGTAACGGCAATGTCCGACAAGAAGTCGAGACAGATGATACGCCGAACACGCAAACTCAATCCGGATGCCGTTGTCGCCGTCATCGGCTGTTATTCCCAAAAGGCCCCGCAAGAGGTATTGAAGATCGAAGAGGTCAACCTCGTCATGGGTACTACCGGAAAGAACAACATCGTCAAAGAAGTCGCTCGAACCTCTTCTCGGGACAAGAGGATCGTCGTTGACGATATTATGAAACTGAGAGACTTTGAAGAGATGTCGATCAGCAGTGCGGGAGATCATACCAGAGCCTTTGTCAAGATCCAGGATGGCTGTGATCGGTTCTGCACTTACTGCATCATCCCCTATGCTCGAGGTCCGGTTCGTAGCAGACAGATGGACTCCATCGTGCGTGAAGTGACCTCGCTTGTAGACAACGGATATCGGGAGGTCGTTCTGACGGGGATCCACGTAGCCTCCTACGGCAAAGACCTCAAGCAGGGTTCCCTCATCGATGTGATCGAGAGACTCTGTAAGATAGAAGGGCTTGAGCGGATCCGAACTTCTTCCGTGGAACCTACAATCATCACCGAGGACTTCTTGAAAAGATTGAGCAGTCTGCCTCAGTTTTGTCCTCACTTCCACCTCTCTTTGCAAAGCGGGTGCGACAGTGTATTGAAACGGATGAACCGCAGGTACGATACAGGGCAATACAGGGGGGCCGTCGACAAGATCAGACGCTATTATCCCAAGGCGGCCATTACGACGGATGTGATCGTGGGCTTTCCGGGAGAAACTGCCGAAGAGTTTGAAACAACAAGAAGGTATCTTCAAGAGATCAAGCTCTTTGAGATGCACATCTTTCCCTATTCTCCGAGAGAAGGGACCGTTGCCGCAAAGATGAAGGATGCCGTTACCAAGGATGAAAAGCAGAGGAGGAGCAAGATCCTTATCGAACTGGGAGAAGAACACAGGAGGGAGTTTATGGACTCCCATATCGGGGATGAGGTCGAGGTGCTCTTTGAGACCTTTGAAGAAGGCTATTGCTACGGTCATACGGTCAACTATATCAAGGTCAGGGTAGAGAGTAAGCAAGATCTCTCCAACGAGATCCGAAGGGTTCACCTTGAAAGCGTGCAGGAAGATCGGATGGAAGGAAGATTGAAGGAGAGGATAAGGGATAAAGAATAAAGAAGGAGGGAATTTCACTTAACAGGATCGGAGGAGCGCGCATAGAGACAAAAAGTGCTGTTGTTTCGATTTGCAAAACAAACAAAAGATACGAGACCAACATTTCAAAAATGATATCTTCCATCTAAAGGTTTTAAGGAGATACCGCATAATTCAAAAAACCGGCGTAAAATCACTTTTTATATAAGCAATGGATTTTTTGAAAGCATTGATTTGACAAAGTTCCGTTTTTTTCAAATTCATTAGGAAGAACAAGGTCTCCCCTTGTACGGTATTTTCTTAATAATTTTTTTCGATGATATATTGTCTCAGATCAAAAGGCCGGCAATGTATTCGTGCAAAGATTGAGGAAAATTCCTATGAGTTCGCAGGAGGAAGGGTATCGGTAAAAATACAAGAAGCAATGGCACAAAAATCTCCGACACAAAATATTCTGTGAATTTTGAATACGGATATGGTATACTTATGGTATTCATACTGTTATCCGGTTGGATCGCTTGACCGATGAGCTATGCTCTATGGGTTATAAAACGGACGTTGCGTTCGTAAAGGCAAATATTTTCGCAGTTCAATCGGATCATAGTGGCAAATAGAAAAGGAGGGATAGGAATGGCTTGTATTTTTTGCAGTATCCTCAAAGGGGAGATACCGTCCAAAAAAGTGTATGAGGACGAGTTTGTCTATGCGTTTCACGATATAGATCCGAAGGCTCCGATCCATATCATCGTAATACCGAAGGAGCACTGTGCAAATATTTTGGAAGTGCCGATAGACAGCGATATGATGAATCATATCGTCAAGGCCATCCAAGTGATAGCGAAACAGGAGGGCGTAGATGCCAAGGGTTTCCGTGTTGTAAACAACTGCGGTCCGGATGGAGGTCAAACGGTGGAACACTTGCATTTCCATCTTTTGGGAGCTCGACAACTCACTTGGCCACCGGGCTAAAAGCCTTGTTACCCATCCTCTTGCAAGTTTCGTTTTTATTGTAGGCGTCCAATCTTCAAAAAATACTTGAAAATATTTGTGATTGCGTTTATAATACTAAAATATAGCCCAACAGATACAACATTTTTGCTGATTTCAATCGGAAAGTGTTAGCAGTGAGGGGAGGGATAGAAGTGGCAACGGAAATTAAAGTAAAAGAAAATGAATCATTGGACAGCGCGCTTAGAAGATTCAAGCGTCAATGTGCTCTTTCCGGAGTAATGCAGGAAGTTCGAAAAAGAGAGCATTATGACAAACCGAGTTTAAAGAGAAAGAAAAAAGCGGAAGCGGCAAGAAAGAAAAAAAGATAGTTAAGAGGTGTTTTGCATGACTCTTAAGGATAGACTTACAAACGATTTGAAAGAATCGATGAAAAATAAAGAAACAGTAAGAAAGTCCGTCATTACATTGATTCGTGCTGACATCAAACAGTACGAAGTAGATAATCGAGTCGAGTTGGACGATGACAAGATCCTGACTCTGATCGCAAAACAAATGAAACAGAGAAAGGATGCCTTGGAGGAGTTCAAGAAGGCCGACAGGACTGATTTGATCGAGCAGACCAATGAGGAGATCAAGGTCCTGAGTTTTTATCTCCCCGAGCAACTCACGGATGATGAGTTGGAAGAGATCGTAAAGAAGGTTGTAGCTGAAGTAGGCGCGACATCCATGAAGGACATGGGAGCCATCATGGGCAAGGTTATGCCGCTTGTAAGCGGAAGAGCCGACGGTAAGCGCATCAATGCAATGGTTAAAAAAATCTTGGGCTAGAGCATTATTGTTGAAATGCGAATATTATAATCATGGACTCTACATAAATCGATGAGATTTCTGTAGAGTCTTTCTTTTGTAGAGCGAAAGGTGTTATACTGTCGTTAGAATAGGCTGCCCCTATGCGATAGAAATATTATTATATCTATTTTGGTAACTACGATCATATTTTATCTTTTATGGAGCATAAATTGCTGATATCGGTGATTCAAATGAGTAGCAGGGATGGTACTATTATCTATTAGAATTAAGGCAACACCGTATAAATATGAAACCTTGATTTTTCTATGAATTTGCAAGAAATGAAGTTTTGTCAAATCAACACTTTCGAAGAATTCAGTTTTTATATAAAAATGAGTTCAGGATGTTTTTTTGTGATGATATATTCTGTATACCCGGCATTTCAAATGGAAACTGGTATGAGAAGTAGAAGGACGGAGTGAAACTATGGAAGAAGTACGAGTATTGGAGTCTGACCGCAGGCCTGCCTATCTCAAGATACTTGAAAATAAAGAGGGACTTAAGATCTG
>JAUMWQ010000173.1 GCA_030529565.1 Filifactor alocis | reverse complement strand
ATCACCACCTAGTATAATAAGAAGAATATGTATCTAACTCTTCTAGTTTATTATAGTATAACAAAAAACGAAACACAAGGGAAAAATAGGAAGCCTTCTCAAAATCTCCGCTTTTTTCAACAGATACATCCTATATATAGCAGGAAAAGAAAATCGTTTTCTTGAAATTTGATTTTTTCTTCTGTTTTTCTTTGCAAAAAATGTCGGTGATCAACTCTAAGTCTACAATAAAACGGTAAAAACTATTTCATTTAACCTCTGATTGTGGTAAGATGAATAATTGTAAACAAGTAAATTATAAAAGATTTACCCGGTTTTTATGGCGGCGGAAAAGGACCGCAGTACAGGATCCTATACCAAAACTCGTTGAAAGGGTTTGGGTATTTTTATGAAAAGGTTCCATCCAAATGTCGGAACCTCTTTGACACTAGTATCTATTTGAACTGTTGATATCAATGCACCTTATCTTGTGCTAAAACAATTCTTTGTATTTGTATCGATATATCCACTCTTCAAACGAAGAATAGTATAAACTTTTGGTATCAACGATCTTCGCTTCATAGAAGCTGAAATACTTTCTTGTGATCTTTTCAGCTTGGGATTTTTGCACTTTCGTCGAAGAATAGATATGAAGGAAAAAGATGAGATCAAAGCCTGCATAAGGCGGTATTGGTCGTGTTTGTAGAAAAAAGAGAGGGAAGAACTTGAATTCATCAAACAAAACAATGGTTGAAATAAAGAATCTCGTATTCGAGTATCGGGGAGTGCAGGAACAGCCCTATCGTGCCATCGATGATGTAAGTATGAGGATCGACAAGGGAGAGTTTGTTGTCATCATCGGACACAACGGTTCGGGTAAGAGTACCTTGGCGAAGAACCTCAATGCGATCCTGCTTCCTACAAGCGGTGATGTGATCATCGGCGGTTACAATACCAAGGATGAGGAACATCTGTGGAATATTCGCAAGACGGCGGGGATGGTGTTTCAGAATCCGGATAATCAAATCGTCGCAAGTATTGTAGAGGAAGATATGGCCTTCGGTCCCGAGAATCTGGGGATCGAAAAAGAAGAGATCCGCAGGAGGGTTGACTATGCCTTGGAGCATATCAAGATGACGGAGTTTCGCAAGCGTTCGCCTCACAACCTCTCCGGAGGTCAAAAGCAGAGGGTCGCCATCGGGGGCATCATTGCCATGAAACCGGAGTGCATCATCCTTGACGAGCCCACTGCGATGCTTGATCCGAACGGGAGGAAAGAAGTGATGAAGACGATCCGTGAGCTGAACCGAACGGAGAATATCACCATCATCCACATCACGCACTTTATGGATGAGGCCATCGGTGCGGACAGGGTCTATGTGATGGATCATGGCAAGATCCTGATGCAGGGAAGGCCCAAGGAAGTCTTTCGAAACGTGGAGGAACTTAAGGCGGTAGGCTTGGATGTTCCTCATATGACGGAACTGGCTTTTTTGCTGTCGCAGGAAGGGATGGAAATAGAGGCGGATATTTTATCAACGGAAGAGATGGTGCAGGCCCTATGTCGATAAGAGTAGAAAATTTGAAACACATATACAGTCCCTCGACCCCGTTCGAGAGCGTGGCTTTAAATAACGTCAATTTTGAGATCGGCGATGGAGAGTTCGTCGCTCTGATCGGCCATACCGGCTCGGGCAAGAGTACCTTGATCCAACATTTGAACGGATTGCTCAAGGCGACCTCGGGAGAGATCTACATCGATGACATTCGCTTGTCGGACAAGGAAGTGTCCCTGACCGATGTACGCAAGAAGGTGGGTCTGGTCTTTCAGTATCCTGAATATCAGCTTTTTGAAGAAACGATAGAAAAAGACATCGCATTCGGGCCTTCAAAACTCGGATTGTCCGAGGAAGAGATCAAAGAGAGGGTAAGAGAGGCGATGGAAACGGTCGGACTTAATTACTCCGAGCAGAAGGAGGTATCACCCTTTGATCTGTCCGGAGGGCAGAAGAGGAGGGTCGCTATTGCGGGAGTGATTGCAATGAGACCCAAGATCCTGATCCTGGATGAGCCCACAGCGGGCTTGGATCCGAGAGGCAGAGACGAGATCTTTGCGAGGATCAAGGAGATCAGACAGAGGTATAAGACGACCATCCTGTTGGTATCTCACTCGATGGACGACGTGTCGGGCTTGGCGGATCGTCTGCTTGTGATGAACAGGGGATCGATCGAATTTGACGGAACTCCTCAGGAGGTCTTTGTCCACCGTAAGCGTTTGGAAGAGATAGGTTTGGGAGTCCCCAAGGTGGTAGAGTTGGCTGGACTTCTTCGAGAAAAGGGTTGGGAGATCCCGAATGATGTGATCACAATCGAGAAGATGAAGGAGTTTATCCTTTCGAAGAAGGGGGGGTTCTTATGCTAAAAGACATCACACTTGGACAGTACTATCCGACGGAGTCCTTTGTGCACTCCCTCGATCCGAGAGTAAAGATCCTCCTGACGTTTTTGTTTATGATCGCCCTCTTCTTTGTAGACAAGTTCTATCCCTATGCGTTCGTTCTTCTCTTTTTGGCGCTTGTAGTGAAGTTTGCGAAGATCCCCGCCCTATATGCTTTGAAAGGGGTCAAACCGATGTGGCCTCTTCTTCTCATTACTTTTTTGGTCAATGCCTTCCTGGGGCGTGGAGAGGTTCTGGCTTCTTTTTGGATCATCAACGTTACTCGAGAAGGGGTGATCCAAGGGCTGTTTATGGTGATTCGTCTGACGATGCTGATCGCAGGTACTTCTTTTTTGACCTTGACGACCAAGCCGATCGAACTGACCGATGGAATAGAGAAACTCCTCAATCCCTTCAAAAAAATCGGCCTGCCCGCCCATGAGATCGCAATGATGATGTCGATCGCCCTGCGTTTTATCCCGACCTTGTTGGAGGAGACCGACAAGATCATGAAGGCACAGATGGCAAGGGGAGCGGACTTTGAGAGCAAGAAGCTCATCGAGAGGGCAAAGAGTCTGATCCCTTTGCTGGTACCCTTGTTCATCAGTGCGTTTCGACGTGCGGATGAGCTTGCGATGGCGATGGAGGCGAGGTGTTATCGAGGAGGTGAAGGAAGAACGAGGATGAACGAGATCCTCTTCGACAGCTACGACTACATCGTCTTTGTCGCAACGACAGCATTCTTCGTCGCCATCTGTGTAACAAGGTATCTTCCCTACGGCGTATAGAGCTGTGTATCGTGATATGCTTCTTGAAGTATCGAGCAAACGGAACGATTGCTGAAACCTTTGGTTACAGAAACAGGACAGCACAACGGCAATAGCATACTCGAATGATTTGCAGAGAAGTCTCTGTAATCTTTCAGGATAGATGGCAATATAAAAGGTGTGAGGAAAGGCGAGAAAAGGCGGGAAATGTCGTCTTTCCAATGTGTTTAAGGTTTGCATCAAAAAAGTTTTGCCAAGTACGTGCAAAGTGAAAAATGGATTTTTAAAGAGTTTTGGCTGTGGATAAGTCAAGGCTCTTTTTTTATCTTTCAAACTTTCAAAACGGGGTTTTTGTCTTTCAAAAATCTTTCAAAATGATGTAGGGGATCTTTCGGGAGGGTTTCGGTCGGGCGATATGAAGCGGGAAGGAGCGGGAAAGGTTTCGGGATCATCATGAAGAGGGCGAGGATGTGAAAGGGTTGGTATGGTGGGATTACATAGGGGTTAATGAGGAGATGCAGCAGGTTACATATTAGGCGGTTGAGGGTGTGAAAGATCGGCGGAAAGTGTGAAAGATTTTTGAAAGACGGGCGTTACATTTTGAAAGATGTTATGAAAGATTGGGAAAGATAGAGTGGTAATAAGACTGGAGGTATTCAAAGTGAAGTTGTGGATAAATGACATTCCAAGTGGACAAATGTGTTTTTCGACAAAAAAGTTGTCCACTTGGAATTCTTTTGAAATTCCAACGAAAAATTAACGATAGAAAAATCAAGTGGACAAAGGCAAG
>JAUMWQ010000172.1 GCA_030529565.1 Filifactor alocis | reverse complement strand
CTCTATTTCCTACGGAAACGCCTCCATCGACACTCTTCATCCAAACTTCAACACTGTATTCTTCTTGAGAATCAGAGCCTCCTCCAGGCGAAGGTGTAACCGGAGGTTTATTGTCAGATCCGGGGAATTTGAAATCACCGTTCCAGTCAAGTACCATCCAAACATCATAGGGCTTTTCATGTCCGGGAATCTTGGGATAAGTTGCCATCTCCAAGTTCAGTTCCGTATCTCTCGAAGAACCTTCTTCCAAAACAAGGTGTCGAGGTAGTTTAAAGGTAAATACTCCTTTTTTGCCTTCGACCTTTGTTGCCGGGATGCTTTGTCCCATTCCTTTAACCAAGAAACTCTCCACTCCGGAAGTAATTCCCTGAATGGTCATCTCTTTAAATTCTACAACGACATCATACATCGATCCGCCGTTTGCAGGTGTAAGTTTTACTTCTCTCACCAAAGATCTATCTGCCATAGAAGCCTTTTTCTTGTCTGCAGACAGGATATAAGCTTTTACAGTTCTGGAACCGTCAGGTTGAGGAGTTTGACCCTTGTCGGTAAACACGAGGTCCGCCATAACTTCACGTCCGCCCATTGCATCTACCTTAAAGGAAACTTGTACCTTATCTACTTTTTCATCCAACTCAAAGGTGTAGGCCTTAGGATATTCTCCACCCACTTCAACCGGTTCAACAGTTGTCTTAACTCCGTTTTTGAATACGTTAAACTCAGTTACTCTTCCTTCGAGGATACCCATTCTCATAGGCTTAAGTTGAACGGTATATTTGAATTTACCATTTTCTTTTACCAGTTTTGCAACCGGATTGATCGCAGAGTTTGCAACAGAAAGCTCGTCTTTACCCTGTTGGTTGATCTTAACGGAGAGCTCCAAAACATCTCCTTCGTTTATTTGAGCATCCGTTGATGCAACTCCTTTAGTTGTAATTTCAAATGCGCGAGTCCATCCGTAGATATTTTTCGCATACATGGTTTTTGTTACTGCATAGTTGTCTCCCGTTCTCATAGCAGGATCCGCAAAGGTTTGATTTAGAACATCCTTCGAATTTCCTTCTTTCAGATCACGGAAAATCTCTTGTACACCATTCTTTGTAACTACAGTCTCTATCTTCCAGGAGAGACCTTTTTTGCTCAAGATCTTTTGGATCGCTTCATCACGAGGAACAGACTTATCTATATCGTGCATGCTTCTACCTTTGCCCAAGAGATAACGTTTGAACTCTTCACCCGTTTCAAATACGTTTTCTCCTCCATAGTAAGTGCTGTCTCCAAGATCCCAATAGAAGAGTTCCAAAATGTCAAACTCACGATTCAGTTTAACTTCTCCGTTCGAAGCGGCTACCGTAGCCATGGAGTTTCCGTTTTGCGGGAAGTAAGTTTCCACGTAATCGGTAAACTTGATACCCAGAGCTTCATACTTCGCCTTTTCCTCTTGAGAAAGTTTTGCAGGAAGTTCGTTTTTATTTACTTCAAACTTCGCCAATTTCTTTCCTTCATCAAGCGCAGCCGTCATTTCATCCAAGGGAAGGCTTGTCAGACGGTTCAAGGTAAGGTCAACCCTCACTCCGTTGGGAGCTACCTTTGAATACTTGATCAGGTTTACAAGAAAATCTGCAGGAATCTCTCTTATATTGTTGTCTTCAAGATCGATCGTCTGCAAAGTCTTCATCTTAACAAAAGATGCAGGAATCTCTTCAATACGGTTGTGGCTTGCTTCCAAGCTGGTCAGCAATTTTACATCCGCTAAACTCGAAGGCAGATTCTTCAATTGGTTTGAAGTCAAAACAACTCTCTTCAGTTTTGAAGAACGCGAACCTTCCAACTCAAAGAAATCATCCGCCAATTCGGTCAAACTGTTTTCGGACAAATACAACTCGGTAAGATTAGGATTATGCTTGATCAAATCTCCGGGAACGGAAGTAACATTTGCATTCATAAGAGAAAGTACTTTGAGTCTCGGGTTTTGAGAGAAGATACCCTGAGGAACATCTCCCAAATAACTTCCGTCAAAGTCAATGTACTCCAGTCTTGCCATAGCGGAGAACGTATCCGGTTTCAAGTTTCTGATCTCGTTTCCTCCCAAGAACATATGGGTCACGCCTGTAGCATGAGCAAATACAGGGAGTTCTTCAATATCGTTTCCGTCAAGGTTGATCGCCATGACATCCGGACCAAGATCTTTCAGGATACTGATATCTGTAAGCTTAAGTCCTTCCAAATCCAATACGTTATTCAAACGATAGTCTGCAACAACCTTGGGTTGTCCCTTTGCTTTTCTGAGCTCTTCTTGACTGATATCACCGCTGTTATCCGTGTCCAGTCCGTTTGCTATCAAAGCAGTCGTCAGTTTTTCCGCGTTCTTTTTCTTCTTAGTTTCAATATCTTCAATTACCTTGTAGTTCTTCCATCCTGCCGTTACGGCATCTTCAAAGACAAGCTCGGATCTCTTGTAGTTTCCGCCGTCAAAATGACCTTTATCCGGCTCGCTTCCACCCATTGGGCCACTACCGAGTACAGCTACATTCTTAACACCTTTTAGGTCATCAAGTTCGATGGAATACTCCACATACTTAGGCTCGTTCTTCGGTGTATTTTCAAGAACATGTCTGTTCAAAGAAACAAAGCCGTTGTTTTTCTCCATAGCCAGATCGATGATAAGGCTGGCAAACTTATGGTTCAAGAAGGTAACGGTTTTCTTTCCTTCTTTCACGCTCAGCTTTGCTCTCTCATCAAAGTAGTTGGAAAGCGTAGATTCTTCCGTTTTGTTCTTACCTGCAACATAGGTCTTGAACGTCAATGTGTAGTCTCCGTCTACCAAAGGAGAATCCAAGGTCAAGCCCGGCTGTACAGGAGCTTCTTCAATATTTTTCTTAAGCTGAGAATTGTCGGAGAAGGTAATGATCACTCGGATAGGATCCTCCTTCTTCGCTTCTTCCAAAATGCCCTCTACATTGAATCTCAAAAGTTTGTTAAAAGCAGTTACCTTACTTTCATTGACATCAAAATCTCTTCCGTTTACTTGGATCTTGGTTATCATCTTGAGGTGGAAAGATGCAAACTCTTTGTCAAGATGCACTTTAAGCGCTTGCTGCTCATCCTGATCCGGAAGTTGTACCTCTTGGATCACATAACCTCCCGCGATTCCTTCTCCCGGAGGTTGAACATCCGGCGGTTCCGGTGCCGGTGGGGGTTGTACCGCTCCCTCTGTCTGAAGCATACTTCCATCTTTAAAGTATACCGCTACGCTGATCGGCTCTTTTTCTTCCGCTTTTGCGATCAGTTCCGGTTTTTTCGAAAAATCATATAGAGTTCCTTCACGACTTTGTCCGAACTCTTCCTTTGTTACAGGGAAGTCTTGTTGATTTACAACGATTTTTTCGATCTTCTCAACATCCACCCGTTCAAAGCTCTTTTCGAATACAATGTGGAATTCTTTTCTGTCAAAGTAATCTTTTCTGATCTCAGCTCTAAGAACCTTTTGGTACTTTTGAGCAAGGGTTTGTTGAACTCCCGGGTCGGAAGGACCTGGAACAGTATCTTCTTGAATACTGACAATAGGTGTAAGGTTCTTCTCCAACTTGGAATTGTCGGTAAACATAACAACAACTCTCACAGGCGTTTTTCCCTTAGCCTTTACAGCCTCGAAGAGATCCGTTTCTTCCAAAAGGATCTTTCCTTGATGGAATTTGAAGGTGTGATCGCTGTATTGCTTGGTTATGTTATCAACCGTGATCTCTTTTATCTTCTTCTTCGCATCGCTTTCACTGATCGTATCTACTTCAAGAAGAAGTCCTTTACGCTCGCTGTTCTTGACGATCTCCAGGCTCTCTAAGGTATAACTCTTCGCTATTTCAGCAACCGGAGGCGGAGCAACAGGTCCTCCCTCTTTCTGATAGGTAAGAATCGAACCGTCTTTAAACTCAAGAGTAACAGAGATATTGTTCTCGTTCGTCTTAGCCGCATTATCGATTCTTTCATCCAGAGGTTCCAGTTCTCCCATCCAGGTAATCTTCATTTGAGGATTATCAAAG
>JAUMWQ010000171.1 GCA_030529565.1 Filifactor alocis | reverse complement strand
ATTTGTATCATATGTTACGGTTTTGGGTAATAAATTATGGTATAGTGTAAATAACCTGATGGAAAGAGATTTTTTGTAAGACAATGGATGACAGGGATAGATAGAGTATAGGAGATGAGGAGAACAATGGCTAAATATATCAATGTAAAGGACAAGGTAGGAGAAATATTGGAGAAGTATCCTGAGACTTTGGAGGTCTTTGTGATAAACGGATTCGAACAGTTGAAGAATCCTGCTCTTCGTAAGGCGATGGCAAACTCCGTGACTCTGGAGACTGCTTTGAAGATGAAGAAGGTCAATGCGGATCTTTTCTGCGAAAAATTGGAAGATGCGATCAGACAGGAGAGAGAAGGTATCGATCAGACCTTGAGAGAAGAAGGAAGCTTCGCTCAAGGCGATGTTCGAATCGAAGGTGTTCTGCCTTGCCCGATCCGTATACCTCTGTTGGAGAATTTCACCAAGGAGTTGGAGAGGATCCAACCCACGCTCGACAAGAAGATCGGTTATGATCTTCGTGCTGCAAGTATGGGGATGGATTGGATCAAGGAGCAAGTGGTTCAGGGCAAAGAAGAACTCCTTCCCGATATGATGCTCTCGGCGGGCTTTGATCTCTTCTTTGACAAAAAATACATGGGGCAGTTCAATGACAAGGGGATTTTTTGTGCCCCGGATGTAGAGTTCAATCATGATTTTTGCAATGATAACATAGACCTTCGAGACCCCAAGAAAGAATATTCGATCATAGGGGTGGTACCTGCGATCATTATGGTCAACGAGAGACTTCTCGATGGAAGAAAGATGCCTCAGGGATGGGAGGACATCTTAAGCCCTGAGTTTGAGAACACCTTAGCACTGCCGATGCATGACCTCGACCTCTTCAATGCGGTCATCATCCACATCTATAAGATATACGGGGAAGAGGGCATCCATAACTTGGCAAGATCCTTCCAAAAGAGCTTGCATCCCGCACAGATGGTGAAGTCAAAAGGCTTGCTTGCACAGAGTGCGGAACCGGTCATCAGTATATCACCTTACTTTTTTACTCAGATGTTGCCGGAGAACGGGCCTATAAAACCGGTTTGGCCAAAGGAAGGAGCGATCGTGAGTCCCATCTTCCTGATCGCAAAAAAAGGAAAAAAAGAGCTCAAGCCCTTCTTGGATTACTTCCTGTCTAAGGAAGTCGGAGAGATCTTCTCTGCAAACGGAAAATTCCCTTCCACCAACCCGCATGTGGACAATAAGCTGACAAGTGAGCAGGGCTTCTGTTGGGTCGGATGGGATTATATTCACGACAACAATGTGGGAGAGATCTTGGAACGTTGCGAAGCTGTATTCAAGGAGCTTGTTCAGTAGGAGGAAGATATGAATTTTGTAGTAGTTTCCGGTCCTCCCTCCTCGGGGAAGACCAGTATGATATTAAAGACGGCGGAAGCCTTAAAAAAGCAGGGATCATGGTTCAGAAGGGCTTGTCGGGAGCTCTGTGTCCCGACCACTTCTTCGCCTCCAACGTCGAAGAGGTCGTCCGTTGGGGAAATGAGAACAAACTCGACCTTCTAATCACCGAATCCGCAGGTCTCTGCAACCGATGTTCCCCCTATCTCAAAGAAGTCAAGGGAATCTGTGTCATAGATAACCTCTCCGGGATCAATACTCCCAAGAAGATCGGTCCCATGCTGAGGGCTGCGGACATCGTAGTAATCACTAAGGGAGACATTGTTTCCCAGGCAGAGAGGGAAGTTTTTGCGGCAAAGGTAAGCTCGGTCAATCCTCGAGCGATTACGATGCATGTCAACGGCTTGACGGGTCAGGGGGCCTATGAGCTCAGCACCCTTCTCTACGACGAAAAGGAGAAAATTGAGAGCGTTCAGGGAATGGAACTGAGATTTCCCATGCCTTCCGCACTCTGTTCCTATTGTTTGGGAGAGAGAAGGATCGGGGAGAGTTACCAGATGGGTAATGTCAGAAAGATGAAATTAGGAGAACAGTATGAGGGATAAGAAAATAAGAGAGTTGTTGGAGCAATACCCGTATATCTCGACTTATTTGGAGGATAATCAGCTCCATATTGAGGGCTTTGAGGATAAGACCTACCGAGATTTTCTCGAGGGTTTTTCCGAGGAAGAATTGGAAGATAATGCGCTGGATATCAAGCAAATGGAGGAGGATTTCTTCGACTACATCATGCAGATGCAGGCATTTTTGGGGCTTGAGGAGGACAGTGGAGTACACAGTCTGACCATCCTTCCCGGAAGGGATAAATCAGGAAGAGAAGAGGGCTTTGAAGAGCTTACCATCCGCAAGTCGCAGATCGTATCCATTGTAGGGCCTACGGGTTCGGGAAAGTCAAGGCTTCTCGCCGACATTGAATGGACGGCTCAGAGAGATACCCCGACAAACCGTGAGATCCGAATCAACGGAGAGCTTCCGGACAAGAAGTGGAGATTTTCTTCCAACAACAAGCTGGTCGCACAATTGTCGCAGAATATGAACTTCGTTATGGACCTGTCCGTCAAGGAATTTTTGGAACTTCATGCGCAGAGCAGGATGGTGGATGATATTGAAGGAGTGGTCGGGAGGATCATAGAGGAGGCCAACCGACTCGCGGGAGAAAAATTTGCCGTCGATACGCAGATCACCGCCTTGAGCGGAGGCCAGTCGAGGGCGCTGATGATCGCGGACACCGCCATCTTGAGCAAGTCGCCCATCGTGCTGATTGATGAGATCGAAAATGCGGGAATCGATAGGAAGAAGGCTTTGGAACTGCTTGTATCGGAAGATAAGATCGTATTGATGGCGACCCATGATCCTTTGCTTGCCCTGATGGCGGATAAGAGGATCGTGATCTCCAACGGTGGGATCAGCAAGGTTATGGAAACCACCCAGGAAGAAAAACTCAAGCTCGTCGAATTGCAAAAGATGGATGATACCTTGCAGGAAGTAAGGCGCAAACTTCGATATGGAGAAGAAGTGCTGTAAGTAGATGTATCGATCCTTCCGGCATAGGAAGAGAGAATATCAGATGCAAACCGCATGATCCGGAAGAAGTGGTATAAAACTTGAATTTGGTTTATTAGTGCCGGAATTTGTTTGGCTCTGCCATGTGTTTGAAACAAGGAGGCAGACTGTTTTCCAATAGAAGTGCAACTACATCTGTTTTGCGGCCGCGAAGATTCGTTTCATCTTCTATGGAGTACAGATCGCTGATATCCATTCAAATAAATCCATCGTATGATACAGGACTTTGATTTGTCAGGTCCATACCTTATATCGTTTGTAAGAATGGCATTTTTGTTGAAGAATAATGTGAATCATTCATTTTATAGAAACCCCTCTCAAAGATAACGAACAGTGTTTGATCTTTGAGAGGGGTTTTGTAGTGCTGTTTTTCGATACCATTCTCTGAGAGAAGTGTGGTTATACCCATACTATAATAATGTTCTTTTGAATCTTCAAGAGATACTCATCTCTGAGAGAAGCGTGGTTCTATCCATACCCACAAAACAAAAATTATTTTATCACTCATAGGATGAAGGGTATTGGTATCAAGTGTCCGAATGGGCAATGGTATGAAATCAAGTTCTGTTCACATTTCCAAGACCCTTTGCTTCGCCCTCACTTCGTCAATTCTCTCAGAGCTCCTATTACATAGTCGAGTTCCTCTTCGGTGGTAAAATGCGATAAACTTAGACGCACACTCCCCTGGGGAAAGGTCCCGTAGCTTTGATGTGCCCTTGGAGCGCAGTGCAGACCGCAACGGTTGTCGATCTGATAGCGTTGGGCGAGGAGATAAGAGATATCCGCGTTGTCAAAGTTTTTGAAGTTCAAAGAGAATACGGGAGGTTTTGTGCGATAGTCTTGAGAACCCAAGATCTCGATCCCGTTCAAGGAGGACAGCTTCTCAAAAAATCGTTGACCTAAGGAGGTCTCTATCTCCCACCTCTTCTTCAAGCCAAACTCCAAGATCGATCGAACTCCTTCAAGAAGGCCGATCAATCCCACGATGTTCGTAGTACCTGCCTCGTACTTGTCGGGCAGGAGGTCGGGATGGACTTCTTCG
>JAUMWQ010000170.1 GCA_030529565.1 Filifactor alocis | reverse complement strand
GCAATTTATTTGGACCTTCTCTACATTTCTCCTGCAAGATCCACTTAAGGATTCCTTGAAATTTTTAATTTTATAATCTATAATTTATAGAGTAAGTTAATTGTTTTTTTATTAATACTCATAAGGAGGAATTTGCTATGAAGTCCACATCCTTAAGGTTTTTTGCTGTTTTTCTCATCGGCATCTGTGCAGGTTTCTTTATCTCCAAAGCTTTGGAGGGAGGATCGCCCTACTACAGGAGTTCGAATGACATTCCCGAAATCGATGTCGTATCCGTCTCCTACCCCGTAGAGTATGAGACCCTGATCTTCGGCAACAAGTCCGCGGAGGAGATCGAAAAATTTTGCGGCGAACTGACCGATGAGATCCTTCTCCTGAAAGACAAGGAGAAGTACAAGGAGGGAGATGTGCAGGCTCTGCTCGCGGACATCGTCGAATCCGGATCCAATGCTTTTTTGGTCGGATGGAAGGAGGCCGCCTCCGATAAGGAATGGGAAAATATGAAACAACACTTATCGATCGCCTTTTCACAGGAAGGGGTGCAGTATTCGTCTTCCGGTGATCAGGAGTTGACCCTTGATTTTGAGAACATACCGGACTCTGTCAAAAAGGAGATGGAGAGCAGAGGGATCAAGATCTATCATAGTCATCATCAATGATACAACTTAAGCAATATCTCATCATTTGAAAAAATGTATAACACCGCTGTCTGTTTATACCAACATCTTCCACTCTGTAACTTCCGAAATATTTTTTCATGTTTGTGGAAGCGGATCATTCCGCTCTTTTATCGAAAAACAGTATGACCTTAGTTTTTTCGAATAAAATCTTGTCGGAACTACTGATTTGATAGGGTTTCTGTATTTCGAAGGAAGACAGGAAGAACCGTTCGACACTTTGTACCTATTTTCTAAAGTTTTGTATCAAGGGGTGTTTAAGTTGTCCGTTTCGGGTATCATTATCAGTAGGTAATGACAGGTTCGACCCTTAAGGTCTTGAACCCGATCGGAAGAACAGGAAAGGAAGATGAAGCATGCAGGTAAAATTTCAAGGAAATCCATTGACACTGGAAGGTACACAGGTTAAGGTCGGAGACAAGGCTCCCGATTTTACCGTCTTAAAAAATGATCTGAGCCCTCTTTCGCTCAAGGATATGCCGGGTAAAAAAATCATTTCCGCAGTTCCCTCTCTGGATACGGGAGTCTGTGACTTGGAGACGAGAAGATTCAATGAGGAAGCCGAAAAATTGAACGGCGTGACGGTATACACGATCTCGATGGATCTCCCCTTCGCTCAGGCGCGCTGGTGCGGAAACAACGGCATCAAGAACGTGATCACGGCTTCCGACTTCAAAGACAGGGAGTTCTCTCAAGCCTACGGCTGTTATATCAAGGAGCTGGGCCTTCTTACCAGAGCAGTTTTCGGTTTGGATGAAAACAATAAGATTATCTATGTGGAGTACTGCGACGAAGTGACCGACGAGCCTAACTACGATGCTGTCTTGGATCTGTATCGATAAGATCAGGATCTTAAGAGATCGATGTCCCCTTGACATCGGTCTCTTTTTTTGCGACGTCTTTTGTCCGTCTGAACCTTTGATATCAACGATCTGCACATCAGAAACGATCTTTTGTGTTTGCACAGAAGATATCGCCATACTTCAGACGGATTTCGGCACAAGACGGTTTTTTTCCGAATAATCTCCAAACTGCTGAAACACAACTGTAACTTTCTTATGTTATGATAGCCTGTAAGAACGACAAGAAAGAAGGTAAGGATCATGAGATATAAACAAACCGTCCTTCTCCTTCTCGCCCTATGGATCGGTCTCTCCCTACCGCCTTCGCTGTCTTATGCAGAAGGCGAGAGAGGGATCTTCTTCGAGCGGAAGGAGGAAGCAAGAGAGGAAGAAACATCTCTTCTACACTTTCTGAGGATCTCCCTCCAACCCGTCGGTAAGACGATGTATGTCTGGGGAGGAGGCTGGAACGAAGAAGATACCGCCGCCGGTATAGAAGCCAGGACGATCGGCCTGAGTGAAGGCTGGAAGAACTTCGCGGACAAGCAGAACTCTTCCTACAACTACAAGAAGACCAGATATCAGATCCATGACGGTCTCGATTGTTCGGGCTATGTAGGCTGGAGCCTCTACAATCTGTTTCACTCCCGCGACGGGGAAGAAGGCTACGTGATGAAGGCGAAAGATATGACAAAGACCTTCTCTTCCAAAGGTTGGGGAAGGTTCGTGCCTTCCGGATCCGTCAAAAACTTTCGAGCCGGCGATCTTATGAGCAACAAGACTCACGTCTACATCGTGATCGGTGCCTGCAAGGACGGCAGCGTCGTCCTTCTTCACGCCTCACCTCCCGGAGTGCAGATCAGCGGGACCGTTTCGTCCAAAGGGCGAAAGAACAGTGAGGCCGCTCGCCTTGCAAAACACTATATGAAGACCTACTATCCCAAGTGGTATGCCAAGTACGGGACCAAGGTCTTGGACAGGTCCTACCTTACTTCGTACTCCCAGATGAGATGGTATCTCGGAGAAGACCTCACCTTGCAAGACAGGGAAGAACTCTCCTCCAAAACCGCCAAAGAAGTGCTGAAGATCTTGTTTAACGAAGATTGATACTATTCTCGGTTTGAAATATCGGGGTCGCGGAATACAGCATTACCGAAAAACAATCCGGGAGCTCCTATACTTCAAAGTACTCAGCCTTTTCATTTTAGCAGATGATCGTATAACTGACCCTTCCATATATCACAAAACCGAAGATAGGACCTTTTGTATGCCGTATTTCTCCTCTATAGAAATAAGAAAACACCACACAAAGGCAAACCTCCGATTTTCGTTTGAGTTTATAAAACACAAACGTTTGTCATATCAAGGTTTTTAAGAATTTTAACCCTCGTACAAAATTGATTTTGGGCCGATCTTTTGAATCGTGCGGTATTGACATGACTCCAATTCATCAAGAGGGGCTGCATCAAGCCCCTCTACAAAAACAGCTCCAACTCTTTAAGCTCGGTAATTACATAATCGGGCTCGATATCGATCTTCCTTTCTTCCTTCTTGTAATTGAACCAGCAGGTATCGACCCCCGCATTGATCCCCCCTTGGATGTCCGAAGACAGGGAATCTCCTATGATAAGCACTTCGTCCTTATCGACCTCTCCGATTCTGTCAAAGACATAGTCGAAGTACTCGACCATCGGTTTTTGATAGCCGGTGTCTTCCGATACGAAGATATCCTTGAAGTAGACATCCAGGCCCGACTTTTTCATCCTCGAATACTGCGTCGAAGATATCCCGTTGGTCACGATGTAGAGGTCATAGCGTTCTCCGAGATAATGACAGACCTCCCTTGCATCCTTCATCGTATAGGCCTCCTGCCCCAGAGAATACTGATAATAATCCTCACACTCCCTGTGGTTGAGCCCCAAGCCCATCTTCTCTATAAGATCCTTATATCTCAAATACACCAGCTCCTCCTTGCTGACCCTTCCTTCCTCCAACATCTTCCAGTATCCCGAGTTGATCTTGTGATAGAGGGCGGTAGCTTCCTTGGCGGGCTCTATACCGAAGTGCTTAAACGTCTTTTGCAGAGCCTTCTTCTCGGATCGCTCAAAATCCAAAAGAGTCATATCGGCATCGATCAACAAGATTGTGTAGATCTTCTTCATCTCTTCGTCTTCTCCTTTTATCCTTATCTTTTCTCTTGTATAGTCCTTTTCGGATCCTTTGTACAAAGTGTAGACTTACAGTATAGCAAAGATCCGCAGATTCTTTAATCCCAAACCTCTCTTTTCCACAAAGCCGCGACAAAAAAAGTTACCTCTTCTTTTCCGGAATATGCTCATACTATTACGGCAATACCGCAAAAATAGGAAGTCTTGATTTTTCTACGAGTTTGCAAGAAATAAAGTCTTGTCAAAGCAACACTTTCGAGAAGCACAGTATTCATATACAGTGATTTTACGATGATTTTTTGAATTATGCGGTGTCTCCTCATCTATTGGAATTGTCAGGTTTCATGCTTTGAAAGCATAGGATCATCCAAAT
>JAUMWQ010000169.1 GCA_030529565.1 Filifactor alocis | reverse complement strand
AGACAGGAAGAAAAAAGAACGGAACCTCATCAAAGACGGGATCAAAAAGCCGAAACAGGCAAAACTGCACCTCATCACAAGAAAACCCATGAAAAAACCGGTGGGAGCAATGAACAGAAAAAATCTCATCAAGCTCCTCGAAAAGAAGGTTCGGGGCGTAGCGAGGGCTTAAAACAAGAAGGAAAAAAACAAAAGACCCAATCTTTGGATCACGAGAAGAAAGATCACAAATTTAAATCCAAGAAAGAAAAGCACCACTCAAAACAGGAGTCGATGTCTCATGATTCCGAAGACCGTAAGAAGAGTAAGAAACATCATAAAAAAAGCGAAACCAAAGTTGCAACGGTCGAAACAGGATATCATCAAGATAAGATGATGAAGCCTTCCAAGGGAAAGAAACACAACTATACCAATAAAAAAGAAAAGGAAACGAAAGCAGAAATGAGTGACGTGATAAAACAAGAAGATGGAGTATTTGAAATCGGAGAGACCATTGTCGTAGGAGATTTGGCTCAGTTGCTCGGTATTCCGGCAACGGATGTTATCATGGGAATTATGAAGCTTGGTATCATGGCGAACATCAATCAATCCGTAAAGTTTGAAACAGCCGAAAAAATCGCTTTGGAGCACGATGTTATCCTTTTGAAAAAAGAAGAAGAAAAGGAAGTCATCGACTTTATCATTGAAGAGGACAGAGAGGAAGATTTGAAGAGCAGACCTCCCATCGTTACTGTAATGGGACACGTTGATCACGGAAAGACCACCTTGCTTGACTCGATTCGAAAAACAAAGGTCACCCAGGGAGAGGCCGGGGGAATTACCCAACATATAGGAGCATCGGAAGTTGTGATCAACGACAAAAAGATCGTATTCTTGGACACTCCGGGACACGAGGCCTTCACTGAGATGAGAGCCCGCGGTGCACAGGTCACCGACATCGTTATCATTGTCGTTGCAGCAGATGACGGAATCATGCCCCAAACGATAGAAGCGATCGACCACGTTCGTGCAGCAGGAGTTCCGATGATCATTGCCATCAATAAGATCGACAAGCCTACAGCCAACATAGAGCGCGTTCGTCAAGAACTCTCCGAGAAGAGCATTCTCGTCGAGGCTTGGGGAGGAACCACGATAGATGTTCCCGTTTCAGCTAAGAGTGGAGAAAACATCGACGAACTTTTGGAGATGGTACTCTTGGTTGCCGAGATGGAAGAACTCAAGGCAAACCCTAATCGAAATGCGGTAGGAACGATCGTAGAAGCTAAACTCGATAAAGGAAGGGGCTCGGTCGCTACCTTGATCGTCCAAAACGGTACCTTGAAGGAAGGGGACTCGGTCGTAGCGGGGACCGCCTACGGAAGAGTACGGGCAATGCTCAACTCCAAGGGTAAGAGGATCAAAAAGGCAGGACCTTCGACCGCAGTCGAGATCCAAGGGCTCAATTCGGTTCCCGATGCCGGGGATCAATTCTTCGTCGTTGAGAGCGATAAGGAAGCAAGAGCCTTGGGATTGGCACGTCAAGAGCGTAAGCGTGAGGAATATATGAAGGAGACTTCAAAAATTTCCCTGGAAGACTTGTTCGAAAAGATGCAGTCCGGAGAGATGAAGGAACTCAACATCATAGTGAAGGCAGACGTTCAAGGATCGATAGATGCTATCAAGAAGTCATTTGAAAAGATCAGCAACGAAGAGGTTGTCGTAAAAGTCATCCATGGAAGTGTAGGTGCCATCTCCGAATCCGACGTTATGCTCGCTTCTGCATCCAATGCCATCATCATCGGCTTCAACGTGAGACCTTCTACCGGTGCGACCTCATTGGCGGAACGTGAAAAAGTCGATATGAGGACCTACAGGATCATCTACGATGCGATCGAAGATGTCGAAAAGGCGATGAAGGGTATGTTGTCTCCCGACTTTGTTGAAGAAGAACTTGGTAAGGCGGAGGTCAGAATGCCCTTTAAGGTGCCCAAGGTCGGTATGATCGCAGGTTCTTATGTAATTGAAGGGAAGATCCAACGTAATGCGAAGGTTCGTCTGGTCCGAGACGGGATCGTGATCTACGAAGGAGAGATCGACTCTCTACGAAGATTTAAGGACGATGTAAAAGAGGTCGCTACGGGATATGACTGCGGGATCGGACTGACCAACTACAACGACATCAAAGAAGGCGATATCATAGAAAACTATATTATTAAAGAAGTGAAAAAAGTATAAGGAGAATAGATAGACTATGGCTTATGATAGAACGAGAAGGATCTCGGAAGAAATAAAGAAGGTCGTCAGCTCCATGTTGTTGGAGGGAGAGATCAAAGATACCAAGATCCGACAGTCCAAGGGCTTGATCTCAGTGACAAACGTCGATGTCGTTCGAGATCTCAAATACGCCTATATATATATCAGCGTCTTGGGCGACGACCCCGTCGAGATCATCGAAGGCCTTAAGAGGGCGAGCGGATATGTAAGAAACAGGGTGGGGCGAGTTGTGGATCTCAGATATACTCCGGAGATCATATTCCGACCTGACGACTCCATCCAAAAAGGAGTCGAGATGTCAAAACTCATCAGCGAATTGGGTATTGATCATTCAGAAGACGAGAAAGAAGAAGAGTAGGAGGCATAGTATATGACCTTTAAAGAAATTATTGAACAAAATGATCTTTTTATCATCAGTTCCCATGTAAATGCTGACGGAGACAACCTGTCTTCCTCTCTGGGGATGAAGATCGCTTTGGAGAATATGGGAAAAGAAGCCTATTATATCTTGGATGAAGAGTTGCCGGAAAAGTTTGAGTTTCTCTATCGGGATCACCCGAACTACAGTTCTTCCAAGGCTATCTCCATCATCGATAACAGACCCTATGTCTTCATCGGTTTGGACTGCGCCATCCTCAAGCGTTTTAATATCGAAACTTCCATCTTTGAAGGAAGTTCCTATAAGATCAATATCGATCACCACTTGGGAAATGAATATTACGGAGATGTGAACCTGGTAAGTACAAACATCTCTTCCACCTGCGAGATCCTTTATGAAGCCTTGAAGCAGGATTTTGAGGATTTTATCGATGCAAAGGTAGCGACCTGCCTCTACACCGGAATTTTGACCGATACCGGAAACTTTATCTACGACAGAGCAGGAAGCGAGACCCTTAGGATTGCCATGGAATTGATCCAAAAAGGTGCGGATAAGGCAACGATCGCAGAGCGTGTATTTCGCAGCGAAACCTTCGGTTACTACAAGTTGATGGGAGAAGTGCTCAATACCCTTACCGTCGAAGGAGACTTCGCCTACGCTTGTTTGACCAAGGAGATGAGAGAACGATGGGGAGTTCCCTATAACAACATTGAAACACTGGTAAATTGTACCATCAATATTGAAGGTGTGAACATGGGGATGCTCTTTAAGGAAAAGGGAGAAAATGAAGTTCGGGTATCTCTTCGTTCAAAAGGGTTGGTCGATGTCGAAAAATTCGCTTCGGAATTCGGTGGAGGAGGACATAAAAGTGCCTCGGGCTGCACCCTCTACCTTCCCTTGAAGGAGGCGGTCGCTGTAGCTGTCAAAAGAGCGAAGGAGTACCTCTCATAATGAACGGCTTTTTAAACCTTATAAAGCCTACCGGAATGACGAGCCACGATGTCGTCTCAGCGGTTCGTAGGCTCTTAAAGATCAAGAAGGTAGGCCATACCGGTACGCTTGATCCCAATGCGGCGGGAGTTCTTCCCGTCTGCGTGGGGAGAGCCACGAAGTTTAGCGACTATCTCCTAAAAGAAGAGAAACAATACTTTGCAAAAATAGGTTTCGGAGTTCTAACCGACACCTTGGATACCTACGGAAACATTGTTTCAGAGAAGGACATCCATCCTTTTTCCCTACAGCAACTGAAAGAGGTTCTTCAGGAACTTACGGGAGATATCGAGCAACTTCCTCCAAAGTACAGTGCTATCAAGGTAGGAGGAAGAAAACTCTACGAAATGGCCAGGAACAACGAAGAACTTCCTGAGATCAAGGCTAGGGCAGTGTCCGTAAAATCCATGGACATCTGCTCCTTTTCTAATGAATCCGTAGACTTGGATATCGTGTGTTCCGCCGGAACATACATCAGATCCTTGGCGAGAGATATAGGAGGAAAGCTCGACAACGAGGCTTACCTTTCTCTCCTGATAAGAAAGAGG
>JAUMWQ010000006.1:9030-31837 GCA_030529565.1 Filifactor alocis | reverse complement strand
TGATTGGGAAAGGCCGTTTTATGTTAAGCATGCAAATATAGTTGCTACTGTCGGAGTTTTGTTTTGTGTTTGGGTTTTGATTGCTTCTGTAATGGCTATGGAGATAGGAGCTTGGTTTACGTTATTGGGATATGCTGTTATAGGCATAGGATTTTGGCTGTATGCAAGGTATAAGCAGAAGTCAGAACCTGATGCGTGGAAGCCTGTTATCATTAACCCGGAAAATACACCTATAAATAGTAAATGATTCTAAGGAAACACCGCACAAAGGCAAGTTTCTGATTTTTCTCCGATTTTATGAAATATGAAGGTCTTGTCATATCGATATTTTTGAGGATTTCATCTTTTGTATACAATTGGTTTTATGGAGATTTTTCAAATTATGCGGTGTCCCCCTAATTTAATGAAAATGATGGACGTTTTTTTAGAGATGGTTTTATAAGACCATCTCTTTCTTTTTGTTTCAGAATATCAGTGCCCATTTTTTGGTATAGAAAAGATATTTTATATTTGACAGGAAATAGCCATTAAAATATAATATTTTACAAGAAAATTCAAAACACAGGAGGGGTTTTGTTATGTTGAAGACGAAGAAGTATTTTTACGATGGAGACCAAATATATGAAAGTGATGAAGTGTGTAATGCGAGTACGATGGCGGAACGTGTACTGTCCGATCCGGAGTTGCCTGAGCTTGAAGAGGTCGTGATCGGTTGTTGGGGAGAGTCCTATGACAATAGTATTCAAGATCTTTTGAATTCCTTTGTAGAAAACAAGGATAAGCTTCAGCATATCAAGAGTCTTTTTGTGGGGGATATGGGATTTGAGGAGTGTGAGGTGTCTTGGATCGAGCAGGGAGATTATGAGGAGTTGTTGAAGGCGCTTGTAAACTTGAAGAAGCTTACGATTAAGGGGAGCAACGGACTCAGTTTCGGCAAGATCGACCATCCGAATTTGGAGGAGTTGGAGATCATCTGCGGAGGATTGCCGGGAAGAGTTATGGAACAGATCGCAGATGCACATCTTCCAAAGCTCAAGAAATTAAACCTTTATTTAGGGGTGGAGGATTACGGCTTTGAGTCGGATCCCGTGTATATCGAAAAGCTTCTAAACTCTGATGTGATCAAAAATTTGGAGTATCTGGGTCTGGGTGACAGTGAGATCCAAGATGATATCGTGGAAGCGATCATGAAGCTGGATACGCTTGAGAATTTGAAGGTTTTGGACTTATCAAACGGTACCTTGACCGATAAAGGCGGAGCTCTTCTTCTTGAGAATGAAGACAGATTAAAATCTCTGGAGAAGTTGGACCTGACTCACCACTTCCTCAGCAACGACATGATGAAGGCCTTTGAAGACTCATCGATCAACGCGGTTTTGGACGAGCAGCAGGAGGCGGATGAGTACAATGGAGAACTGTACTACTACGCGATGTTGACGGAATAATGAAACTTGTTTTGATAGGAAGAGAAGGGAAGCGACACGATTACTTTCTTAAGGCTTGTCTGGAGAGAGGGGTGGAGCTTCTCTTTCTTGATATTGAAGGAGGTTTTGCAGAAGGAGATCTTCGGAGCGGGGATAGGGTAAAGATCGATCCTGTCTCAAACAATACCGTCTATCTCGACCGATTAAACCGTAATATGCAGGAGTATCACGGGTATTTGGAGAGACTGTCTCGGATCGAAGGGGTGGATTTTTTGAACTCGCCTGCCTCGATCGAGGCGACTTTGGACAAGAGACGGTGTAAGAAAGTTTTGCAAGAAAAGGGGATCCCGGTAACACCGATACTTGATTTTTACGGATCTTCGTTTGAAGAACTGCTGGCGTACTTAAGACAAGAAAGAATCAGTCAGATCTTTATAAAGCCGAACTTGGGTTCGGGAGCGGCCGGAGTTGCGAGTCTGAAGTACAACCCGAAGTCGGATGCCTGTATCATGCAGACTTCCCTGTTAAAGCAAGAGGGCTATGTCAACACTAAAAAGGTGAGGATGTTTACAGACAGGGTTATAGTCCGTGATATCGTGGATTTTTTGCTTAGGGAAGGGGCAGTAGTGGAACGATGGGTGCCCAAGGAAGTTGTGGGACGGGCGGTGTATGACTTGAGGGTGGTGTATCAGTTTTCGCATATCTCTTATATCCAAGTGAGGGGAGCTAGGACTTCTGCCATTACGAACCTCCATTTGAACAACCTTCCTTTGACCTTGGAAGAGATCGGGATGACAGAAAAAAAGAAGATGGAACTCGAAGAACTCTGCGCGGAGGCTATGGCGTGTTTTGAAGGTTTAAACAGTGCGGGGTTTGACATCCTGCTCGAAAAGAATACTCAAAAGCCCTACATCGTAGAAATCAATGCGCAGGGAGATCTGATGCACAGGGATGTTTACGGGGAAAACAGGATATATAGGGAACAGGTGGAAAGGATGATAAGAAGATGAAGAGGACGGTAACGGAGGTTCCAAAGAGTGTGATAGGTGATCCGCGGAAGGCACGGATGTCAGTCAATATGAATGAGGTGGTCGGTGACAGCGATATCTTGTTCGTCTGTTTGGATACCTTGCGTTATGATGTCGCGAAGGAGGAGGAAATACAGGGTAATACTCCTTCTATCAACCGTTATGCAAGATGGGAAAAACGTCATGCTCCCGGAAATTACACCTTTCCTTCTCATATGGCGATGTTTATCGGCAACCTTCCTTCTCCTGCGGAGCCCGTGCCCCTCTACGAGAGGGAGAGGCTCTTCGTTGCGAAGGAAAATCAGGCGTTGGGAAGGCTCCACCCCTATTCGTTTGTTTTTGAGGGAGACAGTTTTATCCGGGGACTTGAAAGAGCCGGTTATACTACGGCTTGCGTAGGAGGGGTAGGTTTCTTCAACAAGAGGACGCCGATCAATAACATTTTGCCATCTTTTTTTATGGAATCTTATTGGAATACGAGGTTTGCCTGTCATATCAAAGAAAGTTTTGAGAATCAGATAAATTTTATTGAAACCTGGCTCAAAAAGAGGAGAGAAGGAGAGAGGGTATTTCTCTACCTGAATGTAGACAGCATCCACTATCCCAATTCCTTTTATATGGAAGGAGAAAAGGAGGACTCTATCAAGACGCATGCAGCCGCCCTGCGCTATGTCGATGCTCATATTGAAAGGCTGTTTTCGCTCTTTAGGCAGAGGAATAAGACTTTTTGTATCCTGTGCTCGGACCATGGGACTTGTTACGGAGAAGAAGGGTACTACTTTCACTGTCTGTCCCATGGGATCGTATACACGGTTCCCTATATGCACTTTTTTCTGTAATAGACAGAAGGACGGATCGAACCCGGGCGATGTTTACTCGAGGGAGAGATCGTCTCGACAGGAGATCCGACATTTTTCGATCGGGATATCAGGGAAAATGGTACTATAGGCAATGTTGCATCGTTATGATACCATTTTTCAATAGAAGTATGGATATCTCTATTTTTCGATGACGAAAAACTATGTTGTCTTCTATGGGTCACAGATTGTTTATATCCACTATTCAAAAGAATAGTAGTATGAAGTGAAGAAACGGATCGAACCCCGTCTTCCTTGGATGAGTCTACTCCTCGATTGAAATGTCAGGCAAATAGAATATGTAATTATCGATAATGTTTTGAGTGATCACAGAGAAGTGCCACACAAAGGGAAAGTCATGGTGTTTCCTTGAGTTTATGAAAACGCTGAGGGTTGTCTCGGATCAAGACTCCCAAAAAAGTTATCGTCCATATAACACCGGTTTCATGCTGTTTTTTTGAGTTATGCAGTATTGCCATAGAGTTGTTGTCCGGTCACGCAATTTAAACAGACATAGCATAGACGCAGTCTCGAAGGTGTTTGATAGAGTTTTGGCATTTTGCGAAACAGCGGAAAGATCGATTTTCATTTTTGTGGATAATTTCCGTAGTTAGCGAGAACGGTTTGGAAGATTACAGGCATCAAACTTCTGTCCGTTTGATAGAGGGTAGTATTACAACATATTTTCAGGAATTTGACGGAGGAAAAAGGGATATGATGAGGAAGGAAGATCACAGCAGTATCTATACCCAATATATGTACAGTTATCCTCATAAGAGGACCTATGAAGACATCGAGAGGCTGGATCTGTCTTTGTATAGGGAGAGGTTTCGAGGCAGGGAGATGGGCCTGTATATCCACCTTCCTTTTTGTCGAAGCAAATGCGGTTATTGCAATCTGTTTTCGATCACAGGCGAAGAAGAGAGGGAAGCCTATCTGTCTGCCGTTCAAAGACATTGCGAGCAGATGAAGTGCGAGGTGGATACGTCTGAAACGCGGTTTACCTCCCTTGTTTTGGGTGGAGGAACCCCGCTCCTCCTCTCGGAAAAAGAACTGGAGGGTCTCTTTGTCCTAGCGCGCGACGAATATCGCTTTTCGTTTGAGCAGGACTTTTCTGTCGTGGAAACTTCTCCTTATGAGGCGACGATCGGGAAATTGAATCTCTTGAGGGAGGTAGGGGTCAAGAGGGTGAGTGTCGGCATCCAATCTTTTTTGCAAGATGAACTCAGGATTTTAGAGAGAGTTCAGCGTTCTTCCGATATGTACTCGTCCCTGGATAAGATTAAAGCTCTTTCTTTTGAGGTCCTCAATATCGACCTGATCTACGGAATCCCCGGTCAGAGCGTAAAAAGCCTGATCTACTCGATCGAAGAAGCCTTGCGCTTCGAGCCGGAAGAGATCTTTCTCTATCCCTTATACAAACAGGAAAATGCGAGGCTCTATCACAAGTTTGAAATGGATTTTGAATTGCAGTATCGTCTCTATCAAGAGGGACGGAGCCATCTTCTTGAGAAGGGGTATGTTCAAAACTCGATGAGGAATTTTTCCAAGAAGAGGAAGGTGAACACGGACTGTGGCTTCGAAAACATGTTGTCGTTAGGCTGTGGAGGGAGAAGTTACTTCGATGAACTTCATTTTTGCGAGAAGTACGTGAGTGCACAGGAGGAATGTAGGCGGGAGTATCGCTCTTATGTGGAGAAGAAGGACTTTTTGAGAAACATCTCCTTCTTTCTCTTGGACGAAGAGGAGAGGAAACGCAAGTATGCGATAAAAAATCTTCTCTATGTGACGGGGCTCAGTCGATTCGACTACAAGGAGAGGTTTTGTTCGGAAGTTGAGAAGGACTTCCCCTTCTTGATAGAACTGTGCGAACAGGGGCAGGTTCGTTTGTCAGATGGAAGGTGGTATTTGACGGAGGAAGGACTTGGGTTTTCGGATAGGATCGGCCCCTTGTTTATGTCGGAGAAGGTTAGGAAGAGGATGAAAAACTATGCTTGAGACGATTTATTACAGGGGGTTTGTCAATTTCTGTAATTACAGCTGTTCCTACTGTCCGTTTTCCAAGAAGAAGAGAGATCTCTCCCTGCTCCGAGAAGATATGAAGGTCTTGGATTGCCTCTATGAGGAATTGAAACGGGAAAAAATCAAGAAAAGCTTGATGATAACTCCCTATGGTGAAGTGATGTGCCATGAAGAATATCGGAGAAAGATCGCGTCTTTTTCTTCCTTGGAACAGCTTGAGTACGTAGGGGTACAGACCAATCTCTCCTTCGAGGTTCCCTCCTTCCTTGAGGAGGTTCGCAAACAGGGAGGAAGGCTCGATAAGATTGTGTTTTGGGCAACCTGGCATCCGGATTTCGCAGATCCCGAAGATTTTGCAGCAAAGGTTGACCTTCTGTCCGGATCCTGCAAGATCTCGGTAGGAGCAGTTGCGACTCGGAATAACTTGGAGGAGATGAAGAGGATGAGAAAACTCCTCAAGAGGGAGGTCTACTTTTGGCTCAATGCGACAGACAAGCTCCGAGCTTCGTTCAAACAAGATGAAATCGAAAAATTCTGTGAGATAGACCCGATGTTTTCCTATGAATTTGTAAGAAACAGAGAAGAGTTTAAGAACTGTGCGTCTCACCGAAATACCTATATCGATGGAGGTCTTGTATCCGGGAATTGTTTTTTCAAGAAGAGGAAAAAGATTGATACAAGTTGTAGTGATCACAGACGGTGCAACTGTTACTTGGGTTATTCCAACTTTGTCGACACAAAACTCCGAACTTTCTTTGGGGATACCTTAGCTCCTCGCCTGCCCCAAAAAAGGAAGTTTGAGTGCATCTTTCTTGATTTCGACGGGATCCTTACCGATGGAGGAGGAAGGGTAAGGAGCGACCTTTCTTCGATCTTGGAAGAACTGGGCGGGAAGGCAAGGCTTTATTTGGCGACAGCCCGCAGTTACGGATCGGTCAGGCAGAAACTTGGCAGGAAGATGGCTTATTTCAAAGGAGGGGCATTTTCGGACGGGGCCGACCTAAGAGAGGAGGACTTCTCTTTCAGAGAAAAATTTTTACTCGACAAAGGTTTTGTGTCCGAGTTTTGCAGCAGATCTAAGATGTCTTGGAAAACACATATCGACGAAGATGAGGACGGGGAAGTATTGAGACTGGGACTGCCACCTTGTGTAGCAGATGAGGTGGCAGACGAAGGAGTTCAAAGGAGGAAGTACTTTGCGAAGTGTTACCTTCAACATAAAGAGGCCTCGAAAAAAAACGGGATCTTAAAGATCGCGGACATCCATGGTCTCAAAAAACAGGATGTTTTGTTTGTGAGTGATAATGTGCAGGACGATGAGGTGTTCAGGGAACTTCCCTATACCGTCTCTCCGCTTTACAGAAAGGAGTTGAGGAAGAAGAGTTCTTACAGCTTGAACTTGGAGCACCTGATTTGGATCTTGGAATAATAGAAGGGGAACAAAGTGGGATTGTATACGATTGGAATAACAAACAAAGGAGGATAGGATGGAAAATTTGGATTTTTTAGTGCAGAAATATTCTTTTATGCGTCTCAAAGGTCAAGCCTATGCGGGGAGAATCAAGGAATTTCTAGTCATTGTGCAGAGGGTGGAAACGACGAATTATGCTGACATCCATATCGGAGCATGCAGGGGAGAAGGCGATACTGAGTTTGGAGACAAGCTGAGGAGGAGACTTCAAGGCTATAAGGTAGGGGTACTCACCCGGGAGGCCTATGCGACGATCAGGTTCAAACTTTCCTTCTCAAAAAGAGGTACGGCCAAAAGGTTTGAGGAACTGATAGAAGAGATTATCTTGATTCTTGAAACGGAGGGATATAAGAGCGGAAGTTTTCTATCCGGAGAGAGTGATAGCACCTTAAAGCTGGTTAGGAAGGGTAGGCAGTATTTCTACATTTCACAAGACGAGATCCCTTTGATGAAACAGAGGATAGAAAACGATGTTGAATCGGCACAAGGAAGGAGGGAGGATGTTGCCAAAGGTTTGTTCGGAGTAGTATCGGTGGCAATTCTTGGGTTGCTGGCCTATATCTTAGTTGGGACGTTGGATTACTATACATTCTTTGTTCCGATTGTGCTGTTGTTTGTCTCTTATGAAGTCTATAAGAAGTTGGCAGGCCGGATCAGTGCCAAGTCCTTGGTGATGATTTTTGCCATTCTCTGTGTCAGTATGTATATCTCTACGTTTTTGGAGTATTCCATCCGTTTTTACAATGTTCTCAAGCTTGATTACGATACGAATTACCTTGAGGTCCTTAGTGAAACGAGCTCAATCATTAGGGAGGACAGGCAAATCAAAGGAACTTTTCTCGCGGATCTAATAATCAATGCATTGGCCTTGTTTCTCTCGAGCATATTTATCCTTGTCAGCAGTTATCGCTCCGAGTTTCGTGGTCAAAAAGCGGAAGAGATCCGCTGATGATAGTATGGATATTATTATTCCTTCTTATTCACATATTATAGTAAAGAAACACCTGTCAAGGGCAATCTTCTGAGTTTCTTTTGGTTTCCTGGAAGGGGAAAATTTGTCATATCAATATTTTTAAAAGACATATCCTTCGCATAACGTTGATTTTATGCTGATTTTTCTAATTGTGCGGTGTTAGCCTAATCTCCGTTTGAAATTCCGGATTTACAGAATATATGATTGTCGAAAAAAATAAGGAACCATGAACAAAGACATAAACTGTTCTTTATTATCGCCTTGTAAAATATAAAGAATTTGTGAAACAAATGGTTTCAAGAATTTTATCTCCGGTGTGAACACAGGTTCAAGCTTTTTTGTGAGTTACGAGATATCTTTGTTAAATGATTATGTCTCTCGAGGTCGTCAATTAACAGCCTAATGGTATCAAAATTTTGGTTTATAACGATATGTTTTAATGTCCCGGTATCTTTTATCGGGTTTTAGTATTATACTGTTATCCGTTCCCGAATATAAACAAAGACCGTGCTCGGACATTTCGCCTGAGAACGGCCCTTTATTATTACCTGATCTGTATATGCATCAAAGCAGGCATCAGCATCATCTAATCTGCATAGTTATCAAAGTATCCTTGAATAAGGATGATGGGAGTTCCTTTGTCTCCACTTCCGGAAGTCAAGTCACAGAGGGAACCGATCAGATCGGTGAGGCGTCTCGGTGTCGTTCCCTGAGTAGCCATCGATCCCTTGAGATCCTTATCCTTGTGAGAGATCGAATCTACTATTGCAGCCTTCAACTCTTCTCCCTTTAGAGAAGCAAAGTCGTTGTCCGCGAGGTATTTCAACTTTAATTCGTTCGGGGTACCTTCCAATCCGGCGGTATATCCCGGAGATACAACGGGATCTGCAAGTTCCCAGATCTTACCGACGGGATCCTTGAAAGCTCCATCTCCGTAAACGAGGACCTCGAGATTTTTTCCGGTGCGCTCTTTGATCTGTCTCTGAACCTCTATCACAAATTCCCCGCAGTTTCTGGGGAAGAGTTTGACTTTATCTTCCGTGGATTTGTTCGAGCCCAACAAGCCGTATTCTGCGTTGAAGCCACTTCCTTCTATGGAGGAGGTCATGATATCACTGAGGCTGAGTACCTGTTTTGCACCTTTGTTCAAAAGAATGCGCTTGGTTCGTACTCTGGTATGGATATCACAGTTGAGAACGTACGGAGTATATTCCAAGATTTTGGAAGGCTGATTGGACAGGATGACTTCGACTTCGCAGTCTTCTCCAAGGATGAGTTCCTTATAATATTCAATATAATCCACACCTGTAAACACGTGCGCCTTATATCCGAACAGATCCCTGAATTCTTTTTCTGTAAGACTGTCGGAGAAGGGATTGACATCCTTTGCATCCAATTCATCCAAGGAGATAAGGTGGTTACCCACCTCGTCGGAGGGATAAGTCAACATAAGGGTAATCTTCTTGACTCCTCTTGCAATCCCTTTTAGGCAGATCGAAAAACGGTTTCGGCTCAGTATCGGAAAAATCACCCCGATATGACTGTCTTCAAACTTGGATCTTACATCGCTGGCGATTTGATTAACGCTTGCGTAGTTACCCTGTGCCCTCGCGACGACAGCTTCGGTAACTCCCAGAACATCTTTGTCATGCAATTTGATACCATCGCTTTCGCAGGCCTCCATCAACGAGTTTACCACCATGGAAGCAAGATCGTCTCCTTCCCTTACAATACCTGTTCGAATTCCTCTTGAAACGGTTCCTACACATCTGGACATAAAAATACTCCTTTACAATATATAAAAAATAGTAATTGAACACAAATTCAAAATTCTCACCCTATAGCATCCACTCAATTATATAATAGAGAAATAGCATAGTAAAGATATAAGGGGTGATAAATTTTTCGGACAACACATTATAATACAAGTTTTTAAGAATGGGAAGTGTTTTTTATTCTTTGAAAAAAATTGGTGTAATCTAGATAAATACTAATATAAAAGAGTATTTGGAGCATAGATCCCGATCTTTTTAAAAAAGAAAAATATACAAAAATATGGATTTTTATATCAAATTTAGATTGTAATGTACGGTATTTATAGAGACGAAAAAACTCACACGAAAATCTTTCGTGTGAGTCGTATGTCAATGTAACAAGACGCTTATGTTTAGAGCATATCTTCTCCGGGATTCCAGTCTGCCGGGCACAGTCCGCCTGCTTGAAGTCCTTGTAGCACGCGCAAAGTCTCGGAAGCGGAACGTCCTACGTTCAAATCGTGAACGACTTGATATTGGAGAACACCTTCAGGGTTGATGATGAAAAGACCCCTCAAAGCTGCTCCGGTCTCCTCGATATAGATGCCGTAGTCTTTGGAAACTTGGTGTGTTGTATCTGCAGCAATCGGGAATCTCAACTCTCCGATACCACCTTTTTCTGCAGCGAGTTCGATCCAAGCCTTGTGAGAGAACTCACTGTCCGTACTTACTGCCAATACATCCGCGTTCAACTTTTGGAACTCTTCGTAATGAGTGTCCATAGACTTGATCTCTGTCGGACAAACAAAGGTGAAGTCTCTGGGATAGAAGAACATAACCAACCATTTTCCTTTATAATCATTTAATGTCAATTCCTTGAATTCTTTTCCGTCTCCTGTTGTAACAACCATTTTGAAATCCGGTGCGGGAACACCGACCATTCTGTTAGCCATAACGATCCACTCCTCTTCTGTATTCATAAAATTTAGAGAAACGTGAAGATTCTCTACTTCCAATAAGATAGCACAAACATCAACGAAATTCAATATCAAAATGAAATTATTACATTCAAAAAAACAAGAGAGATTTTTGAATCCGTTCGTTTCAGATGGTTACGCTGAGATAAAAAATAGTACAAAATATGACATTTCTTTCATATATTAAGGGAGATTTGATGGATGTTGAAGAAGCGATCTTACGAACACCTATTTAAATTTTCATATGGTAAACTCAAAATAAAATCAGGGAGTTGCCTTGTGTGTCGTTTCCCTAAAATATTTTTGTAAAGCTGTGTGTCGATGGTATATAATAGAAAAATAAATGAAATGGAGAACGGCTGGACCGAATACGGAGTTGAAGAAGATGTCTAACTACTGGTCGCTGAAGAACAAGGCGAGGGATGAGAAGGGCTCTGAGCAAGAGCTTATATACAAGATCATAAGAGAACGAGGGATCGAAGATATCGAAGAGTACTTTGAACCGACGGACAAGTCATTTCACGACCCCTTCCTGATGAAGGACATGGAAAAGGCGGTTGAGAGGATCAGGTTTGCCGTCGCGAATTCGCAGAAAATCACGGTCTATGGAGATTACGATGCGGACGGGATCTCAGCAAGCTCCATCCTCCAGCTTTATTTTAAGCAAGAGAGGTATCAGTTCGACCACTATGTACCCGACAGGCGTAAGGAAGGCTATGGACTGAACAAGTCGGCGTTGGAGAAACTTCGAAGAAGGGGCACTGAGCTGGTCATCACCGTGGACTGCGGGATAAGTGGCTTGGAAGAAGCGCGTTTTGCAAAGGAACTAGGGCTGGATATGATCATTACCGACCACCATCAGTGTCGGGAAGACCTTCCTGAAGCCGTAGCCGTGATAGATCCCCATCGAAAAGACTGCTCCTATCCCTATAGGCATCTCTGCGGAGCGGGGATCGCGTTTAAACTGGTTCAGGCTCTTTCGGGAAGGAAGGCAACGGGTTTGGAGCACTACCTTGAGATCGCCGCGCTTGCGACTGTCGGAGATATCGTAGAGTTGACCGGAGAGAACCGCGCCATCGTCAAACTGGGTCTGGAAAGCATCAACACGAGAGGATATAACCCGGGGATCAAGTGTTTGAGAGAGGTATCCGGTTTGTCACAGACGAAGATCGACGCTTATCACATTGGCTATATGCTGGCACCGAGGATCAATGCTTCGGGACGTATAGGCAGTGCGGAATCGGGGATCGGTCTGCTCACGGCGCAGACCTGTGAGCAGGCGATGATCTACGCAGTCGAACTCAATGAATACAACAGAGAGAGACAGGCGATAGAAGAAGAGATCGTAACATCGGCTTTACAGGCTCTGGAAGCGGACCGACGATATTTAACGCAAGACGTTGTCGTGGTTGCGGCAAAAGGTTGGAATGAAGGGGTGATAGGCATCGTAGCCTCCAGATTGACTGAGAAGTACTACAAACCATCCTTCGTCATCTCAATCCGAGAAGACGGGGTCGGCAAGGGATCGGGAAGAAGCATTCCCTCCCTGCACCTCTTTGAAGCGATGACGGAGATTGAAGAGGTATTTCTGGGCTTTGGAG
Source organism: Filifactor alocis (assembly GCA_030529565.1). Taxonomy (GTDB): domain Bacteria; phylum Bacillota; class Clostridia; order Peptostreptococcales; family Filifactoraceae; genus Filifactor; species Filifactor alocis_A. The sequence continues at coordinate 19,730 of JAUMWQ010000006.1, read as the reverse complement.
GACATTCTCAGGCTGCAGGCCTGTCGATAGAAGAGGATAGGATAGAAGAGTTTCGCAGACGAATCAACGAGGTGGCAGGAAAGAAGCTGACAGTTCGGGACAGAAAGAGAAGGTTTAAGGCGGAGAGCCTTCTCGGAGCCGAGATGTTGAACTTCTCTTTGTTGAAGGAGGTTTCGGCAATGGAGCCCTTCGGGATGAAGAATCCGCGTCCCCTCTTCATCGTACAGGGAGCCGAGCTCACTCAGGCGAAGAGGATGGGAAAGAACGGCGAGCACTTCTCCGCCCTTTTGGGTTCACATCGGCTCGTAGGCTTTCAACAGGGGAACCTTGTTGAAGAGTGGAAAAGAGAACCGCACTCGGATGTCGACCTCCTCGTTTCGATTGAAGAAAACGAATACAGAGGTACGACGTATCTTCAATCGAAGATGAGAGATTTTAAGCTCGTGTCTCGAACGCTGGACTTGCAAGCTTGTATGAGGTTTGCGGATCAACTCTTGAAACTTGGACAAAACTGTAGTTCTTCGAACGCTCAAGATGAGGGCCCGACTGTACTGAGGCGGAAAGATAAGGAGAGAGTCGGGAGTCTGAATTTTGCGCACGAAGAAGAGTTACAGAGGGAGGGGATCTGCTTTGTGGTCGGACTTCCTCAGGTGTATAGGGATATGACCACCTTTGTCTCCTATGCGGGCTTGGAACAAAGTGAGGTAAAGTTCTGCCCGGAGATTGAAAAGATAGATACAAGAGGCTATAATAGTATCATTATTTGTGATTCTTTGGCATGGAGGCTCTGTCGTGATCTGGTTGACACGGAGAAGTTTCTCCTACATCCCGAGTTTGAAGAAAACAGCGTACAGGCAGTACAGTTTGTACAGGATGTGGAAGCGATACGTATTTTTCTGGATAAGCTGGTTCAAAACGAGAGAACCCTGATCTCTCGAACAAAGTTGGAGACCATGGACGTCGATGCAAGAATGAGACTCCTCTTGTGTTTAAAACTCTTCGAGAAGCACTCATTGATCGAGATACGGGAAGAAGATGGAGATCTTAAGATAAATGTCGGTTCTTCTTCAAACATGTCTTGGGAAGAAGAATTGCGAAGAATAAACGAGAAGATAGTTCAAGTTTTAGAATACGAAAATGAAGGGGTATGATCATGGACTTAAAATCAAAAATCAGAATCGTGGAAGATTTTCCCAAAGAGGGGATCAGTTTCAAAGACATTACGACACTGCTCAAGGACGGGGTATATTTTCGAAAGACGGTGGATCTAATCGCTGAACATCTGAGAGATAAGCAGATCGATCTTATCGTAGGACCTGAAGCCAGAGGTTTTGTACTTGGTTCGGCTACAGCCTATGCTCTCGGAGTGGGCTTTGTCCCTGTAAGAAAGCCCGGTAAGCTCCCGGCGGAGGTAGAGAGCTACGAGTATGAGTTGGAGTACGGAAGCGATGTTTTGGAGATCCATAAGGATGCGATCGAGAAGGGGACAAGGATCGCCATTGTGGACGATCTGTTGGCTACCGGCGGAACGATGAAGGCTACAGTGGATCTGATAGAGTCCCTCGGAGGCGTTGTCTCAAACTGCGTGTTTTTGATTGAGTTGGAAGAGCTTAAAGGTAGGGACAAGCTGGAGGGCAAGGAGGTATTTTCCTTTGTTTCGTATCCTGTTTAGAGAATTTTCTGTAATTATAATATAAACTATTGAAAATCTGAGCCGAGAGTACTATAATTAAGAATTATACTGTTGGCTTGTGAACCTGTTGTGTCATATAGTCGTGCTCCGGATCCGATCAAGTATTCTAAGTAGTTGCATTGCTTCTTTGGGGGACTGTTTTGATTGGAGAACGATGGTGATATCTCTTTGTGTTTCAATTTGAAGAACCTTTCATTAAAGTGTTGTAATAAAGAAGAAAGGGCCATAGATTTTTATGGACTTGCTCTTGGAGCTTGAGAGATATGTTAATAGAGAAAGAGGGTGAATGAATATGTTGGAGAACCTGTTGCAATTGATTTGTGAGTACAATCCCGATGCGAATCTGGATGTGATCATTAAGGCGTTTCGTCTTGCGGAGAGGCAACACCGCGGTGTAAAAAGGAAGTCGGGAGAAGAATATATCATTCATCCTGTAGAAGTCGCCAAGATCCTTGTTGAGATGCGTATGGATACCGACACCGTCGCTGCAGGTTTGTTGCACGATGTCCTGGAGGATACAAGTACGACCTATGAAGAGATGAAGAGGGAGTTCGGTCAAACCATCGCGGATTTGGTAGACGGTGTCACCAAGCTTGGAACCATCAAATATAAAAATGATCCGGAAGGTGAAGAGGGGAATGGTGAAGTTCCTGCAACGCATACGAAAAAGCCCAGGGATCTTGAAGAGGATGACGATAAAAAAGATAAGAAGGACAAGAACGATAGAGAGACCGAGGCGGAGAATATACGCAAGATGTTCCTGGCCATGGGAAAGGATATTCGGGTCATTTTGATCAAATTGGCGGATCGTCTTCATAATATGCGTACGATGAAATATGTACCTCCCGAAAAGGCGAAAAAGAAATCCGAGGAGACCTTGGATATCTATGCGCCGATCGCCAACCGCTTGGGGATCTTTCACATCAAATGGGAGATGGAAGACCTGGCGTTGAGGTACACGGATCCTGAAATGTATCAAGAATTGATCGAAAAAGTTGCGAAGAAAAGACAGGAGAGGGAGGCTTATATCTCCGAAGTCAAGGAGATCCTTGCAAAAAAACTTGAGGAAAACGGCCTGAAATTTGAGATTACAGGCCGGGCAAAACACTTTTACAGCATTTACAGAAAAATGAAGCATCAGGGAAAAGATTTCGATGAGATCTACGATCTGACTGCGATCCGTGTCCTGGTGGAGACTGTTCCCGACTGTTATTCCGTGCTGGGTTACGTTCATACTCTGTGGAAACCGATTCAAAAGAGGATGAAGGACTATATCTCTTCTCCGAAGTCAAACATGTATCAATCCCTTCATACTACGGTCGTAGGAATGGATGGCGAACCTCTTGAGATCCAGATCAGAACGTGGGATATGCACAGAACTGCGGAATTTGGGATCGCCGCCCACTGGAAATACAAGGAAGCTTTCCGTGCGAAAGGCTCTGCCGACGAGGAGATGGAGAAGGAACTTTCCTGGCTTCGTCAAATGGCGGAGTGGCAGAAGGAGGTATCGGATCCGGAAGAATTTTTGAACTCCACACGTAAGGAGTTGTTTGCAAATGAAGTTTTCGTCTACTCTCCTAAACAGGAGGTAATGGAATTTCCGCGAGGAGCCTGCCCTTTGGACTTTGCCTACAAGGTACACTCCGAGGTCGGGCACAAGTGCGTAGGAGCGAGGGTGAACGGGAAGATGGTCCCGATCGACTACGAGTTGAAGACGGGTGATATCGTCGAGATTATTACTTCGGGTCATTCGCAAGGGCCATCGCTGGACTGGTTGAAGCTCGTAAAGACCTCCGGAGCGCGAACGAAGATAAGACAGTGGTTCAAGAAAGAAAAACGTGAAGAAAACATAGAAAAAGGCCGGGAACTTTTGGAGAAACATGTGAAAAACTCCGGCTATCCCCTTGATAAGTTTTTGAAGACGCGTGCCCTTACTCAGGTTGCCAAGTCCTTCCAGCAAGAAGACATTGAGAGCCTGTATGCGACCTTGGGATATGGAGGTCTCCTTACTCATCAGGTCGTTCCGCGACTAAAAGAGATCTATGAAACGGAAAACAAGGAGATCCTTGAGAAAAAAGCGGCGGAAGAAAGGGCGAAGGAAGCTAAAAAAGCAGGGGAAAGATCCAAGCTCGTAACGAGGGGAGCGAAAAAAACGCGACCCGATACCGCCATCCATGTCAAAGGCATCGAAAACATCCTGATCAGGATGGCGAAGTGTTGCAATCCGGTTCCGGGAGATGAGATCGTCGGCTATATTACAAAAGGAAGAGGAGTTTCCATTCACAGGACGGACTGCGACAATATAGAACATGATCCAGACAAACAGGATAAGAGGGTAGAAGTATATTGGAACGAAAAGGTTTTGAAGGAAAAGGCCTTTGAAACCGAGGTCCGTATTATTGCTTACGATCGCAAAAACCTCTTCAACGACTTGACCATTGTTTTGGCAAATGAAAAGATAGACATAAACGGCATCAATGCAAAAACAAATTCCGACGGTATTGCGATCATGAGCTTTTTGATAGAGGTATCGAGTGTAGAGGTTCTGCGTTCGATCATGAATAAACTCAAGCAGGTGGAAGGCGTCAGAGAGGTAACAAGAGGCAAGTGATCGAAATAGGCCTGAAGGAGGAAGAAGGATTTATGCGTTTGGTCATTCAACGAGTTTTGAAAGCGAGTGTCCAAGTGGACAGAGAAATCGTGGGACAGTGCAAAAGAGGATATATGGTTCTTGTTGCTGTCACACACGAGGACACTCACAAAGATGTCGCCTACTGTGTCGAGAAGACAGCGGGACTTAGAATATTCGAAGATGACGAGGAGAAGATGAATCTGTCGATACAGGATGTGGGGGGCGAGATACTCGCTGTTTCGCAATTCACCTTGTATGCCGACACCCGAAAGGGAAAGCGTCCTTCCTTTGTTCGTTCCGCGAGACCTGACCATGCCCAAAAGCTCTACGAAGAGTATGTGGAAGGATTGAGACAAAGCGGGATCCATGTGGAGACGGGCAGGTTCGGTGCGACTATGCAGGTGGAACTGATCAACGACGGGCCCGTTACCGTTTTGATCGACAGCAGTAAGCTGTTTTGATCGATCGGCGATCGACATATCTGTCCGAGCCTTTTGAAAAAGGGAAGGATGATATCGAGAGGTGAGTGAAACGGTTTTCTAAACATCTTCGATGGCTTTCCGAAAAAAGAGAAAGCAGAGATGGGAACAGATCCTCTCCGGTTTGAGGGATCTGTGATATATAAAAAGGCGATGGTTCTTATCGCCTTTTAGCAATTGTAGAATAGGACAATACGGCGTAATTCGAAAACTCAACATAAGAATCAATGATATACGAAGGATGAAACGGTTAATACTGTTATCTGTTAAAATTGACGGATTGAATGCTTTGAAGGCATAGGATCATCCAAATTGTTTTCGGCAATTGTATATTTTGTATATTTGCCATTTCAAACGAGAATAGTATAAAAGTGTTGATATGACGAACTTTTGTGTCTTACAGACTCAAAAGAAGATCAGGATTTTGTTTTTGAGCAGTATTTCCATAGATAAAACGGAGGATGAGATGGAATATAAGAAATTTTCGGAGAACAGGTATGACATTAACAGCTACCTTTTCTTTGACAAAAACACGGGTTTCGCGGCGGTGATCGATCCGGGGATCAATTCAAAAGCCCTGATCGCCTTTATGGAAGAGAACAACTTGAATCTGTCGATGATCCTGCTCACTCACGGGCATGTCGATCATATCTTGGAGATTCCCGTGCTGTTGGCGAAGTATGATGCAAAGATCTATGCGCATCAGGATGAAAAAACTCTGTTGGCGGATGCGAGCAAGAACCTTTCGGCGGCGATGGGTCCTGCCAAGTTGGAGCTGGAAGCCGACTACTATCTGACGGATGGAGACAGCGTTCAGTTGGAAGACCTTGAACTCAAGGTGCTTCATACTCCCGGACACACCAAGGGAGGGATCTGTTTTTATAGTGAGACCGATATTTTCACGGGGGACACCTTGTTTCGGGGCTCGATCGGCAGAACCGACTTATACAGCGGCAACTATGATGAAATACTCAATTCTCTTGTAAAGCTCTCCAAACTGGATAGGAACTTGAAAGTGTTTCCGGGACACGGAGGAAGCTCGACCATCCAAAGAGAAGTGGATACAAACCCTTTCTACAGGGGATTGATATAAGAATAGGAGGAAGAACAATGGATACCATTCACGGATTGAAAAGGACCAATTACTGTAATGATCTGAATATGGATTTTGTTGACAAAGAAGTTACCTTGATGGGTTGGGTGCAGAGGGCCAGAGACCTCGGAGGATTGTTGTTTATTGACTTGAGAGACAGGAGCGGATTGGTGCAGATCACCTTTGATGTCAACGACGACAAGACCTTGTTTGAGAAATCGAAGGAAGTGGGTTCCGAATATGTTATTGCCGTTCGCGGTAAGGTAAGGGAGAGAAGTGCAAAGAACCCTAATCTTGCAACCGGAGACATCGAAGTCGTTGCAACCGAACTTAGGATCTTGAACGGAGCAAAGACACCTCCGATCTATATCAAGGACGACGATACTGTATCCGAGGATCTGAGACTGAAATATCGTTACCTCGACCTTAGAAAACCCAAGATGCAGTATAACTTTATGATGAGACATAAGGTCATGCAGTCGGTTCGTAACTTTCTGTCGAGTGAAGGCTTCCTTGAGATCGAGACCCCTATCCTGACCAAACCCACACCCGAAGGCGCGAGGGACTACCTTGTGCCCAGCCGTGTCAACAAGGGGCACTTCTATGCACTGCCCCAGTCTCCTCAGCTGTTCAAGCAATTGCTTATGACATCGGGGATGGATCGATACTTCCAGATTGCTAAGTGCTTCCGTGATGAAGACCTCCGCGCGGACAGACAGCCGGAGTTTACTCAGATAGACTGTGAGATGTCCTTTGTGGAGATCGATGATGTCTTGGATGTGACGGAGAGATTGATGCAAAAAGTGTTCAAGGATGTTCTCGATGTCGACATCAAACTTCCTCTCAAGAGAATGACTTGGCAGGAAGCGATGGATCGATACGGATCCGACAAGCCGGATATTCGCTTCGGTTTCGAGATCAACGATGTATCTGAGGTGGTCAAAGATAGCGGATTCAAAGTATTTGAAGAAGCCCTGGCAGCAGGAGGTACCGTAAGAGGGATCAACCTGAACGCGGTAGAAGAACAATTCTCCAGAAAGGCGATCGATGCCCTCGGAGAAGTAGCGAAGCTTTACGGAGCAAAGGGCTTGGCTTGGATCCGCATCAATAAGGAGGGGGTCAACTCGCCGATCGCAAAATTCCTGTCCGAAGATAATATGAAGAACCTTATCGAGAAGATGGGAGGAAAGGAAGGAGACCTTCTCGTCTTTGTTGCGGACAAAACTTCCGTTGCACTCAACGCGCTCGGACATATCCGTCTTGAAGCGGCGAAAAAACTTGACATCATCAATAAGGATGAATTTTCCTTCCTCTACGTGGTCAAGTTCCCCTTATATGAGTTCGACGAAGAGAACGAGCGATATGTGGCTGCTCATCACCCGTTCACTGCTCCTGTCGATGAAGATATGGATATGTTCGACACCACGCCTGAAAAAATGCACGCAAAGGCCTATGATATTGTACTGAACGGTGTCGAGCTCGGAGGTGGAAGTATCCGTATCCACACTAAAGAAATACAGGACAAGATGTTTAAGGCACTCGGATTTACACAGGAAGAAGCGGAAGAGAAATTCGGTTTCCTTCTCAATGCCTTCCAATACGGAACACCTCCTCACGGCGGGATCGCCTTCGGCCTTGACAGGATGTTGATGCTTATGCTCAAGAGAGACAGCATCCGCGAAGTGATTGCCTTCCCGAAAAATCAAAATGCGATTTGTCCTTTGACCGATGCTCCTGCATTTGCAGACGAAAAGGCTTTGGATGAATTGGGAGTTGCCGTAGTTAAGGAAAAATAATACTGTTATGGAGATACCGCATAAATCAAGCAAACAGAGAAAAACCGGTTTCACACAAACAACAAAATTCTTAGAAATGTTGGTTTCACAAAATTTTCGTGCCGTGCAAACCGATGGCAGAAGCAAGATGCCCCTTTGTGCGGTGTCTCCCTAATTATAAGTCGTTTTTTAGAATTATGCGCTATTGCTTAAGACTAACATCTATTTCCTCTGAAGTAGAAATAAAATTTTCACTTTAGGGGAATAGTTTTTTGTTTCGGATCGTCAATTTTCGTAGGAAATTATCTTGACAGAGGGACGAAAAAGGAATATAATCCATGTTAATTAAATAAACACGGCTTTGACGAAGAAGAGTAGCAAAAGATGTTTTGTTCAGAGAAGGAGTGGTTGGTGAAAACTCCTACAAAAGCTTTTGTGAAGACCGCCTTCCAGCCTTTCTCGAACGCGGAAGACCGCCTAAGAGATACGGGTATGCCCGTTATAGCTAAAAGAGTCCCAAATTGGGTGGAACCACGATATCATCGTCCCATGAGCAGTTTTGTTCTTGGGATTTTTTATTGGAACGAAAAGGCAGATAAATTCCTGTACGAGCTTTAGGCTCTGTAAAAACATTTGATACTCTTACCTGTTTAAATGCTTTATATCGGCGGCTTGTACTCTATTGATATCGGAACGATTCTTGGTGTCTGCAGGGCGGGTATTGTCGCATTTCGATCAGGTCTCAGTACAAAATGTTTTTTGATAAGTCGGGAGAAGAAAAAGGAAAAAGGAGGAATCACTATGGTTCAAGTAGTATTGAAAGATGGAAGCAAGAAGGAATTTGAAAACGGAGTAAAGGCGATAGAAGTTGCCTCTTCCTTGAGCGAAGGTTTGGCGAGAAGTGTGGTTGCAGCAAAGATCAACGGAGAAGTAAGAGATTTGACAGCCGAAGTGCCTGACGGTGCCAGTGTGGAATTCTTGAAATTTGAGGATGCGGAAGGAAAAGGTGTGTTTTGGCACACTTCGACACACATTATGGCCCAGGCTGTGAAACGGCTCTTTCCTGAGGCGAGATTCGGAATAGGTCCCGCCTTGGACAACGGGTATTACTACGATATCGATCTCGAGCATAAGCTGACTTCTGAAGATTTAGAAGCGATCGAGAAGGAAATGAAAAACATCGTAAAAGAAGATCTGCAGATTAGACGATTTGAACTTCCGCCGGCAGAAGCTAAACGGTTGATGCAAGACAGAGGGGAGATCTACAAGGTCGAACTTATCGCGGATATTGAGGATAGGGGAGAAAATATCTCTTTCTACGAGCAGGGAGAGTATGTTGACCTATGTAGTGGTCCCCACCTTCCCAGCACAAAAAAAGTCAAAGCCTTCAAAGTGATGAGTGTAGCGGGAGCTTACTGGAGGGGAGATCAGGCGAATAAACAGCTTCAAAGGCTGTACGGAATTTCGTTTGAAAAGAAAAAAGATTTGGATGATTATTTGAACTTCCTTGAAGAGGCTAAGCGAAGAGACCATCGAAAGATAGGAAAAGAGTTGGGCCTGTTCACTCTTATGGAAGAGGGTCCCGGTTTCCCGTTCTTCCTGCCCAAGGGAACTGTTCTTAAAAACGAATTGATGAAGTATTGGAGAGAGATCCACTATAAGGACGGTTATGTGGAGATCGAAACTCCCATCATCCTGAGCAGACAGCTTTGGGAGACTTCAGGACACTGGTTCCACTACAAGGAGAATATGTATACTGTTCAAATTGACGAGCAGGACTTCGCGATCAAGCCTATGAACTGTCCAGGTTGTATGTTAACTTACAAGACAGAAATGCGTTCTTACAAGGACTTCCCGATAAAGATGGGAGAAGTCGGAAGAGTGCATCGTCACGAACTTTCCGGAGCTCTTCACGGCTTGATGAGGGTCCGTGCCTTCACTCAGGACGATGCGCATATTTTTATGTTGGAGAGTCAGATCAAGGACGAGATCAAGGGAGTTGCAAAACTTATCGATGAAGTCTATAAGAAGTTCGGCTTCAGCTATCACGTGGAGCTCTCGACCAGACCGGAAGATTTTATGGGCGAGGTCGAGCAGTGGGATCAAGCGGAAGCCTCTTTGAAGGAGGCCTTGGACGAGCTGGGTCTTTCTTATATCATCAACGAGGGAGACGGTGCTTTCTATGGCCCCAAGATCGACTTCCACCTCAATGACTGCATTGGAAGAACTTGGCAGTGTGGAACCATCCAGTTGGATTATCAGTTGCCGGAGCGTTTTGATCTGACCTACGTCGGTCAGGATGGAGAAAAACACAGACCGATCATGATCCACCGCGTCGCTTTCGGAAGCATCGAACGATTTATAGGAATCTTGATCGAGCACTACGAAGGGAAATTCCCTGTATGGCTATCGCCGGTTCAGGTGAAAATTTTGCCGATTTCCGATAAATATATGGACTATTGCAAGGAAGTATATGATATACTCTATAGTAAGGGTATCCGTGTCGAACTTGATGACAGAGCGGAGAAAATCGGATACAAGATAAGGGAGGCACAACTTCAAAAAATACCTTATATGTTAGTTCTCGGAGAAAAAGAAGTACAGGACGGCGTGATATCCGTTCGTTCAAGAGATGACGGAGAGCTGGGACAGATGAAGTTGGATGACTTCCTATCCAAGATCGTTGAAGAGATAGAGTCAAGACATAACTCTATCAAAAAAGAAGAAGAATAGTCGGAACACGGATCTGCATTTCAGGCTTATTCTTCCGTCAGAAAGGATGGTATTCATGATCAAGTTGTGTGAGGAGATACTGCTGAACTCCGACCCTTCTGTTGCAGATTTGTTTGAAAACGACTTCTTGGTAAGGATATTCTCAAACCAATATCCGTGTATGATCCATGCTGTAGGAGACAAAAAGACCTCCCTTGCAGATAGGATTCATTATATTGAGGAACTTCTTTCGAAAAAACGTAAAGATCCTGTTTACCGCATCCTCTACACGGAGGAATATCGGACGCTTGATGAG
>JAUMWQ010000006.1:0-9020 GCA_030529565.1 Filifactor alocis | reverse complement strand
TGTTCAAACAGGGCTATGAGAAGATCAATGAGGGTTCAGTCAAATATATGGACATCCGTAAGATCCAAAAGGAACTTTTCACCTTTGCTTCTTTTATTCAGAACGGAGTCTTTGTCGAATATTCTCTGGAATCTTTTTGGGCAGATAGATATAGAGAGTTTCGAGGAATGAAGGCGGATCAGTTAAATATTTTTGTCGATAATATGAGGCGTTCCCAGGAAGAATTTTGTTACTTTACTCTGATTCAGCAAAACAAGATGGTAGGGATTGCCTATGCCGCTATGGACAGGGGGATCTTTGCGATCCGTGATGTGGTTGTGGAGCCTCGTTATCAAGGACTATCCTACGGAAGAAGACTGGTTATGAGCATGCTCAGTTATGCCTTCAAAAACGAGGTCGAGCACGTCATCGTTCCTATTGATGTCGAAAATGAGGCGGCTAATAAACTCTTTAATCGTATCGGATTTGAAAATGCCTACCACTATTGGCAGAGGTATAAAAATATACTTGACAAGTAAAACTACACATAGTACAATGTAGAAGTTAATCAAGCAGGGATATCCGTCTCTCACCATACAACGAAAGTGTTCGTATGGTTCATATCTACGTTAGATTTCTTATTGTCTACTATGGATATAAGGCGGATTGCTGTGCTGTCCGCCTTTTTTGTGCGGCAAAATCGTAGTTTATATTGGAGGTGTATCGCTATAAAAGAACAACAAATTAACGAAGCAATTCGTGATAAAGAAGTACGGTTGATTGGAGAAGACGGCGAGCAGTTAGGCATCATGTCATCCAGACAGGCGATGGAAATTGCCATAGCTAAAGAACTGGATTTGGTCAAAATTTCGCCCAATGCAAATCCGCCTGTATGTAAGATCATGGATTACGGAAAGTATAAGTATGAATCAGCTAAGAGAGAGAAAGAATCAAAGAAGAAACAAAAAATCGTTGTCCTTAAAGAATTACGGCTTCGTCCTTTTGTAGAAGAAAATGACCTTAAGACAAAGGCGAAGATGGGATTGAAGTTCTTGGATAACGGAGACAAGCTGAAGGTGTCGGTGCGTTTCCGCGGAAGAGAGCTGGGACATAAAGACATAGGATTCACTGTACTGGAAAAATTTGTTGAATTGATTCGAGAAAAAGGTACGCCTGTTGACAAACCTAAAATGGAAGGAAGCAATCTTGTCATCATGATTGAACCGAATAAAAAGTAAAAAATATAAAAGGAGGACACATCATGCCAAAGATGAAAACCCATAGAGGTGCAGAAAAAAGATTTAAGATGACCGGTTCCGGGAAACTCAAAAGAGGAAAAGCTTATAAGAGCCACATCCTTACAAAGAAGACAGCGAAGAGAAAGAGAAATCTTAGACAGTCCGGTATTGTAACCAAAGGAGATCAAGAGCGTATTGCAAGATTATTGCCCTATCTATAAAATTTAATTGTGAGGAGGATGTAACGTGGCTAGAGTAAAAAAAGCGGTGAACGCAAAGAAAAAACATAAAAAAATATTAAAACTTGCAAAAGGATTCCGAGGAGCTAGATCTAAGTCCTTTAGACCTGCAAACGAATTTGTAATGAAGGCGTTGAGCCACGCCTATGTAGGAAGAAAGCTCAAGAAGAGAGACTTCAGAAAACTTTGGATCCAAAGAATCAATGCGGGAGCAAGAGCCAACGGCATGAGCTACAGCAAGTTTATCAACGGCTTGAAAAAAGCGGGTATCACCCTGAACAGAAAGATGCTTTCCGAAATGGCGATCCACGATCCGCAAGGATTTGCAGGTCTGGTCGAAGTAGCGAAAAAAGCAGCGTAGACAAGAAGGTTGTTGTGATTTTATTCACAGCGACCTTTTTTATTACACCTTGTCGAAGAGGGTTGTTTATACTATTCTCCGTTTGAAATTCCGGGTATGAAACATCTATCGTTGCCAAAAAACAATTTGAAGAGGATATGCTTCAAAGCGTTCAACCTGTCAATTTTAACAGATAACAGTATTCACGAAAGCCTCTCGCTTGCGCAGAGTTTATATTGTTATCCGATGGAAGTACGATCATATCCACACCTGCAAGCCAAAATTATTATACCGCCTGTGGAAATAAAGGGCAGAGGACGATATCAAAAGTTCAAGTGGATAATAGCATAGCAGTTGCATTTCTGTGAGGTGTTTTCTTAAGAGTAGGTATCGTCGCTCTTGAACCGGGATTTCGAGGTAAGAGGAGTCATGCGTTTGTTGATCTTTCGATGCGGAAGGATATACATATCACAACAAATCGAATATCGAAACTTTGAACGATTGAGATAGGAGCTTTTCTATATGTTTATAATAAAGAAATCGTTGTTTTTTCTCTATTTACATATTAAAAACAACAATCTCGATGAATAATTTTAGAAAAGTGAAAAAACAATTACAGAAATTTTAAAATAACCTTGGAATATTTCTATGGTTATCATATAATGAAAGGGTAAAGGAGAGAAGTTTGGAAAGGAGAGTAGCCATGAACTTTGAAAAGGTATTGGTTGAGAAGCGGGAACGGATCTGTATTGTCAAGATCAACAATCCGAAAGCATTGAACGCTCTCAACTCTCAAGTGATCGAAGAATTGGGTCGGGCATTTGACAACATAGCGACGGACGATGAGATCGATGTTGTGATTTTGACCGGTGAAGGCAAGGCTTTTGTTGCCGGAGCGGACATTTCACAGATGAGCACTCTGAACGCGGAACAAGGCAAAGAATTTGCAGTTGCAGGTGCGAAGGTATTTCGCAAAATAGAGCTGCTCAATAAAGTTGTTATAGCGGCCGTAAACGGATTTGCCTTAGGCGGAGGTTGTGAACTCTCAATGGCATGTGATATTCGCATTGCATCGTCCAAGGCGAAGTTCGGTCAACCGGAAGTTGGTTTGGGAATTACTCCCGGATTTTCCGGAACACAGCGGTTGCCGAGGATCGTAGGACTTGGAATAGCGAAAGAATTGATCTATACTGCCGACATCATAGACGCGAACGAAGCCTATCGTATCGGTTTGGTCAATAGAGTTGTCGAACCGGAAGAGCTGATGGACAAAGCGCTTGAAATGGCTAAAAAAATCGCATCAAAAGGGCAGATCGCCGTCAGAAACTCCAAGGAGTGTATCAACCGCGGTATCGAAACCGATATCGAGACAGGGGTGTATTACGAAGCTGCCCTGTTCGGTATGTGTTTTGCTACCGAAGACCAAAAAGAGGGTATGAAGGCCTTCCTTGAAAAAAGACCCCCGGTCTTTCGAAAGAAATAGACACAACGATTGGAACACACCTTTGAAACAGTGTGTTATGGAGTGTAGAGGACGGACTGTTCTTTCAAAAGTGACTTCCGTCTTCACTCAGGCAAATAAACGAAGTATGTAAAATTGGAGGGAAGTATCATGAAAGTATGTGTAGTCGGAACAGGTACAATGGCTAGTGGAATTACTCAAACTTTTGCTGTAAATGGATTTGAAGTCATTGAAAGAGGTAGAAGAGAATCTTCTATCGAGAAGTCCAAGGCCGGAATCGAGAAGAACTTGGAAAAACTCGTTTCCAAGGGAAAGATGGAAGACGCGGCGAGAAATGATGCCTTGGCGAAGATCACTTACACAATGGATTTCAACGACTGTAAAGACGCTGACCTGTTCATCGAGGTAGTAGCAGAAGATATGCCCACCAAGCATGAGCTCATCGCGCAGATCGAAGAAGTTGCAAAAGACAGTGCCATCATTGCAACAAACACATCTTCACTTTCCATCACGGAAATTGCGGCGCCTACAAAGAATCCGGCAAGAATTATAGGAATGCACTTCTTTAATCCCGTTCCGATGATGAAGCTTGTTGAGATCATCAAGGGTCAAGTGACGAGCGATGAGGTTCATGACAAGGTGTACAAGGTTTCTCAAGAAATCGGAAAAACTCCGGTCAGCGTAAATGAGGCTCCGGGATTTGTGGTAAACAGAGTGTTGATCCCCATGATCAACGAGGCTGCGGGCATCCTGGCAGATGGTGTGGCGAGCAAAGAAGAGATCGACACCGCTATGAAATTGGGTGCGAACCATCCGATGGGTCCCTTGGAGCTTGGAGATCTGATCGGTTTGGATGTCGTGTTGGCGATCATGGATGTACTCTACAACGAGTTTGGAGATCCGAAATACAGAGCACATACCCTTCTTCGCAAGCTTGTTCGTGCAGGAAAACTCGGAAGAAAAACCAAAGAAGGATTCTACGATTATCACTAGAAAATTTGTAAGACTTGGAGTAATATAAAAACAGCACAGTCTTAGGATCGTGCATCAAATTTTAAGGAGGAAGTATAAGTATGAGAGAAGTGGTAATAGCAAGTGCCGTAAGAACGGCTATCGGAAGTTTTGGAGGATCATTTAAGGATGTTCCAGCTGTAGATTTGGGAGTTGCAGCGGCAAAAGAAGCGATCAAAAGAGCAAACATCAAACCGGAGATGATCGATGAGTCTTACATCGGTAATGTCTTGTCTGCAGGACTTGGACAAAACGTTGCAAGACAAGTTGCTTTGGGAGCGGGAATCCCGATCGAAAAACCGGCTATGACCATCAATATGGTCTGTGGTTCGGGACTTAGAAGTGTGTCCTTGGCAGCTCAACTTATCGGAGCGGGAGATGCGGACATCATCCTTGCAGGAGGAACTGAAAATATGAGTTTAGCTCCTTACACCATTCCGAACGCACGTTGGGGAGCGAGAATGGGAGATAAGGGCATCGTCGATACCATGGTAAACGATGGATTGACTGACGTGTTCAACCATTATCACATGGGTATCACTGCGGAAAACATCAACGAGCAGTGGGGACTCAGCAGAGAAGATCAAGATGAACTTGCTCTGGCATCTCAACTTCATGCAGAAGCAGCTCAAAATGAAGGAAAGTTTGTGGAAGAGATCGTACCTTACACCATCAGCACCAGAAAAGGCGATGTTGTAGTAGATAAAGATGAGTTTATCAAACCGGGCATGACAATGGAAAAACTTGCGAAGTTAAAACCCGCTTTTAAAAAAGATGGCAGTGTAACTGCAGGAAATGCTTCGGGTATCAATGATGGAGCTGCAATGCTCGTCGTTATGTCCAAAGAAAAAGCGGATGAGCTTGGAATTACTCCTTTGGCTACCATCGTATCCTATGCGAGCGCAGGGGTAGATCCGAGTATCATGGGCATCGGACCTGTTCCGGCAAGTAAGAAAGCGTTGGAAAAAGCGGGACTTACGATCGACGATATGGATCTTATCGAAGCGAATGAGGCCTTCGCTGCACAGTCTTGCGCAGTGGTAAAAGATCTCAACATTCCAAGAGAAAAATTGAACGTAAACGGAGGAGCGATCGCTCTCGGCCATCCGATCGGTGCATCCGGAGCGAGGATCCTTGTGACTCTTCTTCATGAAATGAAGAGAAGAGATGTTAAGCACGGTCTTGCAACTCTTTGTATCGGTGGAGGAATGGGAACTTCTCTTATCGTAAAAAGATAGTAAAATTAATAGTAAAATGCTGCGCTTTTTTAAAAAAGTGCAGTATTTTACTATTGTTCAAAAATTACAGAAAAGTCTTTCTATGAAACTTGAGGAATTAGCAGAAAATATATCCAAGGATGAATAATTCTGACTATTGTTCATAAACATCAGTGTTCGCGAAGATATATTGAAATATTGTTAAAAAAATATTAAAAATAGCTTGGAAATTTTATCAATAAGCTATATACTAGTAGAGTATATGTTGTGAAATGGTTTTACATAAACAACAAAAAGATTTTACAACAAATTCAATATATGAACCAAAATTAAGGAGGAAAAAACATGGATTTCGGTTTGTCAAAACAACATATTTTAATGCAACAAATGTTGCAGGAATTCGCTCAAAACGAAGTGAAACCACTTGCTGCAGACGTTGATGAAGAGGAAAGATTTCCGGAAGAGACCGTAGCTAAGATGCAAAAAGCAGGTTTCTTGGGAATCCCCTTCCCTAAAGAGTATTCAGGAGAAGGTGGAGATTATCTTGCTTACATCATGGCTGTCGAAGAGCTCTCCAAGGTCTGTGCGACCACGGGAGTTATTGTATCTGCTCACACATCCCTATGCTGTGCACCGATTTATGAGCATGGAACAGAAGAACAAAAACACAAGTTCCTTGCACCTCTTATCAGCGGAAAGAAATTGGGAGCCTTCGGTTTGACCGAACCCAACGCAGGAACGGATGCTGCAGGACAACAGACCACAGCTGTTTTGGATGGAGATGAGTGGGTTCTTAACGGAACAAAGATCTTTATCACAAATGCAATCTATGCGGACACTTATATTGTAATGGCTATGACCGACAAATCTCAAGGAACAAGAGGAATCTCGGCCTTTATCGTGGAAAAAGGAACACCGGGATTCAGTTTCGGACTGAAAGAAAAGAAAATGGGTATCAGAGGTTCTGCAACCGCAGAGCTTGTATTTGAAAACTGCAGAATTCCTAAAGAAAATCTTCTTGGACAACTTGGAAAAGGATTTAAGATTGCGATGCAAACTCTTGACGGAGGACGTATCGGTATCGCAGCTCAGGCTCTTGGAATCGCTGAAGGAGCTTTGGATGAAGCAGTTGCTTACGTAAAAGAGAGAAGACAGTTTGGCCGTCCGTTGTCCAAATTCCAAAACACACAATTCCAATTGGCAGATATGGCTGCAAGAATTGAAGCTGCTAAAAACCTTGTATACAAAGCTGCTTGGAAAAAGCAAAACAAACTTCCCTACAGCGTGGACGCAGCTACCGCTAAATTGTTTGCGGCTGAGACTGCGATGTATGTAACGACGAAAGCTGTACAATTGTTTGGTGGATACGGATATACAAGAGATTATCCGGTTGAAAGAATGATGAGAGATGCGAAGATAACCGAGATCTACGAAGGAACTTCAGAAGTTCAAAGAATGGTTATTGCAGGAAGTTTATTGAAATAAGAAAGGGGAACATGACAAATGAAGATCGTAGTTTGTATAAAACAAGTACCGGATACAACGGAAGTTAAGATTGACCCGAAAACAAATACATTGATCCGTGACGGAGTACCGTCCATCATCAACCCTGACGATAAAGCGGGATTGGAAGCTGCTCTTAGAATCAAAGACGAAACAGGTGCAGAAGTAACCGTTCTTTCCATGGGACCTCCGCAAGCGGATATTGCGCTTAGAGAAGCTTTGGCAATGGGAGCTGACAGAGCCATCCTTGTTTCCGACAGAGCATTTGGAGGAGCGGATACTTGGGCGACTTCTTCTACCATCGCAGGAGCACTTAAGAAGCTGGAGTATGATCTTGTCATCGCAGGACGTCAGGCGATCGACGGAGATACCGCGCAGGTAGGACCCCAAATCGCAGAGCATCTTAAATTGCCCTCTGTAACCTATGCGGAAGACATCAAGTTGGAAGAAGGAGCAGTTGTGATCAAGAGACACTTTGAAGATAGATATCACTTGATCAAGGTAAAAACTCCTTGCCTGATCACTGCACTAAAAGAGCTTAACGAGCCTAGATACATGAAAGTATCGGGAATTTTTGATGCATACAACGAAAAAGAAGTTGAAGTTTGGGGAGCGGCGGATATCGATGTAGATCCGAGCAACCTGGGATTGAAAGGTTCACCGACAAAGGTTAAAAAATCCTTTACCAAAGGAGCAAAAACAGCAGGAAAACTGTTTGACAACCTTGCTCCGGCAGATGCGGCAAAACTTATTGTCGAAAAACTTCACGAAAAATATATTTTCTAGATATTGGAACGAATTGTACGAATGAAAACGATTAAATATTGAATATAGGAGGGATTTTTGTGAACCTTTCAGATTTTAAAGGTGTTTTGGTATTCACGGAGCAAAGAGACGGAGAATTACAAAAAGTTGCTTTGGAACTTGTAGGAGAAGCAAGAAGATTGGCTGATATATTGGGACAGGAAGTAGTTGCGGCGCTGATCGGAGACAATGTAGGAGGACTTAAAGATACATTGATCTCTCATGGAGCGGACAAGGTAGTAAGGGTAGATAATCCGATGCTTCACTACTTTGTAACTGAGCCTTATACCAAGGCTATGATCGCTGTGATCGAGGAAGTAAAACCGGCTATCGTACTCTTCGGTGCGACATCCATCGGACGTGACCTCGCTCCCAGAGTATCTGCAAGATGGCATACAGGATTGACTGCAGACTGCACAAGCCTTGCTATTGAAGAAGGAACTCAAAACCTGTTGATGACTCGTCCGGCTTTCGGAGGAAACATCATGGCTACCATCGCTTGTCCGGACTTCAGACCTCAAATGTCTACCGTTCGCCCGGGAGTTATGCAAAAATTGGATGCAGATCCGAGCAGAACAGGTGAAATGATCGACTTGAATGTTGAGTTTACCGATGCAGACATGAACGTTGAAGTTCTTGAGGAAGTAAAAGAAACACAAAAACGTGTAAACATTGAAGAAGCAGAGATCCTTGTATCTGCAGGTCGTGGAGTCGGTGGAGCCGACAAATTGGGACCTTTGGAAGATCTTGCAGAAGTACTGGGTGGAAACGTATCCGGTTCTCGTGCTACCATCGACAGTGGATGGTTACCCAAGGAGCGTCAAGTAGGACAAACAGGAAAGACCGTTCGTCCGACCCTTTATATGGCTTGCGGTATTTCCGGAGCGATTCAGCACTTGGCAGGTATGGAAGAGTCCGACTTTATCGTTGCGATTAACAAAAACCCTGAAGCACCGATCTTTGAAGTTGCAGATGTAGGGGTAGTAGGAGACCTTCACAAAATTCTGCCTCTGTTGACAGAAGAACTCAAAAAAATGAAGGCTGCTGAAGAAAGCAAATAAACCTTTTGTAAAAAAGACCTGTGTATGCAGGTCTTTTTTTATCGGATCCTTTGTTTTATACTATTCTCCGATAGAAATGTCGGATATAGAAAATATACAATTTCCGAAAACAATTTGGAGGATCCTATATTTCATACTATTTTTCCTTTGAGTTGTGGATATAAAC
>JAUMWQ010000005.1 GCA_030529565.1 Filifactor alocis | reverse complement strand
TTTTTCGTCATCGAAAAATAGATATATCCATACTTCTATTGAAAAATAGTATGAGTTGTGGATATAAACGATCTGTGAGCAATATCCTTTGGCAGGCTGTTTGGTTTCTTCCACATTGAAGTAGAAACAGTTTTTTCACCTTAGGGAGAATGTAAAGCCTGTAGAGGTCTTCTTGTTTCTTTCGACTAAAAATGATATACTTTAATGGGAAATTCTCGTTTATTTTAAGGTAATATCGAACGATTCGAAAAATCGCCATAAGATCCATTTTGTACGGAGGATGAAATTCTTGAAAATGTTGATTTGAAAGAGTTCTATATTTTTCAAATCCATAGAAAAATCAAGATGTCTCTTTGTACGGTGTTTTCTTAAGGTAATACCGCATATTCAAAAAATCATCGCAAAATCACTGTAGATGAATGAGGAGTTTCCTGAAAATAGTGGTTTGACAAAATTCTGTTTTTTGCAAATTCATAGGAAGATCAAAAGGTTGCATTTGTACGGCATTTCCTTAGGATTCATACCATTGTCTATTAAAATTGATAGGTTGGATACTTTGAACTATGATCTTCCAAATTATTTCTAGGCAATGATATATTCTGTATGCGAGGCGTTTTAAGCGGGAATAGTATATCCAAGGCAAGAAGGATGAGAAGGTTGGAAGAGAGCGGATGAAGAAGTATAAGGTGGAGTTTGAAACCAACGAGACCAAGTATTTGGAAATATACAGGCATATCAAGAAGATTATCGAGCAGGGCGGATTGAGACCGAACGAGAAACTACCGCCGCTGCGGAGGCTCTCCGAGTTTTTGGGGGTCAATATATCGACCTGTGTCAATGCTTACGATCTTTTGGAGAAGGAGCATTTGATCTATAAGGTAAGCGGAAGCGGTTGCTATGTCCTTCCCGTCGAAGAAGATGCGGAGGAAGAGACGGGGAAGGTACGTTTCGATATAGGGCATCCGTCTACGGATATGTTTCCTCTCGAAAACTTCCGAAGATCCGTCGAAAAGGCGATGGCTCTGAACCTTCGAGGTGTGTTTGACTACGAGGAGGGCTTGGGTTACGAGAAACTCAGGGAGTACATCGTCCGTTATCTGGGGCAGTCGGGCATCCGTTCCAACAAGGAGAGGATTCAGATCATCTCCGGAGCCCAGCAGGGGATCTCGCTTGTTGCAAAGGCTCTCCTGAACTACGGAGACATCATCTATGTCGAAGAGCCGTCTTATCACGGGGCGATGGAGGTGTTTTCGGACAAGAAACTGAAGCCGGTATCCATTCCGATGATGCATGACGGGATCGATGTCGGGATCCTAAAGACGAAGCTCGAACGCTTCAGGCCGAGTCTCATCTATGTGATGCCCACCTACCAAAATCCCACGGGCGTTAACTACAGTCTCAAAAAGAAGAAACTCCTGCTGGAGTTGGCTGCGAAATACGACTTTTATATCATTGAAGACGATTTTTTGAGCGACATTGAGTTTTACGGACACAAGGAGCATGCGCCCCTTCGAAGTTACGACGAACACGATCGGGTCATCTATATCAAGAGTTTTTCGAAGATATTGATGCCGGGTCTGAGGATAGGGTTTATGGAGATGCCCGAGGTCTTTGTTCCTGCGATCCGCAAGGAGAAGAGCAAGATGGACATTGCCGGACCTTCGATCATTCAGCACTCACTGTACAAGTATTTTCAGGACTTCGATTGGAATCTTCACCTAAGTACGGTACAGAGGGCTTATTCGAGAAAGTTCGAGCTGATGTCCCGGAGTTTGGAGAAGGATTTTGAGGGTCTGCTGGAGTTTTTGAGGCCTGCAGGAGGGACCAACGCCTTCTTCTACCTTCCCAAGGGACGTTCGGCGAAGGATTTCAGACTCTATCTCAGGAGGCAACACAATATCGAGGTTCTGGAAGGAGGGCTCTTCGGAGACTCCCTGCGTTGCCAACGGGGGTTTCGGGTCAGTTGTGCCTCCTTGGAGGAGGAGGCGATACCGTCTTCCTTCGACTTGCTCAGGAAGGCAACCGAAGAGTATCTGTGCCGGGGTTAAGGAAGACTACGTTGACGATTTGCCGGTGTTTTGTAGCAGGGTATAGACTTTTGACAGGAACGCTTTCAACAATGTTGTTTTCCGTAGGAAGGTGCCTGTATTCCGTTTTGAAAAAACATACCGGATCGGCTTGGATGAAGACTTCTCTTATTTCAAGAAGGGTTTGTTCCGGTTTGATCGAGGTTGATACAAATAATATATAGAGGAGATGAACATATGGACAAAAAACTGATAGAAAGGATCAATGAACTTTCGCGCAAGAATAAAAAACAAGGTTTGACCCCTGCGGAAGTCAGGGAGAGAGAAGATTTGAGGGAGGAGTATTTGAGACAGTTTCGGGAACAGTTCCGAGCACAGTTGGAAAACATCGATATCGAGTATGTCGATGGTCCTGCTGTCGAACGGGAGATCAAAGGAGCGGGCTATGGAGACAATTAAACTTCAAGAAGGGGTCGTGCTTAAGCTGATTCCCACGGATCAATTTAAGACGAATTTGATATCGGTATATTTCAAGAGGCCGATCTGCCGTGAGGAAGTGACAATGAATTCACTTCTGCCCTATGTGATGAGATCGGGGACGAAGTCCTATCCTGATGAGACTTCGATCGCCAAGAAACTCCAAGACCTGTACGGAGCCTTCCTCGGTGCGAATGTGAGCAAGAAGGGTGAGATCCAGATCTTCGGTTTTCAGCTTGCTTTTATCAACGAGAAGTATGTGGAGGAAGACCTCTTCAAAGAGGTGTTGTCGTTACTCAAGGAGGTTTTGTTCGAACCTTATTTGGAAGACGGATATTTTTCCGATCTCGTATTGTCGATCGAGAAAGAGGTCCTAAGAGAGGCGATATTGGCACGGATCAACGACAAGAGCTCTTATGCAAGGGAGAGACTGCTCGAAGAGATGTGTAGCGACGAGCTCTACGGAGTTGCGGAAGAAGGCTATATAGAGGACTTGGATGAGATCGATCCTAAAAGGCTTTACAAGCACTACAAAGAGATGATAAGAACTTCTCAAATCGAGATCCACCTCCAGGGAGAGATGGATCGTGAAAAGGTCCTTTCCCTTTTGAAGAAAGAGTTTGTCTTTCCTCGGGGAGAGAGGGTGGAGATTTCGGTTCCCGATCTGAGCTTCTCTCCTTCGAAGGTAAAAGAAGTGACGGAGGAGATGGATATTGAGCAGGCGAAGCTGGTCTTAGGCTATCGCACGCACCGTAGCTTGATGACCGAGGACTGCACCGATCTCCTGCTCTATGCGTCGGTCTTAGGTTTTGATTCCCATTCCAAGCTCTTTCGCATCGTTCGAGAGAAACACAGTCTCTGCTACTACATCGGAGCAGGGCTTGAGAGTCTGAAAGGCCTGATGCTTATTCAGACAGGGATCGAAGCTGCCAATAAGGACAAGGTGATAGAGCTCATCGAAGCCCTTCAAGGGGAGATGAGAGAGGGCAATATCTCACAGAAGGAACTGAGTGAGGCGAAGAAGATGCTTATAAACGACCTCAAGTCGGTAAAAGACAACGTATTTTCCCTTGCCACCTTCCACTTTGCTCAGAGTTTCAGGTTTGAGAACAGAACCTTTGAGCAGATGATCGAAGCGATCGAAAAAGTGGGGATCGAAGACATTCAAAGAGTTGCAAGATCGGTAGAACTGGACAGCATCTTTTTCTTGAAGGGGAGGGAGAAGTAGAATGAATATACTTGAGATGATAGAGAAGGAAACCGTATATCGAAAGACCCTTCCGAGCGGCATGGAACTCTTCTATATGCCCAAGAAGGGCTTTACCAAAAAATATGCGGTCTTTGCAGCGAACTTCGGTTCGAACGATCTGGAATTCACAAGTCCTCATACGGGGGAGAGAGTCAGGCTCAACGAGGGAATTGCACATTTTTTGGAGCACAAAATGTTTGAGCAGGAGGACGGGAGCGATGCCTTCGAAGCTTTTGCCAAACTCGGGGCAAATGCGAACGCGGCTACCACCTTCGACAAGACGTCCTACCTCTTCTCTGCGACGGAGAATTTCTATGAGGCTCTGGAACATCTGATCAACTATGTGCAGTCTCCTTATTTCACGAAGGAAAATGTGGAGAAGGAGAAGGGGATCATCGCCCAGGAGATCAAGATGTATGAAGACGATCCGGATTGGAGACTCTTCTTCAACACCCTGGGAGCGATGTATTCCAAGTACCCTATCTATATCGACATCGCGGGAACGGTCGAGAGCATTTATCGGATTACTCCGGAAGAACTGTACCTGTGCTACAACACCTTCTATTCGCCTTCGAATATGGCCCTGTTTGTCATAGGGGACCTGTCTTGGGAAAAAATTCAGGAGGTCGTTGAAAAAACGGTGAAGGATGATAATGCTTTTGAGGGAGAGTTGGAGAGGATAGAGCCGGTGGAGCCTGTCGAAGTTCGAACGAAGAAAGTAACACAGGAATTTCCGGTCTCCATGCCGATGTTTATGATCGGGATCAAGGAGGAGGCGGGCCAAAGTCGCAATGGTCGAGAAATGCTCAGGAAGATGATCACAACGGATCTGCTCATGTCCATCCTCTTTCAAAAGGGGAGCAAACTCCACGAGGAACTCTACCGAGAAGGGTTGATTTTTTCTCCTCTGAGCTCGGAGTTCAATATCGCTCCCTCCTATGCCTATTCCCTGATCTCCGGAGAGAGCAGGAAGGTGGATGAGGTCGTCAAGAAAATCCGCCGAAGGATCGAAGAGGTCAAGGCGGAGGGCTTGGATCAGGAAGAGTTTGAGAGGGTGAAGAAGGCGAAGATAGGAAGGTTTGTGCGTTTCTTCGATTCTATGGAAGGCTTGGCGAACACCTACCTCTCCTATCACTTCCAAGGGGTGGATCTCATGGACTATGCGAAGCTGCTTGAAGAAGTCACGAAGCGGGAATGTGAGAGTAGGTTGAATGAACATTTCAAGGAAGAGGCCACGGTTCTGTCCTTGATCGAGCCCAAGGTGCAATAGAACGGTCGGTATCGGATCGATTGTATTCCACACCTTTTTCACGGCTTAGGACGATCGTTGCCATGGTTGCAGTCGGTACCGATTTCAATGTGATGATACAGCGACTTGGGAGATCGGTATGGTGTGGATCGCCTTCTTGAGATCTTACTCGAGTTGGGGATCTTGATATCGCCCAAGTCCCGTTGTTGATGATGGAAAGGAGGATGTCGTGGATCCTACGGCATTTACGATTTTTAATATAGAGGTGAAGTGGTATGCCCTTTTGATCACGGGGTCAATGCTGCTTGGAATGGCCTTGCTACTCAGGCAGGCCAAGAAAGAAGGGTTTGTCGGAGATCATCTCCTCGATGTGTTTTTGTACGCCCTTCCTCTTGCGATCATAGGGGCGAGAACCTACTATGTGCTCTTTCACTTTGAGGAGTACAGGGGAGATCTCTTTGAGATGATAAACATCAGAGGCGGAGGATTGGCGATCCACGGAGCTTTGCTCGGAGCCTTTGCGGGAGGATGGATCGCTGTCAAAAAGCACAGACTCAAACTTCTTAAAACTATGGATATTTTTTCGCCCTATGTCATTTTGGGGCAGGCGATAGGAAGATGGGGCAACTTTATCAATCAGGAGGCTCACGGAGGTCCTACGGATCTTCCGTGGGGGATTATGGTGGACGGGGTCAAGGTCCATCCGACTTTTTTGTATGAATCACTCTGGAACATTGCCATCTTCATCCTGCTACTGTCCGTTCGAAAGAAAAAGGATTTTGACGGAAAGATGACGGCCATCTACCTGATCGGCTATTCGATAGGCAGGTTCTTTATCGAGGGTTTGAGAACCGACTCCCTGATGCTCGGACCTCTTCGCGCTGCACAAGTCATAAGTCTGATCTTCATCGTGATCGGAGCGCTCTTGTGGATGAAAAACAGGGACAAGGGAGTAGGCGATCCCTATATTGCGAAATAGGCGGAAATAAAAAGCGGTTTACCAAACTTGCCGGCATATCATCGACGTTGGGGTGGGAGGTTAGTAGCCTTCCGCTACCTCAGGGAGAACAAAACTCAACGGAATTTCATCGGTGTCGACCTTATCCGTCGCAATAGAGGTTGATGGCATTGTTCGATCGGAATTGCGATATAGGGAGCATAAATAAAGGTTTAGGACACTTTAAACGCCTGTAGGACCGGGATCCTGTTAAGGTAGACAGTGTAACGCTTGACACAGTGATTCGCCTCAATGGTCGATACCGATGAGCGGCATTTGATGAAAGAAGGAGCGATGTTTCGTGGTGGCAGGATGACCTTTTTCCGGATAATGGTATGTGGGAATCGCCGTCTTGTCCGCCTATACAGTGTTATAAGCTTCGAAAAAACACGGGGTCGGTAAGCAGAGGGGATGAGCCTTGGATCTGTGGAGATATCGCCTTGAGAATTTAGGAGGAAGTTATGGAATTTGTACACAAGTCGGTCATGCTTGAGGAATGTATCGACATGCTCGATATCGATCCGGACGGTATTTATGTAGACGGGACCCTGGGGGGCGCGGGTCATTCACTGGAGATATGCAAACGTCTTGACAAGGGAAGACTGATCGCCTTTGACAGGGATGAAGAGGCGATCGAAAACGCCAAGATCAAGCTCGATGCCTACAAGGACAAGGTCATCTTCCTGCATGATAATTTTTTTAATCTAAAAAAAGCCCTTCAAAATATTGATATTCACTCTATAAATGGTATACTATTAGATTTAGGGGTGTCCTCTTATCAATTGGACAACAAGGATAGGGGTTTCTCCTATATGCAGGATGCACCCTTGGATATGAGGATGGATAAGAGGGAAGGCTTCAGTGCCTTCGATGTCGTCAACAGCTATTCGAAGGAAGAACTGAGCCGTATCCTCAAGGAGTACGGAGAAGAAAAGTGGGCGGTGCGCATCGCTGAGTTCATCGTGGAAAAGAGAAGGGACAAGTCTGTTGAAACCACTGAAGAACTCGTCGGCATCATAAAGGCGGCGATCCCCAAGAAGGCGAGAGAAGAAAACCAACATCCCGCCAAAAGAACCTTTCAGGCGATCCGTATCGAAGTCAACCGGGAACTCGACATCATCCGAGGCACTCTGGAGGATGCCATCGACCTTCTGGCACCCGGCGGGATCGTAGCGGTTATTACCTTCCACTCGCTCGAGGACAGGATCGTGAAGACCTGCTTTAAGGAGAAGGCGACGGACTGTATCTGTCCTCCCGAACTTCCCGTGTGCAGGTGTGATCACAGGGCGGAGGTAAGCCTTGTCAATCGCAAACCCATCCTCCCGTCGAAGGAGGAACTCGAGACCAATCCGCGTTCGCGAAGTGCCAAGTTGAGAGGTGCAAGGAAGAAGTAGAAGGAGCCGGTCCCTGCGATCGATGTTGCGAAAAAGCAAGATATATGATATTCTTGTGAGTTTATAAAATACAAAAGTCTTTTGGAACGACGATTTCAATAATTTTATCAGTAACATAAGGTTCGTTTTTGAGTTGTGCGGTATTGTTCAAATATGTGGAAACAAAGGATTTTCCCTTGTTGAAAACGATACACAAAATTATTTATCGAAGAAGGAGAATTGTGTTGAAAAAGAAAGCGGATCCCGCTCGTGGCAAGAAGGAAGAAAAAAGGCCGGAAAACCCGTATATGAACCATGAAAGTATGGTCTATTACAAGATGAAGGAAGCATACTCCAATTCGATGTCGGCAGAGAAGAAGAAATCGAAACCGGGACCCAAGTTCCCATTCGGGAAGAAACCCGTGAAGAAGGAAGGGGAGTTTAGGCCCAAGTTGGAGCCGCGCAAGATCATACCTCTTAAAGATTCCCCGAAGTCCTCGATGAAGAAAAAGGACGCTGTGCCCTCCAAGCCAAAGAAGGTGACGGAAAAACACGGAGCAGCTACTTTGAGCAGGTCTGTCGAAGTAAAGAAGAAAGATCCTCGCAAGAAGGCATCCATCGTAGAGAAAAAGGCGAGAAAGAGAAATTTTTTCAGAGATGCGGGGATGACTGCCTTGATCGTGATGGTCGTCTGCATCATCTTTTCGCTCTCTGTGATCCTCGTGGAGAGGTATTCCAAGATCGCAAGAGTGAAGTACGATATCAACGAATTGAACAAAGAACTGTCCGAGAAACAACGAGAGGTCGATGATCTCAAGGTTCAGTTGGAGAGTCAAAACCGCAGTGACATTATCGAAAAATATGCTCGCGAGGAGTTGGGAATGGAATATCCGAAGGAAAGTAAGATCACGTATATTCGTGTAAATTAATCCGCGTACAATAATGAGGTCAGTTATGAAAAAGCCGAATGTAAGGAGAAAGTCGGAAAAGATCTTGTCTATAACGGTCAGACTGTTTTCCTTAATTATCATAGTATATATTATTAGACTTGGATATGTTCAAGTTATCGCAAGAGAAAAATTCTTTTATCAAACAGTCCGAACCCAGTACCGCGATGTCGAGATCGCGCCCAAGAGGGGAGCTATCTATGACAGAAACGGTAAAGAATTGGCAGCTCACGTCTCATACTACGATGTGTGGATCGAGCTGGTCTATGCCAGAGGAGAGCAAGGCGTTTGGAAAAAGTCGGACTGGCAGAACTTTGCCAATAAGGTCGCACCCATCTTGGGAGCTACACCCGAACATATTCTCTCCATCGTCGAGGAGAATAAGGCTGAAAATAAGGCGAGGTTCATCTTGACGAAGAAGATCAACCTGACAAAGAAGTTAGAGCTGGATAATTTGGAATTTAAAGCGATCTATTTCGAAGAATCCTATTCCAGACGGTATCCTTATGGCAAGTTTGCCGCACATGTCATCGGACATATCTCAAATGAGAATCAAGGTTTGGCGGGGTTGGAGGCCTACTTCAACAAGGAGTTGTCCGGCATCCCCGGCAGAAAAATCGTACTTAGTGATGCGAAGTCCCGTGAAATAGAAACGGAATCCTATCAGTACAATGCTCCGGTGGATGGCTACAATGTCGTGTCGACCATCGACGAAGTCATTCAACACTATGTCGAAAAAGCGATGGAGCAGTCTCATTACGAAAACAACTCGGTAAGAAGTATAGCCGTCGTTGTCGATCCCAAGACCGGGGACATCCTGGCGATGTGCGCCAAGCCCGACTACAGCCCTGTTGAACCCAGGGAGATCTACTACGACTATTTTCGTAAAAAGATGGAAGAGGCTAAGGATAGCCAGGCCAAGAACGATGTCATCAATGAGATGTGGAGAAATCCTATGGTCAACGACATCTATGAACCGGGCTCGGTATTTAAGGCGGTAACTGCAAGTGCAGGGATAGAAGAGGGTGTAGTCGCACCGAACTCGACCTTCCGGGATGCGGGTAACGTGGTCATCCTGGGTCAGAAGATATCGAACTGGTCACCTCACGCCTTCGGTACGGTCGACTTTAAAAAGGCCGTAGGTCAGTCGATCAATACGGTGTTTATCGAAGTTGCCAGAAGGCTTGGAAGCGAAAAGTTTGTAGAATATATCAAGGCCTTCGGTTTCGGCAAAAAGACGGGAATCCAATTGCCCGGAGAGGCCAAGGGGCTTGTTCGGACCAAGGATACGATAGGGCCGATCGAGCAGGCGACCATATCCTTCGGTCAAGGGATCTCGGTAACGCCGATCCAGATGGCGATGGCGGTCAGCGCCATTGCTAACGACGGAGTTCTTATGAAACCGAGGATCGTAAAAGAGATCACAAATTCAGAGGGTGAGATCATTCAACGTTTTGAACCTGAGGTCGTGAGAAAGTCCGTATCGAGACAGACGAACAAGATCGTTACCGCCCTTCTTGAAAACGTAGTCGAAAGAGAAGGGGGAAAGAAGGCCGCGATCAAAGGTTATCGAATTGCAGGAAAGAGCGGTACGGCTCAGAAGGTCATCAACGGAAAGTATCCGAAAGGATACTATATTTCGAGTTTTGTGGGTTTTGCACCTGTGGAGGACCCCAAGGTCGTCGTCCTTGTGATCACCGATGAGCCGCATGGAAACCACGGGATCTACGGAGGTACCAACTCCGCTCCCTTTGTGAAAATGATCTTGAAAGACACCCTACGCTATATGGGGATAACTCCCAACGCAATCGTAACCAACAATACAAATATTGAAAGGCGTGAGGTCCCGGAGCTTCGAAACATCAGTTTTAAAGAGGCCAGGGTGCTCTTGAATCAGGCGAATCTGACCTTTGTGTCGGATGGAGATCCTCCACCGGATGAAACGACGGTCATCGATGTCTTTCCTAAGCCGGGAGAGAGCATCCCCGTCGGTTCGGGAGTTGTCCTCTACTTTGAAGGAAGAGTCGCGGATGAGGTCTTGATGCCGGATCTGACCGGAAAGACGCTTGCACAAGCCGAGCGTATCGTAACCTCCTTGGGACTGAGGCTGAGTTTTTCCGGATCAGGGAAGTTGATTAAGCAGTTCCCTGAGCCGAACAAGTTGGTCAAAAAGGGAGCCATGGTCAATTTGAAATTTGAAGATGTCTTCCAAAAGCCGTCTATTGCGGATAGGATCGAGGAAGAGTCCCTCAAACCCAAGACCGAAGCCGGGCCTCAAACAGACCAAGAAGAGACCGCTGAACAGCTTCAACCGGAGACGGAAGGAACGGAAGAAACAGCGGAGGACGGACCTTCCGAGACCGACCTTATCGGGCCGGAAGAGGCCGGTATGCCTATGGAAGGACTCGAAGCACCTGCGGAAGAGGAAGAAGAACCTGCTCCCTAGGATTAAAAAAATCGATGTGCGATCTAAAAGCACCGGCAAAGGACTTCCTTATCTCTTGCGTTGTCGGAGATAGAGTCAAAGCTTCGTGCTCGCTCGAGCTATTTTCGGACTTAAGACGCTTGAGATGATTGTTGTTTTTGATCGGATAAACAGGATAAACAAAGGACAGAGGATGTTGGAGTATGGAAAAATTGAAGTTTTCGGAAGTGGTGGAAGCGGTTCACGGTAGTGTGAGCGGAACTTCTCAATACGACAGATACATTGACAGTGTCGTTACGGACAGCAGGAAGTGCAAAGAAGGCAGTCTCTTTGTTGCGATCAAGGGAGAGAATGTCGACGGAAACGACTTCGTGGACAAGGCCTTTTCCGCGGGAGCCTGCGCAGCCCTAACGACGAGGAAAACGGGCGATGAAAGAGAGATTTGCGTCGAAGACAGCGTGATTGCTCTCGGAGATCTTGCAAGATATTACTTTGCGAAGCTGACTTTGCCCCTCATAGCAGTAACGGGAAGCAGTGGAAAGACGACCACCAAGGACATGATGTACTACGCCTTGTCGTCTCAAGCAAAGGTGCATCGGACCCAAGGAAACTACAATAATGAAATAGGCTTGCCTCTGACCGTCATGGAGACGGACAAAACGGCGGAATATATGGTGCTGGAGATGGGGATGTCGCAGGAGGGTGAGATCGACTACCTCTGCGGGATCGCTAAGCCTGATATCGCCATCATCACAAACATAGGGACGGCTCATATGGAACAGCTCGGTTCCAGGGAGGCGATCTTCAGGGCAAAGATGGAGATCGCACATCGCATGGACGGGAAGGATCTGCTCCTTCTCAATGCGGACGACGACTTCCTCTCCAATGCGGACAGGAACTCTCTCTCCTGCTCCGTCAAGACCTTCGGCTTTTCACATAATGCCGATCACAGGTGTATCTCCTACGAGCAGGAGGCCCTCTCGATGAAGGTTAGAGCTTCGATAGGAGAAGTGATCTTGGAATACCGGGTACCTCTTGGAGTGCACAATATCTCAAACTCCCTTGCGGTATTGGGCGCGATCGAAGGGATGGGACTCGATGTAAAAAAAGCCGCCGAGAGCTTGGAAAACTTTCGCCCCTCCGATCTCAGGATGGATGTCAGAGAATACGGGAAGATCACCGTTATCAATGACAGCTACAATGCCAATCCCGACTCGATGAAGTCGGTGCTCTCCATCTTCAAGACCGATCCTTCCGTAAGGAGGAAGATAGCGGTCTTGGGAGATATGTTGGAACTGGGAGAAAACTCCCGCCTATATCATGAAGAAATCGGGCGCTATGCCTTTGAATGTTGTGACAGACTGCTCTGTTTCGGAGAACAGGCCTCTTTTATGGCGGAAGCTGCCGTCTCGGTGGGAATGAAGAGGGAGGCTGTGTTTTTTTCAAATGATAAACAGGAAGTCGCAAAGCATCTGAAAGAACTGTTGCAAGAAGGAGACTTTGTACTGCTCAAGGGATCCCGAGGTATGAAGATGGAAGAACTGTTATCCGTGTTTGGAGGGGAGGAAAGATGAAACAGTCGGCGATCGCTTATTTTATAACCTTTGTTTTAGCTGCCCTTATAGCACCGCGTCTCATCCCTCTGCTCAAGAGGTTGAAGTTTGGTCAGACCGAGAGGGAAGAGGGACCGGAGAGCCATAAGGTCAAGTCGGGTACACCGACGATGGGGGGCTTTATCTTCATCGTCCCCGTATCGATCGTTACCTTGCTGATCGGAGGATTTTCTTACGACACCTTCATCCCTGTAACGGCTATGCTCCTGTTCGGCCTTATCGGCTTTATTGATGACTATATCAAGGTGGTAAAGAAACACAATCTGGGACTTAGGGCTTATCAAAAAATCATTCTACAGTTTTGTTTTGCCCTCATCGTCGCCTTTTTACACCTGAAGTATTCCGAACATGGGACTTCGGTTTATCTCCCGTTTACGGACAAACTCTGGGACATGGGATACCTCCTTTATTTTCCGTTCATGATCCTGCTTTTGATAGCGGTCAGCAACAGTGTGAATTTGACCGACGGCCTGGACGGACTTTGTACTTCGGTCACGGCGATCGTAGCGTTTTTCTTCTTTGTGGTGTCCCGTGATATCGAAATGGAAGGACTTCGCACCTTTACAGCCTCTCTTATAGGGGGTTGTGTAGGCTTTTTGGGCGTCAACCGATATCCTGCGAAGGTCTTTATGGGAGATACGGGTTCTATGGCTCTTGGTGGAGCTATAGCGGCCTGTGCCGTCCTGTTACATGCACCGCTGATCTTGCCGATCGTCGGCATTATCTATGTGGCGGAAGCTCTGTCGGTCATCATCCAGGTGATCTCGTTTAAAACGACAGGGAAAAGGGTCTTTAGGATGTCGCCGCTGCACCATCATTTTGAGCTCGGGGGTTGGAGCGAAAACAAGATAACCTTGGTGTTTGTGGCAATTACCTTTCTTTGCTCCATCATAGGACTGATGGGCTTGTCGAAAATCTATTGATGGGAGAGACTATATGAAACTTAAGGATAAACATTGTATCGTGGTAGGGCTTGGAAAAAGCGGTTTAGCTACTTGCCGTTTCCTCAAAGAACGGGGAGCGAAGGTTCAGGCCTTTGATATCAGCAAAAACATTGCAGAGGACAGTTTGAAAGATTCGGGAGCGGAAGTTCACTTAGGCGAGAATCCGACGGGAGAAGAGGAGGCGGACCTTGTTGTGATGTCGCCGGGGATCCCCTTGGATCTTCCCTTCGTACAGGCTTTTTTGAAGCACAAAGTCGAAGTGACCGGAGAGGTGGAGCTTGCCTACCGCTTTGCGAAGGGAAGTTTTTTGGGCATTACGGGAACCAACGGCAAAACGACAACGACAACTCTTCTTGGAGACTTTCTCTCCTTTGTATCCTACGATACAAGGGTGGTAGGAAATATAGGAGCTCCCGTTATCGAAGAGGTACAGACCTCGGGAGAGGATACGTTTTTCGTCACGGAGCTTTCGAGTTTTCAGCTGGAGACCGTCAAGGAGTTCAAGTGCCGAGTCGCCGGCATCCTCAATGTGACTCCCGACCACCTCAACCGCCACGGAAGTCTTGAAAACTATGGAAACATCAAGGCAAACATCTTTATGAACCAGGGAGAAGACGATGTCGCGGTCCTGAACTTTGAAGATGGATTCGTCCGTTCTCTCGGAGAAAAATGCAGGGCGAAGGTACTCTGGTTCTCGGTAAAACAGAGGGTCTCTCCGGGACTCTACCTCAAGGACGGACAGATCGTCTCGACTTTGCAGGGAGAAGACGAGGTTCTGTTTGCGCGCTCCGAGGTTGCGCTGGCGGGAGATCATAATATGGAAAATGTACTTATGGCTATGTGTATGGCCTACAGCGTAGGAGTGTCCTTCGATGCGATGAGGATGGTCCTCAACGTATTTCAGGGAGTCGAGCACCGTCTGGAATTTGTGCGAGAGCTCGGGGGAGTTCGCTATATCAATGACTCCAAGGGAACAAATCCTGATGCTTCGACCAAGGCGGTGGAAGCGTTTGAGGGGAATTTGATCCTGATCGCCGGAGGAATGGACAAGAAGGTGTCCTTCGATACCTTTATCGAAGCCTTCCAAGGCAAGGTCAAAAAATTGATCCTTTTGGGCGAGACCAAGAGAATGATACAAGAATGTGCCGAACGCCACGGGTTCCGCGATGTCATCCTTGTCGAGGACATGAAGGAGGCGGTGGAGCGGGCTCATTCGATCGCGGTCGAGGGAGATCTTGTTCTGCTCTCGCCGGCTTGTGCTTCGTGGGATATGTATCCCAGCTATGAAGTGAGGGGAGAGGACTTTAAGAGTAGGGTCCGTGAATTGAAAGAGAAATAGAGGTTTGTTATGTCAGCTAGAACAATCAAACAAGGGAAGATGGACAGAGGGATATTTTTCCTCGTCATCGTCCTGGTTATGATCGGTTTGGTCATGGTGTACAGCTCGAGTTACGTCAGGGCTTATTATTCTGACGAGAACAAAAACATGGCAGCGTTTTTCATCTCCAATGCGCGTGTGGGTCTGTTGGGACTCATCGTTATGATGGTGGTCTCCTTCATACCGTATAAACTCTATCGCAATATCTTCGTGATCATTATATTGTGTGCGGGGGTAGGAGGTCTGCTTCTGTTACTCTTGCTTAAAGGATCTGCTGTCAACGAGTCTGTGAGGTGGTTTAAGGTGGCCGGTTTGAGCGTTCAGCCTTCCGAGATGGCGAAGACGATCATTATTTTCTTCGTTGCGTCCATGCTCTCAAGCAAGAAGATGAACATCAACCGATTTTGGTACTTTATAATCATCCTTTCCGTTCCGAGCATCTTCACCACTATGATCCTGTTGCAGCCCCACTTTTCGACCTCGCTTACCATCTTTGCGGTCACCTTCTATATGATGGTGCTGGGAGGTACTTACTGGAGGTATATCATAGGGACGGGCTCGGCTCTCTTGGCGACGGTAGGAGGCCTCATCGTGGGAAAAGACTATGCGCGCCAGAGGGTCTTGTCGCTCTTTTCCCCGGAGCTTACGGACGGAAAAGCCTACAATCAGGTCGCAAACGCCTTGGGGGCCATCTCCAGCGGAGGTCTTTTCGGACGGGGGTTGGGAAGAAGTGTGCAAAAGTATCTCTACCTTGCGGCTTCGTACAACGATATGATCTTTGCCATCTATGCGGAGGAGTTCGGTTTCTTCGGAGCTCTTATTTTGATCCTGATTTTCTTTGTTCTGATCGTGCGCTGTATGAGGCTCTCCAAGGTAGCTCCCGATAAGTTCGGATCTCTTCTTGTAGCGGGCATCACGGCTCAGATCGCCTTTCAATTTGCGGTCAACATCGGAGTTACTCTGGGCATCCTCCCGACGACGGGAGTACCCCTGCCCTTTATCAGCTTTGGAGGAAGCGCCCTGCTTACGACCATGGCATCCATGGGGATCGTCCTAAATGTTTCGCGATATGCGACGGGTGTAAAAAGAGATCAGGCAATGCAGAGAAAAGAAGGAGGACAGGTATGAGAGTGATCGTGTCGGGAGGAGGAACGGGAGGCCATGTATACCCGGCCTTGGCGATCATCGAGGCGTTGAAGGAGAAAGAGACCGATTTGGAGGTTCTCTACATCGGTACGCAGCGTGGTATCGAGTCCGAGATTGTTCCTGCCGAAAACTACCCTTTCAGGACGATAGAGGTAAGGGGCTTTATTCGCAGACTTACCCTTGAAAATATAAGACGCCTCTATATGGCTCAAAAGGCCTTGAGGGACTGCAAGAGCATCATGAAGGAGTTTCGTCCCGATCTTGTGATCGGAACGGGAGGCTATGTGTGCGGACCTGTGCTCAAGGCGGCTCATAAGCACGGAGCCTTCTGTGTTATTCACGAACAAAATGCCTATCCCGGCATTACCAACAAACTCCTCTCTCGGGAGATGGACCTTGTCTTCCTGGGCTTCGAGGAGGCGAAGGAGAGGTTGAAAGGAAGCTGTCCCAAGATCTTTGTCGGAAATCCGGTTCGAAGAAGCATTTTTGATCTGAGCAGGCAGGAAGCTCGTTGCAAACTGGGATTGGACGAAGGCGACAAGATGCTTGTGTCCATAGGAGGCTCGGGAGGTTCGGAGAGCTTGAACAACGCGTTTGCGGAGATGATGCCGACTTTGATCGAAAAGGGTATCCGTTTTCTCCATACGACGGGAAAGGTTCACTATGAGAACTTCAAAGAAAGGGTAGCAGGCCTCGAGCTTCAAAGGAATCAGGAGTATAAGAGCTATGAATCGAATGTCCCCCTCTACTTGGCGGCGGCGGATCTCGTCATCTGCAGTGCAGGAGCGACGACCTTGGCGGAAGTCAATGCGATGGGAAGGGCCTCAATCGTTATTCCCAAGGCATATACGGCGGAGAACCATCAGGAGTACAATGCAAGGGCGATCAAAGAGAATGGAGCGGGGGACTACATCCTCGAGAAGGATCTGAGCGCTCGCTTGTTGCAGGAGAAGACAGAGAGTGTTTTAAACGATGAGGTATTGAGACATAAGATGGAAGAATGTAGCAGGAAGATGTATCCGCAGGATCCGGCGCGAGAGATCGCACAAGGGATATTAGAGGCCTACGGGACTAGAAAACAATAGAACAGCGGACATGAACATATAGGCATGTTGATGACGAACCTTATTCATTGTCCTTTTACAGATCGGGACAGGTATCAAAGTTGTAGGAAATTCAAATTTCAACATTCAACGCACGAGAGGAGTTAAAGATGAAGTCGAACGATGAAGAAAAAAAGATGCAGGAGCAGACACATCCTGCAGATACAAAAAAAGAAGTTTCCTCTCGTGTAACGAAGGAAGAAGAGCGTGGGGAGGAAGCAGATAAGGAAGTGTCTCCTCCCGACGAAGAGGTACAGAAAGAAGAACCCGGGGAGCCGGGGGAAGTTGACCAAACGGACGGGGAAGAGGCGCAAGGAGAGCAAGAAGAAGTCCTCGACACAGATGAAGAGGAAGAATCGGAAGAAGAGTCCTCCGATGAGGATCGCAATCAAGAAAATCCTGAAGGAAATGATACCGAACCGCAGCAACAGAAGAAGAAAAGCTCGGAAGGAACCAAACCGCGCGAAAGATCGGTGAAGAAGGGTGCAAAGCTTGCAGCTGCTGCTAAGAAGAGGGAAAAATTCAGAGCCTTCAAGTTAAAGAGGACTGTGATCCGAAGGCTGAAGCTGATCCTGCCGATCTGTATACTGATATTAATCGCAACCTTATTTACTCCTCTTTATAAGCCGAAGGGGATCGTGATCTTGGGGAATAACGATCTCAAGGAAGAAGAGATCGTCAAGATGGGCAAGATTCCTATGGATAAGAGTATTTATCTTCTCCGGAACAAACAGATCGAGCAAAACCTCTGTAAGGATCCCTATGTAAAATCGGCGGGAGTATCCAAGAAGTTTCCCAACACTTTGATTGTAGATATGAATATGAGAGAGGAAGTTGCCACTGTCAACTTTCAGGAAGGCTTTGTCATCATTGATTACACAGGACATATCCTTCGGATAGAGCAGGATGTGAAGAACATTGTCAAACCTCTGATCACAGGTCTTAAAGAAGCGGACATGCTCAAGGTCGGAGATAAACTGGAACAGGCAGAAAAATCAAACTTTCGGATGATATTGGATCTGATCTCCAACGTTCAAAATGCAGGACTGATCCACAATATATCTGAGATGAACCTACAAGATGAAGAGAACATTTTCCTGATCACGACTCAGGGGCTGAGAGTACTTTTGGGCAGGGGGGATGACCTCACCTACAAGCTCAACCAGTTGAGCCCTATATTGGTTGATCTTCATACGAGGAAGATCAACTACGGAATTATCGATATGAGGTATGACAGTTATCCGGTTTATAGGGAGAATTAGACTATGAAGAAGGGGAGAAATCTTAGAAAAAAGACGATGAGCCGCATCGCGTTGATGATGTGCAGCTTTCTTATCGGTATCGGGATCGTGATTCAGGTGAAGACAACTCAAAAGTTCACCGGAGCAACCACTACATCGCAGAGAATTCGTACCTTGCAGATCGAACTGAAGAACCTTAAGACGAAGAGGGAAGAGATGGAAGAAGAGGTCGCACAGATCGAGACGGAGATCCAAGAACTTCGGGATGCAAACGGAGTTGAATATGGAGTAGAGGGCAGACTCAAGAGCGAGATCGAAGAGTATGAACAGTTGATAGGATACCGAGAAGTTGAGGGGGCGGGAGTCTTGCTCGAACTTAGGGAGAGCTATGAGAAGGATTCGTCGGTCCTGATCAACAACTATGAGTTGATCCTTGCGGTCATCAACAAACTTAATGCCGCGGGAGCCGTAGCGATCAGTATCAACGAGCAGAGATATGTGATCAATACGAGTATTCGCACGGAGGAAGAAAAACTGTATATCAATGAACGTGAGATCAAACTTCCCATCGTCATTAAAGCGATAGGGGATCAGAACACCTTAGAAGCTGCCATGAATTTCAGGTACGGGATCCTATGGGAGATGAGGAATTATTATGGAATTGATGCCGTGGTATCAAAACAGGATGAGCTGGAGATCCCTGCGTATCGAGGTGCGATCGAATACAGATTTGCCGTACCGGTAGTGGAGGGATGAGAGCGCTATGAATCAGGAGAAACAGATAAAAAAAAATCTCCTTCTGTTGATCGCCTTTGTTTTGTCCGTCGTTGTCGTCATGCAGAGCAAAATCATGCGAGACAGGTATATCTACACGGGGATGCAGAGCGTCAAAGAGATGGAAGAGAGTCTGCGTTTTGAAAAAATAGAACTTGAAAATCTGCACGAGTTTAAACTTTCCCGGCAAAAAGAACTCGAAAACGATAAACAGGAGTATCAAAAAGAAGGCACCACTCGAACCTTGGAGAAGAACCTCGCTTTGAAGATGATGCAGGCAGGATATACTAAACTCAAGGGATTGGGAGTCCAGATCGAACTTCGGGACAGCATCAAAGAACTTGCGGAGGGAGAAGATCCCAATGATCTGATCATCCACGATCAGGACATCTTGATGCTTATCAACGACTTGAAGGTAGCAGGAGCCGAAGCCATCTCCGTCAACGGGGAGAGGATCTTGAGTACCACCGAGATCAAGTGCACGGGGGCTACTATTATGATAAACAATATTACCTTCGGCCAGCCGTTTATTATCAAGGCGATCGGAGAACCTGCAGAGCTCGAGGCGGCAGTCCTTGCTCCTTCGACTTATGGAAGCATACTCAAGGAACTCTATCATCTGCAGATCGATGTGAAGCAGAAGGAAGTATTGATCAATGCAGCGAAGAGACAATAAGGAGGATACAAATTATGATATGGGCGATTATAGGGATCGTATTGGGACTTGTTGTAGGCAACTACCTTCCGTTTACTTATCCGGACAACTATTCTCTCTATGTCTCCATAGGGATCTTAGCGGCGATGGATTCCGTCTTCGGTGCGGTAAGGGCATCGATGGAAGATAAGTATGACAATCTTGTTTTTTTGACGGGATTTTTGTCGAATGGGATTTTGGCCGCTTTTTTGTCTTATTGGGGAGATAAGATGGGAGTGCCCCTGTATTATGCACCGATATTCGTCTTTGGGGGAAGGTTGTTCTCCAACTTTGCGGTTATTCGAAGACTGCTGATCGAGAGAGTTCGAAATGAAAGAAGAACGGAAGAATAAGATTGAGCAGGAAACATTTGTCGGTACTATCATATTATT
The DNA here is from genome assembly GCA_030529565.1 of Filifactor alocis. GTDB lineage: Bacteria > Bacillota > Clostridia > Peptostreptococcales > Filifactoraceae > Filifactor > Filifactor alocis_A. Next base: position 11,927 of record JAUMWQ010000005.1, on the reverse strand, counting down.
AAGAAAACATCGCTCAAAGGCAAACTTCTGAGTTTCCTTCGATTTTATAAAATATGAAAGTTTGTCATATCAAGATTTTCAATAATTTTATACTCCATATAACATGGCTTTTATTCTTTTTTTGGAATTATGCGATATCTCCTTAAGATTGACAGCTTGAATGTTTTGAACTATGAATCCCCAAACGATTTTTGATGATGATATCTTTTGCATACCCGGTGTTTCAAACGGAAAATAGTATAAAATATTGCACAAACCTCAAGAAGTGTTTATAATATTATCAAGTGATAGTATGTCTTTGAAAAACAAGATACATAGGTATCTTCGATTACTCGTATATGCAAAAAAGAAGTATTTGGATCTCTGTCACCTCTTGCAAGAAAAACTTCTTTTGGACGAGATTCCTTCAAAGGTATAAACTTAAAGGGTACGATAGCAACGTTTGAGTCGTGATTTCAAACATGACATCAAAACGGAGGCGTGTCTTTGACAGTTGTTATATCCCCGATGTTTAGGCGGTAAGCCTGGAGAAGAAGGGAAAACAACGCAGAGAAACAGATGAGAGTCTTTGTTGTAGCGTTGTAACAACGCAGAAAACTCTTGTTTGGAAGTGACAAAAATAGATAAAAAAGGCTTGACTTGTGTAGTTTGGTAGGTTACAGTATAAGGTAAGGAATTATGTAGAATTTCATCTCTTGAGGGAGTGATCAGGATGGTACAATTGGAAGTTAAAGACAACACCAGTGGTGAAGTGATAAAGGTCGTCGGAGTCGGCGGCGGAGGCGGAAACGCTGTGGATAGAATGATTCAATCCGGTATCGTCGGAGTTGAATACGTTGCTATGAATACGGATCTGCAAGCTCTTCATAAGTCGAGGGCGGAGCAGAAGGTGCAGTTGGGAGTAAAGTTGACAAGAGGTCTGGGTGCGGGGGCCAACCCTGAAATCGGACGTTTGGCTGCTGAAGAAAATATTGAGGATATCAAAAACGCGCTTGATGGAGCGGACATGGTTTTTATCGCTGCCGGAATGGGCGGAGGAACAGGGACAGGCGCGGCTCCGGTCGTAGCTAGGGCTGCAAGGGAGATGGACATTTTGACAGTCGCCATCGTTACCAAACCCTTTACGATATCCGAAGGAAAACCTAAGATGAGAAAGGCGGAGGCGGGGATCGCGGAGCTCAAAGAGCATGTCGATACTCTAATCGTGCTTCCCAACGACAAGATCTTGGAAGCGATTCCGGAAGGAGCTTTGGCTTACGATTCGTTTGGTTTGGCAAATCAAGTCTTGGAGAGAGGAGTCAGGGGAATCACCGATATTATAAAGGTGCCCGGAATGATCAACGTTGACTTTGCGGATGTGAAGAACACCATGCTCAACAGAGGAGTGGCTCACATGGGTATCGGCAGCGCAAGCGGAGAGAACCGTGCTATGGAAGCGGCGAAGCAGGCTGTCTTCAGCCCACTGTTGGAGACGACGGTAAAAGGCGCAAATGCTGTTCTTGTAAACATTGTCGGTTCGAGAAACTCCCTCCAAATGATGGAGGTCCAGGATGCGGCATCCTTTATTATGAAGAGCACAGGGCGTGAAGAAGACGCAGACAGCATTATAGGAACGACCTTCGTCGACGAGGACACGGATCTACTTGAAATCACCTTGATCGCAACAGGATTTGATGAGGAACTCGAACAGAGAAGACGCGAAGAAGGAATTTCTGTAGAAAGAAAATCTCTCAATTCGAAGAGTCGAAAAGAAGAAGAGATAGAAGAGGAAGAGACAATTGAAGACCTATTCCAAAACAGTGATCTGCAAGAACCGCCGAAGTTTGTGATCCCTGAATGGTTATCGAATAAAAAGAAATAAGAAAAGAGGAGCGCAGTCTCCTTTTTTTCGAATGCGATATTTTATATTTTTTAGAAAGAGCGGTGAAGGCGATGAGATGTCCCTATTGCGGGGAAGTGGAATCCAAGGTCGTAGACTCCAGGCATACAGATGAAGACAATGCCATCAGAAGAAGGAGAGAGTGCAATAACTGCCATAAACGTTTTACCACTTACGAGAAAATCGAGCAGATCAATGTTGTCGTGGAAAAAAAAGACGGAACGCGGGAACACTTCGATAGAGAAAAGATCCTCAGAGGGATCGTTCGTTCTTGCGAAAAACGTTCGATCACCTTTGAACAGATGGAAAAAGTCGTCAACGATATTGAAAAAGAAATCGTAAATTCCATGAGAAGAGAAGTTAGCAGTGTGGAGATAGGCAAGTTGGTTATGAAGTATCTCAAAGATGTCGATGACGTCGCCTATGTTCGTTTCGCTTCCGTATACAGAGAATTTCAGGATCTGGACTCTTTTCAAAAGGAGCTCGATGAGATCATAAGAGAGAGAAACGACCGTTCTTAGAAGGCAGTTCGGTAATTTGATTCGGGAAGGAAAGGAAGTGTAGCATGAGATTATTTACTTCAAATTCCGTTTCAAACGTGGATGCATTGAAAGGAAAGAACAGCGAAAAAGAGTTTTACCGATATATGGGAGATACCCTCAAGGGGTACGGCTTGACAAAGGTCGCCTCCTTTTCGGGACTGTATACCGATCTTATTTATATTGAAGACGGCAGGATAGCCCTGTTTAAATTTATGGATACCAACGAAGAGACGTTCTCCATCCTCGATGAGGAGATCGTCGAGATCATGGAGGAAGAAAGAGAGAAGATGTTCTTGGAGATGAGGGAACACGGGATAGAGAGGGAGATTCCCTATTATTTTGTGATGCCCTACGTTGACCTGGAAAAATTCGATCTGGAAGACAAGCGTTCCTTCCTCATAGACACCTATCTTTTTGAGAGGTTGATCAACGGGGAAGACGAGATGCAGCCCTATTTGAGCGAGGCCATGTCCGCGGAAGAGACGGATCGATTTCGCCTCACGATGGCAAAGGAATATCATGTCATAAAAAAAGCCAGTGACAGCCGAGGCGGTAGGGGCAGTTTGAGAAAGATCAAGTTTTCTTACCGTTCTTTGGAATATCAGGCTATGATCATGGATTCGTCCGAGATCCGTCATATCAACTCAATCAAATACGGAAAGACTTTGCTTGAAGGAGCATCGGGAACGGGAAAGACCACGATCCTGCTTTCGATTGCCCTGAAACTTGCAAAGTTGTTTCCGCGCGACCAATTTTTGTATATCACCTTCGACAAACAACTCGTATATGAATTGAAGAACCTGTTGGAGATGAAGGAGATCTCCTTACCTAACCTCAAGTTCATCAACTTTCATCAGTATATTTCGCAACTGGCAAAGCCCTACGGACTCAAGATCGACAATCAAAAGGGGTTTCGGGAATTTGAACACGAATTTTCCAAGGTCTTTGTCAAAGTTTCCCAAATCTATCGAAACAAAAAAACATACAGGGGGATCTTTTTGGATGAGTCCGAGAACTTCTCCGAGGAAGAGATCGGCTTTTTGATGGACTCCATCTATACCAAAAAGAGCTTCTTTGTCGCCTCTCAAGACAAGGCAAAGGATATCAAAAACAACGAAAAGTATATTTGGAACGATGTGGATCGCATCAGCTTCGATGAGATCATCCATCTTCGGGTCAATTACCGAAGCAGCTCAAGCATCAACCATGCGATCAATGCGTATACGGATAGGGTGAGGGAGTATGCCGAGGAAGAACTCTCCACCGTCCTGGATGACTATGTGCATAAAGGATATACGAAGAGGAAGACGCAGGGAAGGGTTGAAGCGCGCTTTTGTGAAGATTTTCAGCAGGTAAGCAAACAGATTGCCCTCAAGATCAAAGACCTTCATGAGAGCGGATACCAGTATTCGGATATCTGCGTCGTCTATCCCTACAATACGAGGAAGACGAAGACCAAGGGACAGATTTACTACCAGTACATCATCAAAACGGACTTGGAAGAGGAAGGTCTGCCCTTTATGATGGCAAGCGATGAGATGACGAACATGAGCCATAAGATAGGCGTTACCCTGTCGAACGTTTACAACGTCGTGAACCTTGAATATAAGGTCCTCCTGATCTGCGGGATCGAGAGTTTGAGCCCCGAGTTCGCTGTCAAGGAAGACAACCGAAGGATGAACTTTTTGCAGGGATTCAACATCGTCTACTCCATCCTGAACAGGGGTGTGGACGAGATCTATATGTTCTTCAAGGAGGAAGACGAGGAGAACATATGGCAACGGCTTTTGGTGGAAAGTCTTCAGGAAGAGTAAGAAGGAGGATGAATCGGATGTATGAGAAGATCCGAGAAGAAGCTCTTTGTCTTGTCAGGGAAGAACTTGCGCGAAAATACAGGGTTTTTCCCTGCTCTTTGGAGGATAAGGTTTTGTCTGTTCTGTGTCCTGAGGACGGGATGGAGAACAGACAGGGCTTTGAGCAGGAAGTTTCGAAGGAAGGCGTAGAGAAGGTGGACTATAGACCGGCGCCCCTCTTGCAGATAAACAAAAACATCAGTACATACTATAGTCTGGCACTCTCCAACGCACAGATCGGCGAAACAATAAGGAACTGTGTCGAGCAAAGGAGTGTCACTTCCCTGCTCGATTATATCCTCAGAGAAGCCCTGGAACTGAAGGCGAGCGATGTACATCTCTTCTTTATGAGCGATTCCCTTGCCGTCAGGATGAGGATCAAGGGAGAACTAAAGACCCTTTGTTTTCTCGAGGCGGAGCTTGGGGAGCAGTTGATCCGCGCCGTGAAGGTCAGAAGCGAGATCGAGATCTCCAAGAGTCGCAATCCCAAGGACGGGAAGATGAGACATCGCACGGGAGAAGGAACGATCGATGTAAGAGTCTCCGTAATCGCGACCATCACAGGCGAAAAACTTCATCTCAGACTGCTCAATCTTACGGATTCTCCCGAGAGTCTCGAAGATTTGGAGATGGAGGAGGAGAAACTCCGGGAACTCAAGAACTTTTTGTATCGGGATAGCGGATTTTTGCTTATTACAGGGCCGACGAGCTCGGGCAAGAGCACGACGATGAGGTGTGCCCTGGGAGAGATGCACGACGGACGAAGACATATCATCAGCTTGGAGGATCCTGTCGAATATGTGGTCGAGGGGATCACGCAGGTGCAGGTCAATGCAGAGAACGAATATGGATTTTTGAGCGCACTGAGGGCGATGCTCAGGCAGGATCCCGATGTCTTGGCGATCGGGGAGGTGAGGGACTACGAATCGTGCAATACGGCGATCCAAAGCTCTCTTACGGGACACTTTGTCATCAGTACCCTACATACCAAAAGTGCGGAGAGCGCCGTTGACAGGATCGTAAGTTTGGGGATCTCCTCCCAATTGCTCGCCCTCTCTCTGGGAATGATCATCAACCAGCGTCTGGTCCGTATCCTCTGTCCGCACTGTAAGGAAGGCGCTGTCTATCACGGTAGGGAAGAAGAGAGTCTCGGAGTCAAGGAAGGCCAACTCCTCTATGAGAAGAGGGGCTGTCCTCACTGTCAGCACACAGGATACAGCAGAAGAAGGGCGGTCTTCTCCGTCCGAAACATTTCTTTGGAAGATAGGGAGATATTGATAAGGACGGGGCATCTCCCGCAGAAAAAGGAAGAAAGCATCACGAGTGAGGTGAGCCGTCTCTTGCACCTTGGAGAACTCAGCTTAGAGGATGCACTTCGTTTTAGAGGGGAGTAGGCGATGGAAGAGAAGAAAGACACACGCGCAGCAAAGAAGCCGATCTCTCTTTTTGAGCTCCTGTTCAAACGCGAGATGATCTCTTTGAGAGCAGCGAAACGAAATCTGAACTATGCAAGACTCAAAGAAGTCTTCTATATGCTCTACACCTTTCTCGAACGAAAGATCCCCCTCTATCAAACGATAAGGATGATGGAGAGGGAGTTTCCTGAGCTGATCCCCATGTCGATCTCGGAGAAGATCCTGGGAGGAGATAAGATCAGCGAAGTCCTCTACCGAGAAGGTCTGGTCGACCGTTTCGTCTACGAGACCCTGCAGATCGGAGAAGAGTCGGGCAGTCTCAAAGAAGGTTTTGAGATGGCCTATCTCTACTACGAGGATAGGATCAGGATGAAGGAGGAACTCCAAAAGATAGCCCTCTACCCCATTATCATCATCACCAATACCCTTCTTCTCCTCATCTTTTGTAGTGAGGTCATCTTTCCGCAGTTGATCGCCATGTACGAGTCGACACAGACGGATCTGCCGGCACTTCTCGTGTGGTTCGATGCGTTAAGACGGCTTCGCAGTGGGCATGTAGCTGTATGGATCGCCGTATCGACAGCTCTTGTTCTGATTCTGATGAACCTTTTGGAGAAAGAAGATACGAGGCTTTTTTTGAGCAGGCAAAAGTACGATCTGCCCCTGATCGGAAGAGTCTATCGAAGTTTGTTCCTGAAGATGTTCACCTGGCAGGTCAGCGTGTTGAGCAGGGCGGATATCCGAGTGGTCGAAGCCCTCGATATCATCCGGGAGGTCGAAGAAGATCTGTACCTGAGGGAGGTCTATGAGAAGATGCTCGTAAAACTGAGGGAGGGCAGTACCCTGCATCAGGTGATGGAAGACTACCCGCGGTTGTTTTCCTCAACGGAACTGTCCTATATCAGGCAGGCGGAGGAGTCGGGAGCCTTTGACGACAATATTACAGCGCTATCTCTGATGCATCGCAGAAATGCACAGAAGATGATGGACAAGCTCTCGACCTATGCCCAACCCGTCATCCTGATATGTCTGGGTATTTTGGTGGGACTTACGGTATTTTCTATTATGCCCCTGCTCAATGTATCACAGCTCTATCTTTAGGCAGGTAAGAAGGAGGAGTATCGAAGTTTTGTTGGAGGAACAAAAAAGGAGGAGAGAGATGTGGCGCAGAAGAAGAACTTGTGGCTTCCCCTGCTTATGGTAACGGTAGCAGTGGGAGGCATCTTTCTTGAGAGCGTCGAAAAGGCGGAAGAAAAGAAGTTCGAAGCTCTGCGGCAGAGCTTCGAACAAAGACGGGAATTGAAGACGGAGGTCGAAGAGGAAGAAGAGGTCGAACTTTCCGTGCGGATGTTGATCGACACCCTGGAGGTGATAGGACCCTTGACCAACTCCTCCCTCTATACCCAAGAAGGAAGGGTCATGCTGATCCTTGAGGAAGTGTCCTTCGACAGAATCACTAAGGTCAGAGAAGAACTCAAAAGCAGAGGATATCGCTCCTACGTCTCCGAAGGGAAGGGGAAAAAATACTGGGATGAATTGATATTGGTGGTGGAGGAATGAAGAAGAGATACATCGTGGTTCTTGCGGTTTTTCTCATCCTTGAAGCGGCTCTGGTCTATTATCCGAAGATCAGAGGCATCTATCGGTGGAAACAGAGCAGTCTGGAGTATGAGACCAGATTGCAACTGAAGGAGGAGGCATTGTTTGCAACATCGCCGAGTCTTCCCTCCCAAGAGGAGGCGGTCGAACTCTTGGATCGCACCTTGGAAACCTACAACATTGAGGCGAAGGAAAAGAATCTGATCTCGGACGAGGGAAAAGATATGAGGATGGAATATTTGTTCGTTGCCGATGACAAGGATGTGAGGAGGCTGTTGGAGGACGAGGTCTGGAAGAGTTCGAATTACAAGCTCGTCTATTTCGGCAAGGAGGCCGGAGACAAAAACCTGTGGACGATAAGGGTGAAAAGTGCATATAGGAACAAATAAGAAAGAGAAATACCGCATAATTTGAACAAGTGCCATAAGGCAACTTTATAGGAAGGATGAAAATTTTAATACTATTCTTCTTTGGAGTTGTGGATATAAATAATCTGTGACCCATAGAAGACAAACCAACTTTTCTTGGTTTAAAAAACAAATATATCTATACTTCCATTGAAAAATAGTATAAAAATATGAATACGGTAAACTTTGTATTTTTATAAACTCAAGGAAAAATCGGAAGTATGCCTCCGTGCGGTGTTTTTATGATAGTATGGTACTCCTTTTTTCGGACCGTACAAAGGGGTATAGTGTCAGATCGTTGTGTGGAAGGTCGGGTGAGGGAGATGAAGAGAAGGGGCTATGTCCTCTTGGAGGTCATTTTGGCAATGGGAATCTTTCTTCTGTGTATCACCTATGTGGCAAGGGCTATGACGGTACATATGAGGGTGGAAGAGGAGTTCAAAAAAGAAGCGGAGACCCGAGACAAGATCAGGGCGACCATCTTGGCAAAACAAGCGGGTGAGGGCTGCTTCCTGTCGAAAGAAGAAGCGGTGATCAGACTCGGAGATTATGAGATCACCGCGGATAAGAATACCCTCATCTATGAGGAGGACGGCAGGGAGGGCGGAAGGTATGTTTTTCTGGAGAGAAGAGGGGAAGACTGATGCGAAGAAGAGGGAGCATATTGTTGACGACGATCCTGATCTGCACTGCCATCCTGACCTCCGTTACAGCCCTGACCTTCGGAGCCTCGTTTCGGATCCGAGGAGAAGGAGCAAGGGGAAGGTTTTTGCAACGGGAGTTGGACGAGAACAGTTTGAAGATGCTGATGGAAGAATACGCTCTGCTGTCCTCTGCACAGGTGTGGGATCAGATGTTGGAGTCCCTGAAAACAAGGGAGGTCACCTTGAACAAGACCTCTATGGAAGTCGAATACCTCAATCAATTTCCTAAGCGGAGCAAGGATCTGAGCAGTCCAAGCCTCAATGAGGCCATGGATGCAAGTGCAGTCTACCTTGAAGTAAGAGAGAGCTATAAGATTGACTACGAAACCTACACCCGAGAGAAGAGATCTGCCTTGAGGATGGAATATGTTGCGAGGATCACAAGAGAAGGAGAGGAAAGTTCGATATCGGGAGCTCTTATCATCATCCTTCCCCTTGCGGATATCGACGAAGATCTCTTCGAACTTGCTCCGGGAGAGACCAACGAAGATCTTATCGGTCGAATACCTGAGATAGATTGGAAGAACTATATTAAGACTGTATACTATGAGTAGAAACATCTTTATTGAGGAAGACAGCGTTTGATCGGTCGGTCAAGGAGGTGCTTGGATGAGAAGGGGATATCTTCTGTTTGAGATCATTATCGTCGTAGCGATCCTGGCCTCGATGGGGATCTACAGCCTGTCGAGAAAACAGGTAAGTTTCGTCATGCAAAAAACGGCTGCCTACGAATTTCAGGAGGCGATGCAGTACGGAAGGAGTTTGGTAAAAAACAAGGAGATAAAAAAGGCTTATTTCGAGTTCGAGCAGTTGGAAGGAGGAGGGTACTCCTATACCTTGAGCGATGAGATCACAAAGAAAAAAATCTACCACAAGGAACTCAAGGGAGATTTCGGAATCTTTACCTCCGTGGACGAAATCACCTACTACCCTCTAAAAGAAGGCGATTACTCCTTTGGACTGAAGGCAGCGAACGAAAAAAGCAAACATATGAGCATTTATTTCGGAGACGCAAAAGGCAGGGAGATGAGTTTCAAGCTGACAATCGTTCCGACGACGGGGAGGGTGCATATCTATGAGAAACCGTAGGGGTTTTGTCCTGATGGAGGTTTTGATTGCGATCGCGCTGTTTACCCTGTTGGTATTCTATCTTGCTCAGGCCTCGATCACGAGCCATCGATATATCGATCAAAGTCTTGACAGACACAGGGGGCAGATGATCGCGGAGGATGCCCTCGATACCCTTCAGGTCGAGTTTCAGGCCTCAAGTAAAATAAATGCTCTTGTGGACGTAAACGGAACAACGTACACCGAGGTGCCCGAAGAAGAGATAAAGATCAAACGACTTATGTTGATGCAATATAAGAAGGTCAAAGTTGAAAAGTCCGAAGGGAATACAAACGCAAAAGAAGGACTTAAGGAATTTGAGCAGGTCATCACCCTCCATCCTGAGGAAGAAAGAAGACCGATGAGATTCTCCCATCGAAATTCTCCGGATCTTTCCGTGAGTGGAGTTTATGAAGCGGCGACGGGAGTGGAGGAACTCAGGATACAAAAATCTGGAGACAAGGCCTATCGGTTGACCGTCGTTGCAGTGGCAGGTAAGGTCAAGACAGAAGTCAGCCGCATACTGACCCTCGGTAAGAAGAGATAGGGATGCACCGTAAAAAGGCAAACTTCCGATTTTCCTTTGAGAGTCCAAAATGCGAAATTTCATCAAATAACAACGTTCAAGAACTTCATCCTTCATATAAAATCGACTTTTTGCTGATCTTTTGAATGATACGGTATTTTCATAGGGATATTCTCCAAGGCTTCGCCGAAAAGGATTTGCAATACAAAACGATTCCTACAGGCTTTCCTCAAATTATTTTGTCCTATGATGTTGATTTATAGGCAGATATTGTTTAAACTAATAGAAGGAAAAAACTGAGTATTTGTAAGGGTGTATCTGTCGGTACTGTCATCCGATCAAAAAACGGTAGTGTCCGTTCCTGCAAGTAGAAGATGTTTCCTATAGAACAAGGGAACATCGATATCAGTAGATTTCAAGTAAAAATGAAACGGGTCAACACCGAATCATTTCTGCGGAGGTTTTTTAACGAGAACGGTATTGGCTTTCAGCAGGAACACCTTATTTGAAAGAAAGATCCGTATTTGAACTCTTATATCGTTCCTAAGATCGAGGCACGGTATTCGGATGGGATCTCCGGCGGAAAGGGAAGATAAGTAAGATGAAGATCGTTGTTACCGGAGGAGCGGGTTTTATCGGCTCGCATATTGTCGACTGTTTTGTGAAGGAAGGTCATGAGGTCTACGTGATCGACAACCTCTCTCACGGGGATAGAAAAAACGTGGATGAACGGGCGAAATTCGTCCAAATGGATATCAGAGATGAAGGGATCGAAGAGCTTTTTCAGGAGATCGGTCCCGATGCGGTCGTGCATCAGGCCGCACAAATCTCGGTCATCGAGTCGCTGAAAGATCCTTTGGAAGATGAAAAGATCAATATTATGGGGACCTTGAACCTGCTTGAAGCCTCCAGAAAGGCGAGGGTGAAGAAGTTTGTCTATCCTTCTACGGCTGCTGTCTTCGGTGAACCTCAATATCTGCCGATCGATGAAGAACACCCGACCGATATGATATCGAACTACGGGGCGTCGAAGTATGCGTCGGAGCAGTATATCAAGCTTTACCACAGACTTTACAAGATGGGATACACGATCTTTCGCTATTCAAACGTCTACGGACCCAGGCGGGATTCCACGGGGGAAGGCGGGGTGATCTCCATCTTCTGCGAAAAAATGCTCAAGGGAGAACGACCGAGCATCTTCGGAAACGGTGAACAGACAAGGGACTTTGTCTATGTTGAAGACATCGCACGGGCAAATCTGCTTGCAACGCTCTCGGAGCAAAACGGTCTCTACAACCTATGTACAAATACGATGATCTCGGTCAACGAGGTGTTTGAGATCATCAAAAAAGAGATCGGTTTTCAGGACGGGCCGATCTATGCCGAGGAGAGAAAGGGAGACATCCTCCACAGCTATATGAGTTTTGAGAAGGTGAAAAGAGACTTTGGTTGGGAACCGACCTGTTCCTTTGAGAAGGGGATAAGCAATACTGTGGACTATTATAGGAGAGAATGCGGGGTATAGGGTGAAGGTTGAAGTTTCGGTGATCATGGGAGTCTACAACCCGGATAAGAAGCAGTTTTTTGATTCGGTGTCCTCTATTTTAAGGCAGACATTTCAAGATTTTGAGTTTGTTATCTGCGATGATGGGAGTGCCGTAAACGTAGAAGTGTTTTCTGAACTGAAAAAATCGGATCCGAGGATCGTTGTTATCCGTAATGAGACCAATAGAGGCTTGGCATATTCTTTAAATCGCTGTATTGAAGCCTCGAAGGGGATCTATTTGGCCAGACAGGATGCAGACGATATTTCTCACCCGCAAAGACTTGAAAAACAGGTGGAGTTTTTGAAAAACCATCCAACGATCGGATTTGTAGGCTCCAACATTGAATAT
>JAUMWQ010000168.1 GCA_030529565.1 Filifactor alocis | reverse complement strand
GAATTAGCGTTGTTGCACTTCATGAGTGATGAAACGAGTTTTTGTCACAACTAAAACAAATGTTTTTTCGGTTAGATCGGATAACAGTATTAACAAAATAAGATATTCTCCTTTCTACAATATAATTCTATGTCATTAGACAAGTTGACTTAAATCTTAGATGTCAGATATTCTCCCACCTTATATACATCGCCCGCTCCGATGGTAAAGATCACATCGTTACTTCCTATAAAGGATCGAAGGTAGGATTCGATCTCATCAGAATTTTTAAAATAAAGGGCTTCTTTTCCATTCTCCACGATCTTGTCGACCAGCTGCTTGGATGAAACCAGGCCGTCGTCGACCTCTCTTGAGGCGTAGATATCCGTAATGATGACGACATCCGCATCGGAGAAGGAGGAGGCAAAATCGGAAAGCAGCTCCTTGGTACGACTGTAGGTATGAGGCTGGAAAATGGAGACGACTTTGTTCGCTTTCAAATATCGACTTGCGGACAAAGTTGCCTTGATCTCGGACGGATGGTGGGCATAATCGTCATAGACGCTGGCGCCGTGATAGGTACCCTTATATTCGAAACGGCGACCGACACCTGTATATAGTGAAATTCCTCTTTTTACATCTTCTTCGGATAAACCGTTCAAAATCGCAGTCACAACTGCAGCGGCGGCATTAAAGATGTTGTGCGAACCGGGAACGTGGAGTTCAAAGGGACCCATAAGCTTTCCTCTAAAGTCGAGGAAGAAAGTTGCTTGACCCTGATCGTTGAAACGGATCGAACGAATGACAGCATCGTTGCCTTCGTATATACCGAAGTAGACGGTGTTTTCAATATCCTTTGTTGCTAAACGCACGTTTTCATCATCTCCGTTAGCGATCACGTAACCATCCGGTTTCACATTCAGAGAAAAACGATGGAAGGAAGAGATGATGTGATCCAGATCCTTAAAATAATCCAGGTGATCGGCTTCAATATTAAGGATCAGAGCGAAGGTGGGGAACAGATCCAGGAAACTGTCGCAGTATTCGCAGGCCTCCGTGATAAAGTTGGAGCTGCTTCCAACTCTGTAATTGCCGTTGATATCTTTTAGGTTGCCACCGACAAGGATGGTAGGATCCATGGACAAGTTGGAGTAGATCACAGAGATCATTGAGGTTGTAGACGTCTTGCCGTGGGTTCCTGAGATTGCAATGGAATTTGAATACTTACCCATAACCATCCCCAAAAATTCGGAACGTGTCATCATCTTGATACCCGAATTTTTAGCGGAGATCCACTCGGGATTGTCGGGATGGATCGCTGCCGTATAAACGATCAAATCAATGTCATTTGTGATATTGTCCGCTTTCTGCTCCAGATTGATCAAAGCCCCCTTGTTTCTCAGGTCTTCAATAAGAGGGCTGTTTTGTACATCCGAACCCGAAACAGTGTAGTTTAAATTCAAGCAGACATTAGCCAGACCGCTCATGCTGATTCCGCCTATACCGATAAAATGTATCTTCATTGATCTTATGCACCCTTTCAATATATATCGATTGCCGATCAAAGAGAGGTTCTTGCACGTAATACGGCCCGTGAGGAAAAAACTTCTCTATATAACCTTGCAATACAACTACTATGATTTAAATTAAAGCATTTCAAATTATTATACCACAATTGAGAAAAGAATAGTATGTTTTTGTGGGATTTTATGAGCTCTTTCCCACATTTTAAATATTTACATCGGAGGCATTGAACTTATGAACGATTAAGAGTTGTTTTTGGAATATGTATTTATATCGAAAGACTTAAGGTGTAAAGTAGAGTTTGTTTGCTTAAATCGAATCGTAAAAGAGGGCAGAACTAAAAAAAGAACAAAAGAATTCGTGGCAAAAATAGCCGGACACAAACAAAGATACAACTTCTATTTTTTGTTAATTCGTGATATTATATAAGAAATATTCTTTCAAAAAAGATTTTTCTTCGATAAAAATTGTAAGTTTTTTATAAGATCAACCTGACCCGGAACAGATAGGACGGATAATGCAAACAAGAGTTAGGTTTGTTGCGCTTTGAACCGAACTTAAAGGAACGATATACATAGGGGCAGAAAATCGAGGACATTTTTATGAAAGGATTGGGTACTGGAGTTTTGGTTATGTTTTCGGAGGTGAAATCTATGAAGATAAAAAAGACGGAGAGGATCGCCGCTATTGTAAAGATGCTCTTGGATAATCCCAACAACATCTATACATTGGGCCACTTTTCCGATACTTTTCACACAGCGAAGTCGACGCTTAGCGAAGACATCGTAGTAGTAAAAAATATATTTGAAAAACTGAAGTTGGGAAGGATCTTAACAATTGCCGGTGCGGCGGGAGGGATCAAGTACATTCCTTATCTTTCCAAAGACAAGGCACTGACTTTTTTGGAAGAACTTTGCAGACAGATCGAATTGCCTGAAAGGCAACTGGTGGGGGATTTTCTCTATCTGATCGATTTGATCTATGATCCGACCTATACGAGGAAGATCGGGGAAGTCTTTGCGTCCGTTCTTGACTACAGTCGTACGGATTACGTTGTTACGATTGAAACCAAGGGGATACCTATGGCTCATATGACCGCTGCAGCTATGAATATTCCTTTGCTAATCATAAGAAAGAACATAAAGGTGTCGGAGGGACCGACTCTAAGCATAAACTATCTTTCAGGAACCAGTGGATCGATCCAGAGCATGTCTCTGTCCAGGAAATCTATAAAACCCAACTCCAAGGTCATTTTAATCGACGATGTGATGAGGCGAGGAGGGACTTTGAGAGGGATGGAAGAACTGATGAAGGAGTTCAATGCACAGGTAGTTGCGAAAGGAGTATTTATGGAAGTAAATCCCGGAGAAGATAAGGAAATCAAAGACCACACCTCTCTGATCCATATGGTTCAAAAGGGAGGACAACGTACGATCCGGGTAAACGAAGACTTGTTTGCTCATATCTAATATTTGTAAAATTTAAATCAATTAGATAGAAAAATTACTCCTAAAAACAAGAATAGTACAGAATAATAAAAATATATAAAAAAATGAAGGAATTTTTTGTTTTTTGTAGAAATATAGTTATTAAAGTAAAGTGTACTTTTTTGTGGTGGAGTATAGGTACAGTTACTTAGACAATTGAATTTTTTATTTCAACAAAAAGTGAAGGAGTGACGCATTTTGGAAATTACAGACGTAAGGGTAAGGAAGCTTTCTGATGAAGGCAAGTTGAGAAGTATTGTATCGGTAACTTTGGATAACTGTTTTGTGATCCATGACATTAAGTTGATCGAAGGGCAAAATGGTTTGTTCATCGCTATGCCGAGCAGAAAGGTAGCGGAAGGAAAGTACAGAGACATTGTGCATCCGATCAATTCGGAAATGCGACAGGAATTGCAAGATCAAATTCTGAAGGCTTATGAGGAAGCAAAGGAGAGGTTGGAGGTCGCCGAAGATCTTGAGAATGAGTTTGCTTCAGAGTTTGCGGAGTAAGAGATCAAGGGTACAAATAAAGGACTACTTATTTTTCAAAAAACGGATTGAAATTGAAAAGATGATGATATATGATAGAAAGCATATTGGAAGATATGCTTTTTGTCATATATAAAGCGAAATTAGAATCAGAAAGGATGAATCTTATGCAAAAAGAACAAATCACCTCTAAAAATGCTCCGGCGGCAATAGGACCTTATTCTCAAGCTGTTCGTGTGGGAGATTTGATCTACACCTCGGGGCAACTGCCGATTAATGTAGACACAGGCGAGATGGAGACCGATGTCAGAGCCGCAACGGTCGCTTCACTTAAAAATATCGAATCGATTTTAAAGGAAGCGGGTTCGGACTTATCCAAGGTAGTCAAGACAACGGTTTTTATCAAGAATATGGACGATTTCGGCATCATCAATGAAGCGTACGCCGAGTTTTTTGAAGGAATCGCTCCCGCAAGATCCTGCGTAGAGGTCGCAAGACTGCCCAAAGACGCAGTTCTTGAGATCGAAGCGGTCGCACATATCTAAGGTAATACCGCATAATTCAAAAATGACAATAAGATACATTTTGTACGAAGGATGACGTTCTCGAAAATACTGATATGACAAACCTTTGTGTTTTATAAAATCAAAAAAATCGGAAGCTTGCCTTTGTGTGGTGTTTCCCTAAGAGTTGAAGAATAGAAGGTTTTCGTAGAGGAAGGATGAGAAGTTTTTGTATCCTATCTCCAGTCTTTTTCCTTTTGCTAAAAACGGATAAAAAGTATCCCGGAAGATGATACGGATAGGTATCGTCCTTAGGGGTACTTCTTTTTTTGACAATTTTTTTATATACATAAAGAAGGTATTTTATA
>JAUMWQ010000167.1 GCA_030529565.1 Filifactor alocis | reverse complement strand
TCTGTAATCCCTTTTTTTCGCAGCTGATCCGGGGAGCCGAAGAGGATGCGAATAAGAAGGGTTACGATCTTATTATTACGAATACGGATGATGATGATGAAAAACTTTTGGTTCAGCTGGAATTGATGAAGAAGAAAATGGTGGATGGTCTTATTTTGATTTCTTCACAAAACAGTTCCATCGGAGAGCTCCTCGACAATATAAACATACCTACCGTTTTGGTCGACAGGGTAGTTCAACATAAGTCCCTGGTCGGGAGGGTTGAGATCGACAACAGAAAAGGAGGATATCTTGCCACCTCGCATCTGATTGAAAAAGGGTGTGATAAAATTGTTTTTTTGGCGGGAGATATTCAGACTTTCTCCTCGTATGAAAGGTACTTGGGCTATAAATCAGCCCTGGAAGATCATGGTCTTGAGTTTGATGAGGCGTTGGTTGAGTTCGGTTCCTTTCATGCTGATTTCGGTTACAACGCAGTGCTTTCTCTCTTGGAAAAGGAATCTCTATTCAATGGGATCTACGCCTCTAACGATATGATTGCTGTTGGAGCCATGCAGGCTTTAAAGAGTTGTGGGTATAGAATTCCGGAAGACATAAAGGTGGTGGGCTTTGACGATATTTATCTAAGCGCCCTGGTGACGCCGACATTGACGACTGTACATCAACCTGTTTTTGAAATGGGCAGCACAGCATCGAAGATCTTGATAAATTATCTTTCGGACAAGACGAAGAAGGATGCTCCTGTTATTTGTTTTGATACGATGCTGGTAGAGAGAGAAAGTACAAGGTAGTCTGAAGATCAGAAAAACTCGGATATGGATCAGGAGGAAGCTATGATTGTTGTGGTGGGAAGTTTGAATATGGATCTGGTTTTGAGATGTAATCGGATCCCAAAAACCGGAGAAACGGTGATAGGAAATGACTTTAATATGATTCCCGGAGGTAAGGGCGCAAACCAGGCGGTTGCTTTGGCACGCTTAGGATCCGATGTCAAGATGATTGGAAAGGTCGGAAGAGATGAGTTTGCAAAAAAACTCACCGCCTCCCTTGAGGAGAGTGGGGTTGATATATCCCATCTACTTGTAAGCGACACAAAGATGACCGGAGTTGCTGGGATCAGTGTAGACCTAGAGGGAAGAAACAGTATTATCGTTGCACCCGGTGCAAATAATGATATTACTCTTGAGGATATAGAAGGTTTGGACTCCTTGATCTCAAGTGCGGAAATGATCGTTTTGCAAAATGAGATCCCTTCACAGGTCAACTCTTATATCCTGAAGAAGTACGCAAACCGGAGGATCTCCATCGTATGGAATCCTGCGCCTGCAATGCCTATTGAAGAAGAATATTTGAGATACATCGACTTCTTAATTCCCAATGAACATGAGATCCGTCTGTTGTCCTCGGACTTTCCTACGGATATCCGAGACTACCGTGCTTATATTGATCATTATCTTTCCAAAGGGGTCAAGAATATTATTGTTACCTTGGGAGAGGAGGGTTGTATCTTCGCTTCCGATGGGGTTTATAAAACTTATTCCGCATACACGGTCGATGCGGTCGATACGACCGCGGCGGGAGATACCTTTGTTGGAGGTTTTTGCTGTGAATATATAAGGACGGGGGATGTCGATACAGCCATTGATTTTGCGATGAGAGCCGCTTCGATATCGGTGACCCGATATGGAGCCCAGCCTTCGATTCCCTACAGAAAAGAAATAAAGTGAAAAGAGGATGGAACCTATGAAAAAAAACACCTTGTTGAACAGTGAGTTATCATATGAGATCTCGAGATTGGGTCATACCCAAACGATCGTAGTTGCGGATTGCGGTCTGCCCATCCCCGAAAACGTCAGACGGATCGATCTGGCGTTGGTCCGAGGGATCCCTTCCTTCAAAGATGTACTGGAGGCCGTCTTGTCCGAGATGTGTGTGGAGGAGTATATCATAGCAAGTGAGATGGAGGGCGAAAACCCTAAAATATTGTCTTTTGTTCGAGAAACTTTAGCAGGTGTAGAAGCCGGAGAGGTATCTCATACGGAGTTCAAAGAATTGACCAAAAAAGCAAGTTGTGTGATACGAACCGGGGAGGCCAGCCCCTATGCAAATATTATTTTGCAATCGGGAGTGAAGTTTTAGAAAGGGGGTATTTCAAGTGAACCTATTATCCCTAAGGAAGATCTCAAAGGAGTTTCCGGGAGTAAAAGCGCTCGACGAGGTAGATCTGAACCTGTATGAAGGGGAAGCTATGGCATTGTTGGGAGAAAACGGTGCCGGCAAATCCACCTTGATCAAGGTGTTGGCCGGAATATACAAGAAAGATTCGGGAGAGATCTTTTACAATGGCGAAGGTATTGAAATAAATAGTATCCATGATTCTCAACACTATAATATTTCAGTCATCCATCAGGAACTGAACCTTATCCCCAACTTAAGTGTTGCCGAGAATATTTTTATAGGAAGGGAAGAGAAGAAGTTTCTCGGAATGATCGATAAGGAACTGATGAATAGGAAGGCAAAGGAGTGCTTGGATGAATTGGGAATCTCGATTTCTCCGAAGACAAAGGTCTCTTCCCTGTCGATTGCGTCTCAACAGATGGTCGAGATCGCAAAGGCGCTTTCCTACGATGCTAAGATCATCATTATGGATGAACCGACGGATGCCCTGACCGACAAGGAAGTGGAGACTTTATTCAAAGTAATAAGGAGACTTAAGGAACAGAAGAAGTCCATCGTATATATCTCTCATCGTCTACCGGAGATCTTTGAGATCTGTGAGAAGGTCACCATCTTACGTGACGGAAAGTTCATCGCTGAAAAAGCGATCGAAGAACTCAATGAAAACCTCATGATAGAGATGATGGTAGGAAGGAGTTTGACGGAACAGTTTCCCTATATTCCTCCTCAGTCGGATGAGACGATCCTGGAAGTGAAAAATCTGAGCAACGAGTTTGTAGAAGATATCTCCTTTAGGCTTTCGAAGGGAGAGATTTTGGGAATTGCCGGCCTTGTGGGAGCTTCGAGGACTGAACTTGCAAAGACGATCTACGGAACACACAACTTTTCCAAGGGACGAATCTTGATTCATGGAGAGAGTTTTGAGAGCAAAAAGGACAGCTCTAAGTTAAAGAAAAAAGTTGCTTACGTCTCTGAGGATAGAAAAAAAGATGGTCTGGTTTTAAGCATGAATGTTCGTGAAAATATTTCTCTTTCCTCTTTAAATCAGATCAGCCGTCCCATAGGGGTCGACCGAAAAAAGGAAAAAGAAGTTGCAAATTTCTATAAGGATAAGATGAACATTCGAACTCCGAGTTTGGAGCAAAAAATAAAAAATCTTTCGGGTGGCAACCAACAGAAGGTATCTATTTCGCGGGCTCTTATGACAAAACCCGAGATCCTCATCCTCGACGAGCCTACGCGAGGAGTCGATGTAGGCGCCAAGCATGAGATTTATCAGTTGATCAATCAATTGAAGAAAGAAAAGAAGGGGATCATCGTAATATCATCCGAGATGCCTGAATTATTGGGGATTAGTGACAGGATCATAGTTATGCACGAGGGCAGGAAAAAAGGAGAATTGTCACGAGAAGAATTTTCTCAGGAAAAGATCATGCATTGTATTTTATCTTAAAAGGAGATTAACTATGGAACATAAGAAAATATCGTTAGGGCAACTTAAACCGGCATTAGGTCTGCTGATCTTCTCCGTTCTTATCAGTATCCTAAGACCTAACTTTATGACAGTATCCAACCTCTTTAATATACTTCGGCAGACTTCGATCAACGCAGTTATTGCTGCCGGAATGACCTTTGTTATCCTAACGGGAGGGATCGATCTCTCTGTAGGTTCCATCCTCGCTTTTTCGAGTGCTGTTGCCGTGTGGATGCTTCGTTCCGGTCAAAATGTTTTTGTGAGTCTTCTCATCTGTCTCTTTATCGGAGCGCTTGCAGGATTGTTCAACTCGATTGTGATCACAAAGGGAAAGGTACAACCTTTTATTGCAACCCTGGCTACTATGACCTTGTTGAGAGGGGCGACCTTTGTCTTTATGGGAGGAAGACCCATCACCCTTAAGATCGTTAAGGAAGCTTCCAACTTCCAAAGTTTGACCTTTTTTCGATGGATCGGAGGAGGGAAACTGCCTCTTCTGGGAATCCCCACACCGATATTCATTATGCTGCTTGTTTTTCTGATCTCTTGGCATATTTTGAGCAATACTCCAATCGGTCGCTATATCTATGCGATCGGAGGTAATGAAGAGGCGACGAAGTTGTCAGGTCTCAATGTCGACAAGATAAAGTCTTTCGCTTATATTATCAATGCTCTCTTGGCCTCGTTGGCAGGTTTGATCGTCGCATCGAGACTTCTTTCAGCGCAGCCTACAGCAGG
>JAUMWQ010000166.1 GCA_030529565.1 Filifactor alocis | reverse complement strand
GGATCACGATAGATTTGGGCTTTACCTACTTTGACCTCAAGTCGGGAGATCGGGTGGGCATCATCGATGTTCCCGGACATGAGAAGTTCATTGACAACATGGTTGCGGGAGTCGTCGGCATGGACTTGGTCATCCTTGTCATTGCCGCAGATGAGGGGATCATGCCCCAAACGAGGGAACATATGGACATCCTCGGAGAATTGGGAGTGACAAACAGCATCGTTGTCCTCAACAAGTGCGATCTCGTCGACGAAGAATGGCTCGAACTGGTGGAGGAGGAAGTGAAGGAGGAACTCAAGGGGACTTTTTTGGAGAATGCTCCCATCCTCAAAGTATCCGCCCATACGGGAGAGGGGATCGAAGAACTCAAGGAGAAGATCGAGGAATACTCGCAGAAGGAAGAGGTCCAAAAGGAGACGGGCAGCGTGCCCAGACTTCCCATTGACAGAGTTTTTACGATTTCGGGTTTCGGGACCGTTATCACGGGTACCCTCCTGTCAGGCAGGATAAGGAAGGAAGATGTTCTGATGATCTATCCGGAGGGCAAGGAGTGCCGGATCCGAAGCATCCAAGTCCACGGCAGGGATGTGGAGGAGTGTTTTGCAGGACAGCGGGTCGCGATCAACCTTCCCAATATCAAGAAGAATGAGATCAAGCGAGGTTCGATGATCGCACCCAAGGATAATATGAAAAACACGATGATGCTCGATGTCAAGCTGAATGTCCTACCTGCATCCAAGCACATTCTCTACAACAATTCGAGGCTCCACCTCTATATCGGGACCAAGCAGGTGCTGTGCCGGGCGGTCCTTTTGGACAAGGAGGAGGTATGGCCGGCGGAGTCGTCCTATGTGCAGTTTCGTCTGGAAGAGGAGATTGCAGTGAGCAGGGGAGATCGTTTTTTGGTACGGTTTTATTCCCCTGTCGATACCATTGGAGGCGGGGTGATCCTCGATGCCAATCCGACGAAGAAGAAGAGGTTCCAACAAGAGGTGATCGAGGATCTCAAACGCAAGGAGTCGGGTTCTGCCGGAGATATTATCGAAATGCAGATCAAGTCTCAAAAAGACACGATGGTTTCTTTGACCGAGCTTGCAAGGCGTACGTCGATGTCTCCCGCGGAGATCTCGAAGGAGGTCGAGGCCTTGAAGGAAGACGGTGCGGTGCTTTCGTTTTCGACCGAGAAGGACAGTTATCTGATGCATCACACCAAACACGAGGTTTGCACGCAGAAGATTGTAACGGCGCTCAAGGAGTATCACTCTTGTCATCCCTACCGTTTCGGTATCAACAAGGCTCAGATCCATACGACTTATATGAAGGACGTTGCAAGAAACGTCTTCGATTTGTATGTCGAGCTTTTGTAGGAAGAGGGCTTGATCGGGAGGAGAAACGAATACATTCGTACCGCAGCTTTTGAGGTATCGAAGGATGAAACTTATCGGACGGTGGAAGGCAAGGCGGAAGAGACCCTCAAAAAAGCGAGGTTTGAGTTTGTGAAACTCTCGGAGGTGTCCTTCGGTTCAATTGGAGCGGGAGAGTTGGAGGATATCATCGCGACTTTGATGGAGGAGGGTGTTCTCGTGAAGGTGGCGGACGATACCTTTACCCTGACTTCTCTGATGGACGAAGCAAAGGGCTATGTTCTCGAGAAGCTCGCCGAGGAGAACCTGATTACCATAGCGGAGCTTCGGGATTTGCTGGGGACGAACCGCAAAAATGCAAAGCAGGTAATGGAGTATATGGACAGCATCAAGGTGACCAAGAAAGTCGGAGGAGAGAGCGAGAGGGTCGGTTTTTGATCGCTGTGTATGGAAATGCGATAAGGGAGGATACCGATATGCAAGAAGGTCGGAGTCGGTGTTTGCTTATTTCGCGAAACCTTGTATAAAGGAAAGACCGAATAATTTGAAAAATCAGCATAAAGTCAATTCTATACAAAGGATGAATTTCTCGAAAATGTTGGTTTGACAAACTTTAGTATTTTATACACCTAAATGAAAATCAGAAATTTGCCCTTGTGCGGTGTTTCCTAAACACAAATGACGGATTTTCTCACAAGTTTACAAAATATAAGATCCTTTCAAGTCAATGCTTTCAATCATTTTATTATTTGCACAAAAATGTTATGCCGATGTTTGGAATGATGTGTGGTATTGCCTCGTACAAGAAGGGTTCTGTTTGCAGAAGGAGGCGGACAAATGATATACTTGGATAATGCCGCAACGACATTGGTCAAACCGCAGAGGGTCGTTGATGCTCTGATCGCTGCGATCAACCACATGGGCAATGCCGGAAGAGGAGCGACCGAGGAGGCCCTGCAGGCTTCCCGGAGGATCTACGAGGCACGGGAGAAACTGGCGGATTTTTTCGGTGCGGAGAATGCGACGAGGATCGGTTTTACCTGTAATTCCACCGAGAGCCTCAACCTTGCGATCAAGGGACTGCTCAAGGAAGGGGATCATGTGATCACGACGGTCATGGAGCACAACTCCGTCCTTCGCCCCCTCTACGAGATGGAGGAGCGGGGAGTGGAGCTTTCTTTTGTTCGTTGTGATGAAAAGGGAAGACCCTGTTATGAGGAGTTCGAGTCGAATATCAGGGAGAATACTCTAGCAATCATCTGCACCCATGCGTCGAACCTGACAGGCAACGTGGTCGATATCGAGAGGATCGGCGGTCTTTGCAGGGAGAGGGGTCTTCTTTTTATCGTCGATGCCTCCCAGACGGCGGGCTATCTTCCGATCGATGTTCGTAGGATGAAGATCGATGTTTTGTGTTTTACGGGACATAAGAGTATGCTCGGCCTTCAGGGGACGGGGGGTATCTATGTGAGAGAGGGGGTGGAGCTTAGGGCTCTCAAGACCGGAGGAACGGGCATCAAGACCTACAGCCGGACACATCCGACGCAGATGCCTACGGTCGCCGAGGCGGGAACCTTGAACGGACACGGGATCGTCGCCCTCTCCGAGGCGGTGTCCTACTTGAATGAGGAAGGGATCGATAGGATAGCCGGCAGGGAGAGGGAGCTGATGAGGAGGTTCTACGATGAGGTCTCGAAGATGGAAGGGATGAAGATCTACGGAGATTTTGAGACGGAGCTTCGCTGTCCCATCGTCGCCTTGAACTTCAAGGACTACGATTCCGCAGAGGTGAGCGATGAATTGATGAGGCGCTATGAGATCTCGACGCGTTCGGGAGGGCACTGTGCCCCTCTTATGCACCGGTCTTTGGGCACGGAGGAACAGGGGGCGGTGAGGTTCAGCTTCTCCCACTTCAACACCGAAGAAGAGGTCGATATCGCAGTAAGGGCCTTGAAGGAACTTGTCGACGAGGAGGAGCGGGCAGATATCGCCTCACTCGAAAAAATGGAGTAATGCTGTTAAAAGACCGAATAATCCAAAAAAACATCGCAAAATCACTTTTCATACTATTCTTCCTTTGAGTTATGGATATAAACAATCTGTGACCCATAGAAGATAAAATGATTTTTCGTGGGTTGAAAAATGGATATACCAATGATTCTATCGGAGAATAGTATAATAGAAATGTTGAATTTCTTTAAAGTGTTGATTGGACTAAGGAGATACCGCATAATTCGAAAAATCAGCATAAAACCAATTTTATACGAAGGATGAAGTTCTTGAAAATGTTGGTATGACAGTCCTTTGTGTTTTATAAAAACGAGGAAACAATCAGAAACTTGCCTTTGTGCGGTGTTTTCCTAACACTTCATTTACCGCAAATTTATAGAAAAACCAAGGGAAGTACCGCACAAAGACATAAAATGATTTCCCCTTTGTTTCACCGGATATAGAAACCCTTTCAAACACACAATTTTGGGAATGGCTTTGTTTAAGAAAAACGGATGTCTCCTAGTTTTCGAATTATGCGGTGTTTTATCTGTGAGGTATTGTTATAGTATAAGGCTGTTTTGCAGTTATGAGATTTGTAGCAGTGCAATAGGCGGAGGTAGCAGTATCGGCGGATCGAAGTTCAAGAGGTATGCCGGAGAGTAACAGGAGCAGATACTATGAGAAAAAAAGAATGGAAGCTCATCGTAACCTTTCATACGACAGCGGAAGCGATGGGGATGGAAAAGTATTGCAAACAACATCAAATAGAAGGAAGGCTGATCCCCGTACCGCGAGCGATCTCCTCGGGTTGCGGGCTCTGTTGGTGTGCCGAGATCGCTCTGGAAGAGAAGATCAAAACTTCGATCACGGAGGCGAAGTTGTCGATCCAAGACTTCCATCACTGTATGGTATGATCCGGTGATTTGGATCGTTGACGTCAATGTCTTTCATATACTTCGCACATTCTTCCAATGCTTAGGGAGATGCCGCATAATTTTAAAAAACAGAGAGAAACCGGTTTCATACAAAAAATAAAATTGTTGAAAGTGTTC
>JAUMWQ010000165.1 GCA_030529565.1 Filifactor alocis | reverse complement strand
ACCAGTACGACAATCAAAAATAAGGGCAGTCCCTTTTTTATTCCTCTTTGTTTCATCTTATTCTCCTCTGTCCTACTTATGCTACCTTCTTCCGAGAGAGGCTGTGCTCACGCTTCTCTCCTCTTCCTCTTTTATCTCTCCGCCTTCTTCCAAGAAAGACTGTGTTTTCCGCTTCCTCCTTTTATATGAGTGACCAGACGATAGCGAACATCCCTTTCTATCCTCGCGATCCCCGCAGATCTCACTTCGTCCAGGGCGATGACCTCGACTCCGTACTCATCGAGAAGCTCGATCCTTACCTCTCCCTTCTTGAGATCACAGTCGAGTTCAAAGGCATAGTCTCCGTCCTCGTCAAAGTTTAAAATCCTCTTGCTGTATCCCGTACAGAAAAGATATCTCTCCCGGATCCCGTTCTTGGGCCGTCCTATCATCCCCACATGCATCAGAGCAATCTGACTTTTCACTACCCCATATCCTCTCAGATATAGATTATATGCGAGAAAGACCGAAAGTACAACGATCCCTATGATCAAAAAAAGATGATCCATTTCACTTCCTCCTATCCTCTTCGAAGATCCACTACCTTCTCCTTCGATACGACCTCCTTGATAAAACGCACAAAGTCCTTGGGAGAGGCCTCACAAAGGTCCTCCTTCTTGAGCAGGAGCAACTGACCTCGGCTTGTAACGGCAAACAGGTCTCCGGTCTCAAAAAAGAACTCAAAGTCCTCGTACGCGATCCCTTCCTCTTTGGCGAACAGTCCTTCGTGAACAAACTGAAGTTCCTCCCCCACAAGGCTCTCCGGCCTGTCCGTCAGTTTCCTTGCCGCCTTGTCAAAGGAGGTTTTCTTTCCGCTCTTTCCGCTCGAGCCGAAGTAGAAGAAAACCGCGGAAAAAAGAAGGCTCACAGCTCCGATCAGGATCAGGTGCCAAAACTTGCCCGCCTCCGCAAGAAAAGGAAGAGACAGAGCCAAGCCGTTGATCAACAGAACAGTCCCGTAGATCTTGGATCTCAAACCGATCCGTCTTAGAGCCTCCTGCGACCTGTCCTTATTCATCTTATCCGTGAGCTTCCACATCTTCGGATGCTTCTCACGGGATATCAATTCCGTTCTCTTTTCGAGAATGGCGGCGATCTGCACTTCGATCTCCCTTCCTTCCAAGGGGCTTACTCTAAACACAAACTCCTTCTTCATAGGATATCTCCCTTTTTGAATGTTTCGACCCTGTCGAGCCAGTTCTTCGTCAGCGATTCAAACAGTTCCGGCTGCTCGATCTGCATATTGTGTCCCGCCACATCGAGGACGCCGAAGGTAGCCCGCGGATAGTCCTCAAGCAGGGTCCACAGGTCACGATATCCCACGCAGTTGTCTTGACGTCCGCAGACGAAGAGGGTGGGATTATGGAAGGTTTTTTTCCTTATACTTCCGTTGAAATCCTCCTCAAAGTGATAATTCTTCCTCAACTCATCGATGAACTCGTAGTTCGCCCGTTTGAGCCCGACAACGATCTCCTGTCTGTGTCTTCGGTAGGTCCTTTCGTCCGCAATGACCGCATATTCACAAAAAGCGGCTCTGGAGCTCTCCTTCAAGCTGTTCAAGTGATCCTCGTCCCCAAACATCGGGTTCTTCTCCGGAAGTTGTCTCATCTCCGTCTTCGGTACGACAACGGGGCAGATCAGCATAAAACCGTCGACCCTATCGAGCTGTCTGCCGAGCAGACCCCGACAGAGATAACCTCCGTAAGACTCCCCTACAAGGAGGAAGCCATCTTCGATCTTCTCCTCGGAAAAGGCGGAGAGCACCTCAATGATCTTATCGGCTGTGGCAAAATCGAAGTGTGCATCGGACTGCCCCATCCCCGGAAGATCGACATAGATACGCTTGTAACCGCTGTGTTTTTCAAATATCGGCTCCATACACCCCTTCATCAAATTCATATCACAGGCAAGGCCGTGAAGAAGGAGGACGGGTCTGCCCTCTCCGATCACTTCGTAGTGCAACCTTGTATCTTCGTAACGATAAAACATCTTATCTACTCCTTTCAATCTCTATAACTGTTTCTCGATCCAATATCCCTTTTATGGACAAAAGAGTTTCATAACTTACAAAATGTACCCATTGATACCGACGTCCAATAGACGACAGGATCATTACAGTTCTTATCTTCAACAGTTCTATAAAACCCTCTTTATCTTTGGGAAAACAGTCCTTCTTTCATACAAAGAGCCTTCCTATTTTATATCGGATCCGGTACGGGGCTCTTCCAAGATCTTTGCCATAGCATATTCATCGAGGTAGTTTCCATCCATAAAAATCGACTTCTTCCTTCGCCCCTCGACAACAAAGCCCGCCTTTTCGTACAGATGTTTGGCGATCTCATTTTCACACATAACAGTGAGTTCCAGTCGAACAAGTCCTTCTTCCCTCGCCCATCTGTCCAAACGTCTGAAGAATTCCGTACCTATCCCTTGATTTATATGAGATTGGAGGATCCCCGTTACCACATAGGAAGAGTGCTTGATCTTGCGTTTCTCCTCCCTGCTTGCACCGAGAAAACCGACAAGTTCCTCCCCGTCAAATGCCAGCAACAGAAGCTCGCCCTTCTCCAAGGAGGTCTCTATCTTCTTTCCCAAGTTCTCAGGACTGCTAAGCTTCTCCCTCTCGCCCTCCTCATAGAGCATATACCTCGTTTCTCGGTCAATTTGAAGCATCAGTTCCCAGAGCTTTTTAGCATCGTTCTTTTCGGCATTTCTATACAACATCTTTATACCCTCCTCACCGTCTTCTTATACTCTCGTTGCTTTTTGTAATACTATGATCCATTGGAATTGACAGGTTGAATGTTTCGAAACATAGGATCATCCAAGTTTTTTTCGGCATTGATAAGTCTGTATATTAGGCATCTCAAACGGAGAATCGTATACACAAGATCCTACATACTGCACACCATTCCGTTTCCCCTATGGGAATAGCGCACAAAAATACAAACCGAACTCCTCCGTTGTTTCACAACATACAGAGATCCCGTCAACCAACCCTTTGGAGAATGTCTTTGGCTTATAAAAAGCCGAGGGACCGATCTCCCCCCGGTCCTTGCACTGTCTCCGACACGGTTCGTATTATCGAAGTTTCAATCGTTTAACACTATTATCATAGCATTTTTTTAACCTCCTGTATATTTGTAATTTTTGTGCGGTAGGTTATAATGGAGATAAGGCTCAGGGGTCCTCCTTGTTTATAGAATTTGAAAATTCGCTGTGCAATGTGCTCGTACTCTTTGAAACAACGGCAAACGTACAACAGACCTTTGGGAGCTGTTCTCTCAAACAAAGCACAATATCGACAAGGGTGATGCCGCACAACTCGAAAAAACAGCAAAAATCAATCTTATACGAAGGATGAATATATTGAACATATCGATATGACAAACTTTCCTGTTTCAGCAGATCAAAGAAAAACCGGAAGTTTGCCTTTGTGTGGTGCTTCCCAAGGTGTATCCCTGTAATGAAATCGAAGTTTTGTCCGGAGGTAGATCTTATGGCAATTGAAAAGGTGCGTTCTTATTTGAAACAATTCGGTCTGGACGACCGTATCCGTGAACACTCTCAGTCCAGCGCTACCGTAGAGCTCGCAGCGGCGGCCGTCGGTGTCGAAGGTGCTCGGATCGCAAAGACCCTCTCCTTTAAGACGAAGGAGGGCTCGCCCTTCCTGCTTATCACGGCGGGAGACACCAAGATCGACAACAAAAAATTTCGGGAGGAGTTTCACTGTAAGGCAAAAATGCTCTCGCCCGAAGAAGTCCTGGAGTTCGTCGGTCACGAGGTCGGAGGGGTCTGCCCCTTCGCCGTTCCGCCCTCCCTGTCCGTCTATACCGACGTGTCGATGCAACGTTTCGAGACGGTATTTCCGGCTGCGGGAAGCTCCAACAGTTCGGTGGAGATGACCTGTGAGGAACTCTTTCGCTACGGAAATTCTCTCAAATGGGTCGATGTGTGCAAGGAGGTCCTATGAAGAAATTGTGGCTTGTCAGCGCCTGTCTTCTGGGTGATGACTGTAAGTATGACGGTGGAAACAACTTTTCCGAGAAGGTGGTCGACTTTCTCAGGGACAAGGACTATATACGAGTCTGTCCCGAGGTCGCGGGAGGTCTTCCCACTCCGCGCGTTCCCTGTGAAAGGCATGGCTCTCTTATCGTCGACAAAAACGGTGTGGACAGGACGGCCGAGTTTAGAAGAGGCGCCGAAGCCTGCATGCGAATCGGAGCTACCCATGCCCTCTTGAAGGCGCGAAGTCCCTCCTGCGGGAAGGGTCTTATCTACGACGGGAGTTTTTCCAAGAGCCTTACGCAGGGCAACGGAGTCTTTGCCGACCTCTGTATTCGCCGGGGCCTTGTCGTTCTGAGCGAGGAAGACCTTCCGTAGCAGAGAACGGACGAAGATCGATCAAAAGGTAAGATGCCTATATTGCGCTCTTATCTCTCTAAGACTATTCTCCGATAAAAGCATGGATATATCTATGTTCTGACTGCGAAAAATTGTTCTATTT
>JAUMWQ010000164.1 GCA_030529565.1 Filifactor alocis | reverse complement strand
GCAGGACATCTACAAAAATATGGCACAGGCAAACGAAAATCCTTATTCCAAAGCAATGGGAGATTTTCTCGAAATGCAAAAAAATTATATGGACCTTATGACACCAAAGACTGCATCAGATGGAACCAAGACCTCGTTCGATCCGTTTAACCCCTCTTTCTTTGACTCAGGTATGTTCGAACAGTTTATGAATTTTCAAAAAAATTATATGAATTTTATTTCTAACTTTATGCAACAGAACCCCAACTTCCCAAAGATGCCGTTTCCTTTTATGGATATGAGCCAATGGAGCGAAAGTCAAAAATCGATGAATGAATACTTTGACAAGTTCAAGCAATACTACAATCCGCTTGAGATCGGTAAGACGTTTTCTCCGGCTGCGAAGGATCTGTTTGAAAAGATGATGAATGCAAACACCTACTACTTGAATATGTATCAGCTGTGGAGAGAGTTGGAACACTCCAACATCAAACCGACGATTGATGAGATCAAAAAGTTCTCCTCCACGCTTATCGAGAAGTACGACCCTATATTCAAAGACATGATCATCCCTCTTTTGCCTCAAGAATTTCAGCCTCTTATGAAAAACTCCTTCGACCTGTTCAAGACCTACATCGATACAAACATCGGATTTTACACTCCTTGGACCAATAACTACTCCAACTTAAGAGACCTGTTTGTAGAAGGCATGCTCGATGACAAAACCAAGCTCGGATCGTTCTTTGAACTTTGGAGAGAACAGTTTGACAAGACCTTCGGAGCCGTTCTCCTATCGCCCTCGGTCGGGATCAACAAAGAATTGATCGAACAACAGAACAAGACCTTTGATACCTATATCGACATGTTGTTGCTGGGAATTGATTTTACAACGCGAATCCTGGCAGTACAAAACGAACACATCGACGATATCATCAGAAAGTACTTCGAAATGGCGGAAAAAGGAAGTCAACCGAAATCCTTCAGCGAATTTTACAAATACTGGACTACAGAGTTAGAACGGATCTTGGAATCCTACTTTGCCACTCCTGAATATTCTAACCTTTTGGGACAAATTTCTTCCGTAGCTATGGACTACAAGATAGAGATGCAAAAGCTGACCGAAAAGTATCTTGAGGAAACTCCTTTAGTTACCAGAAGCGAAATGGACAGCCTGTATAAGACCATCTATGACCTGAAAAAAGAAGTGAGAGGTTTCAAAAAATCACAAAAACAAACTCGATCCCAGTCTAAAAGCGATGAAGAGGACAATGTGTAGAAGAAACGCCGTTCCTTAAACCCAATAAAACAAAGAACGAACCTCT
This sequence comes from Filifactor alocis, assembly GCA_030529565.1. GTDB lineage: Bacteria > Bacillota > Clostridia > Peptostreptococcales > Filifactoraceae > Filifactor > Filifactor alocis_A. The sequence goes on along the minus strand of JAUMWQ010000164.1, from coordinate 3,249 downwards.
TCATTTGGAAAAACTTAAACCAGAAAGGAAAAAACTGTATTTTCTCTTCCCGGACATTCGTATCAAGGTGGAGAAAGCAGTTTTTTCCTCCATATTACAACAAAAAGGAGAAAACGTATGTGCAAGGTCTGTGATTGGAAAAAGAACTTTGAAGATAATATCAGAATCCAAAAGAAGTTTTTGGAAGGGTTTGAAACCATGATGCATCTGAACGATACAAAGCCGGGTTTTTCAGAAAAAACGGAGATCTACGCGGAAGATAAGATGAGGCTCTACCATTACAAACCTCTGCAAAAAGATGTCGTTGCCATCCCCACCCTCATCATCTACGCCCTTGTCAACCGAGAGACGATGATGGATCTGCAGGAAGGCAACAGCTTTGTTGAAAATATGCTCAATGACGGTCAGGACTTGTATATCATCGACTGGGGTTATCCCACACATGAGGATATGTACCTGACTTTGGAGGACTATATCGAAGAGTATATCGACAATGCCGTGGAGGCGGTAAAAGAGGCTTCCGGCAGAGAGAAGATCAACATCCTCGGTGTTTGCCAAGGAGGTACCCTGTCTTTGATCTACAGTGCCCTCCATCCGGAAAATGTAAATTCCCTCGTAACCATGGTGGCCCCTGTCGATTTTTCGACCGATGACGGTCTTCTCTTCCGTTGGAGCAAAAACCTGGATATCGACAAAATGGTCGATGCCTACGGAGTGATCCCCGGGGATTTTATGAACAACGGGTTTTTGACCTTAAAACCCATCTCTCTTATGGTAAGCAAGTATCTGAACCTGATCGATGACTTTGACAAACCCGATGTGATGCATAATTTTTTGACTATGGAAAACTGGATCTTTGACAGTCCGGGACAGGCAGGAGAGACCATACGTCAGTTTATCAATGACTTATACAAGAAGAACAAGCTGATCAAGGGAGAGCTGATGATAGGCAAAAAACAGGTGGATCTCAAAAACATCACCATGCCCGTCCTAAACATCTATGCAGAAAAGGATCATATCGTTCCCCCTGCCGCCAGCAAACCCCTGGAGCAATATGTAGGAACAAAGGATATCGAGACCCACAGTATCCCCACAGGCCATATCGGAATGTATGTAAGCTCCAAATCAAAAAAGCAGGTATCCCCTCTGATCTCCGGATGGCTCAAAAAGAAGTCCGAAGATCAGAAAAAATAGAGTTCTTCATTTTTTGTGAGATACAGGGTGGAACAAACTACAGCTTCCATCATAGCTGCTACCGTACAAGATGAAGTGTAGAGAAATCCTATGATAGCGATTTTTCTGTAAACTAAAGAAGTGGTATCAAATGATCATCCCGTCATTTGATACCACTTCTTCTTTGTATGAAGAAATAAAGGTCTCATCCTCTACCGGTTTCCCGCTCAACAGACAGCTATACGTTAAATCGGAAAAGAACGACATCTCCGTCCTTCATCACATACTCCTTGCCCTCCAGACGAACGATCCCCTTTTCTTTGGCAGCTGTCATATTGCCTCCCGAAGCGACCAAGTCTTCGAAAGCGATGGTCTCCGCGCGGATAAAGCCCCTCTCGATATCGGAGTGGATCTTCCCTGCCGCCTGTTGTGCCTTGGTGCCCTTCTTGATCGTCCAAGCCCTGCTCTCCATAGGACCTGCCGTCAAGAACGAAATAAGGCCCAAAAGCGAGTAACTCTCCTTTACGAGCTTGTCCAAGCCGGATTCCCCGATGCCCATATCTTGGAGGAACTCTTTTCTCTCCTCTTCGTCCAACTGAGAGATCTCATACTCCAGCCCTGCACAGATCGCAACAACACCCGCCTTCTCCGACTGAGCAAAGTCCTGTACCTGCTTCACATAGGCATTGTCTTCGATCCCCGTGGAGAAATCCTGCTCGGAGACATTTGCCACATAGATGATCGGTTTGTTGCTCAGGAGGTTCAAACTCTTGACAAACTCGGCATCCTCCTCCGAAAACTCCATGGTTCGAACGGAAAGGGAGTTTTCCAGAGTCTTGTAGATCGCATCCATGATCTCCAGTTCCTTATTGAGGGAAGCATCTCCCTTTGCCATCTTCTTCGTCTTTTGGATCCGCTTGTCCAAAACTTCCATATCCGAAAAAATCAGCTCCAGGTTGATGGTTTCGATATCGCGAAGCGGGCTGATGCTTCCGTCGACGTGGACGATGTTTTCGTCATCGAAACAGCGAACGACATGAACGATCGCCTCCACCTCACGGATGTGGGACAGGAACTTGTTGCCCAGACCCTCTCCCTTGCTCGCTCCCTTTACCAGACCGGCGATATCGTAAAACTCGATATAGGTGGGAACGATCTTCTTCGAATCATAAATCTTCGCCAATGCATCCAAACGCGGATCCGGTACCGATACTACACCGACATTGGGTTCAATTGTACAGAACGGATAGTTGGCAGACTCCGCCCCCGCACTTGTGATCGCATTGAACAGGGTACTTTTCCCGACGTTGGGCAATCCTACGATTCCTAATTTCATTTATTGCACATCTCCTTTATTCTTGGGGTAATTTTATGGTTTATACTATTGCAACAGCATATTGAAATTCAGAGTAATTCCGACATTGATATGAGCTCTTCCGGTTCATATTGAAGATAGGAAATAAAGATAACCGTCAATATGTCAGCACACTATTTTCTGTTTAAAATACCGGGTGTACAGAGCCGAAAAACGATTTGGAGGATCACAGTTCAAAACATTCAACCTGTGCATTTTACTGGAAGGATACCGCACAATTCACGAAGTAAACCTGAACCCGTGTTCGCATTAGGAACAAGGTTCTTGAAACAGTTCATTTCACAACCTCTTTGTATTTTGTAAAACAATAATAAAGAACCGTTTGTATCTTTGTGCGATGTTTCCTTAGATAATCGTATTACAAGGTGTTATCCCTTAAGAAATTTTATACTGTCCTTCTCAAATCATACCGATGCTCCGGATGTTTCCGCTATAAAAATCATCCCGTCTTGCTAAGTGCGGAAATTCCCTTATAAAACCATACAGAGCTTTCCGTTATAAAAATCATCCTGTCTTACCCTTCACTCGTATACTCTTTTTCCATCTGTTTCGGTATAGATTATATCAGAGGGATCTGTTATTTTCAAGCTTTTCACTTTTAGAGGATGAATTTTTCCCGCTTTTGCTTTCTATTTACAATTCCTGCTTTGCATCTAAATCCCTTATTGATACGACCCCTATTCCACCGGTGTTGAAACTAT
>JAUMWQ010000163.1 GCA_030529565.1 Filifactor alocis | reverse complement strand
CAACGCTAATTCAAATAGGTGACAGTAATTAAAGTAAGATCAGGTAATCAAAATGGAAACAATCGCTATTATTCATATCTGCTCTGACTCAGTCAAAATGATCCAGATAAAACTCAACAAAAACAATGCCTATAACCTTGTAGAAGAATATACAGAAGCAATAAAGATGACGGAACACCTGGACTCTAACGGGAACATTCTCAGCAACAACATCTCCTCGCTGATCAACATCTTGAAAAACTACAAAACCATCTGTGATTCAAAGAAGATAAGCCGTATCATTACGATCGCAGGAGACGCCTTGCGAAATGCTACCAACTGCGATATCATTGTCGACTTGATCCAAAAACGGATCAACCTTAACATACAGGTCATCAACCGTGAAAAAGAGGCTTATTACAATTATCTGTCCGTTTCGGCTTTTACAGGATATGAAAATGCGCTTATCGTAGGTCTTATAGGAAACGAACTGCAGTTGATCCGCATGAAGAACAGAAAACAGGAGGCTTATTTTTCCGTTTCTCTCGAGTCTCTCGATCCGAAAAACTTCGATCCTTCTTTTTCTGAGAAAGAAATTCTTTCGGAGCTCTCCTCCATTCTTTCGGCCATTCCTTGGTTGGAGGAAGTTAAAAATCTTCCCGTCGTTGCGATTGGAGAGTTTATGGAACGGGTGTCGAAGATCTCCATTATCGAAAGCTCCTATCCCTTGGATATCCTTCACGGATATACCACTTCGCTTGAGGGGATAGATGAGATGTATCAAAAGAGCGGTTCTTCTTCTCCTTCACAGCTGAAACACTGGGAGGGTTTCTTCGAACACAATCGAAATAGTTTTCGCTCTCAACTCTTCTTTGTATCGGAACTGATGAAAGCTCTAAACAAAGATGAACTTTGTCTATGCAGCAAAGATATCAAGTACGGGGTCTTCTACGATTATCTTCTGGAAAGCAAGATTCTGATTATACGCAGCCCTCTGATGCACTCGATAGAAAACATCCTCAAGATCATGGAGCTCGATGCTCTGCACGCCTTCCAGATTCGATGGCTTTCTATGGAGATTTTTATGAACCTCAAACCCTACCTCGATATGGACGATGTCAGTGATATTGACTTGAATAACATTGTCAATACCAGCGCTCTGCTTCATGACAGCGGGATCATCATCAACTACTACAATCATCATCATCACTCTTTCTGGGTGATCTTGAATGCACCAATTTGCGGTCTTTCTCACAAGGAATTGCTGATGAGTGCCTACACTGCTTCCTTCCATAGGAAAAATAACTCTTATGTCGACTTTGAGAAATACTCCTCTCTGTTGACAAAGAAGGATATCTCCATCATCGAAAAGCTGGGAGTTATCTTAAAACTTTCGGAATCCTTAGACAAAAGGATGGATAATGTCGTCAAAAATATCGATTTTACGATCACGGACACCGAAGTCATCATGGACTTGTCTGCTTCCACCTATCCGGATATGGAGTTGCGGGATGCAGAATTGCTTCTATCTGACTTTAAACGGATCATAGGAAAAGATCTTGTTCTCAAGTAAATTTTTAGATGGAATTATTGGATGGCCATTGTATACTTCAATGGCCTCCGTTTTATAAGGAGACCGGTGTACAATGACCTCTAAAATACTTCGATTCTTTTTAAAAACGATCGCCCTCCTATTTGCTGTGATCTTTCTTTCCATAGCTTCGTACGGTTACTTTCTCTATACCGATATCATAGAAAAGGAACCTGTGTTATCGAAAGTCGAGTTTCTCCGTTCTAAGAAAGACTATGTCCGTTACGAAGACATTAGTTCCGATTTTTTGAATGCTATTTACTCCATTGAAGACAGAAGGTTTTACACACATGGGGCTGTAGATTATCTTGCATTGATACGCGCTGTAATTCGAAACATTGAGCGCGGAGAGCTCACCGAAGGGGGAAGTACCATCACCCAACAGCTTGCCAAAAATATGTATTTCAGCCACAAACGAAGTTTTTCGAGAAAGCTTGCAGAGTTTTATATCGCGCATGAGTTGGAGAAGGTTTTGTCAAAAAAAGAGATCTTGGAGCTCTATGTTAATATCATCTACTACGGAGATGGCCACTACGGAATTTCTCAAGCATCTCACGGCTATTTCCATAAGATGCCCAAGGAACTCACTTTGAATGAAGCGAGTCTTTTAGCCGGACTGCCCAATGCTCCCAGTCTCCTTTCTCTTTCCAAAAACTATGCAGGGGCTCAACGAAGGCAACAGGAGGTTCTCGAAGCCATGCTTGACACCCGAACGATATCACAGGAAGACTTTGAAAGTTTCCGAAAATAAGAAAAGCTTGTTGTGCCGATTTTTAAGATCAGCATCAACAAGCTTTTTTGTCTTCATCATCTATTCTTCCACCAAGGTGGAGCCTCCGATAAATTCTCTCAACAAAGAGGTCGGAGGGATGTCCCTCTCATCTTCTATAGGATCAAAAAACTGCAAAAACTTTTCCAGACGTTTTGTCTCTACAAATACCGGATCATTGACTCCAATGGAAGAAAGCATAGGATAAACCGTCTTTTTAAGAACGCAGAGTTCATAGATGAGGGCTGAATTGAACATAACGTCGGCATTCTCCTGATAGGGGAAGATATACTTGTCCTCTCCCTTTCTGAGTTTATCAAAAGCGCTGATAACAGCCTGTATACTTTTTCCTCTCGTCCTCGTGTCTCTAGCCAGACGCCTGATCATTCTCAGATCCGAAGTAGAGATCTTATTGTGGTCATCGAGGTTCAATTGAGTCAGAGGGCTGATATAGATCCGAAATTTATTTCCATCGGGAATGTCCTTGGTCAACATAGGATTTAAGCCATGGATCCCTTCCAAGATGATCGGTTGATCCTCATCTACCACCATTCGATTGCTCTCATGATAGCGTTTCTTCCCTTCGATAAAATCAAACTCAGGAATGATGACTTCTTCTCCCGAAATGATCATCTCCATATGTTGGTTGAACAGACCGATGTCGATCGCATGCACGGATTCAAAATCATATTCCCCGTTCTCGTCCAAAGGTGTCTCTTCCCTCTCGACAAAGTAGTTATCCATCGAGATCGTGATCGGTTTTAAGCCGTTCACTTTCAATTGCACTTCCAAGCGATGAGCAAAACTCGTCTTTCCCGAACTGGACGGTCCCGAGATCAGGATCAACCTTCCCTTCTCCCTGTTTTTCAAGATCATATCGGCGATCTCACAGATCTTCTTCTCGTGAGCCGCTTCAGTGATACGGATTATCTCCCGATAATGCCCACTTTCAATGGAACGATTCAACTCACTTACATTTCGTACTTCAAGCACCTCTGCCCAAGCTGCAGCTTCTCTGTAGACATGGAAGAGTTTCGGCTGAGGAAAAAACTTCGTAGGCACTCGAACCTCATCCACAGACGGCCCGAGCAGGACGATACCCCCTCCGTAAAGTTTGAGTGAAAACACGTCCAGGTAAGAGGTAGAAGGAACCATATAGCCGTAATAATAACTTTGCATATCGCCCAATTTGTAAATATAAGCATCCTTTGAGTCTTTATAGCGAATAAGATCCAAGGAAAAAGGTGCCTTCGCTTCCTTCGATATCTCTTCAATTTTCTCAGAAGAATAGTATATCCTCTCGATCGGAGCATCTTTTTTGACATACTCCCTCATTCTTTCCTCAAGAGCATAGATATCTTTTGTCTTAAGTGCTCTCTTGTAGTGAACCTTGAAATAATTTCCCTTCAACAGAGAGTGTTTCAACGTGATCTGAGCGTTTTCGAAGAGTTCGTGAAAACACTTTATCAGCAGAAAGGTAAGCGATGTCATATAAATACGCTTACCGTCCTTGTTTGTAATATCGATATATTCGACTTGCGTATCTTCAACAATAGTATGGTCCAGGGGGCGAAGCCGTCCGTCCACGATCGCAGCCATCGCCTTAGTGGAAAAAAGCTCGCTCTCCTTCTTCCAATACTGTTCCAAATTTATGGGTTCCGACTTCGATGCAAGAATTTTCATAAGAGCCTCCACTCCTCATTAGTTTAAAAAGTTTGTTGTGATCTTGTTAAAAGGAAACAGACGAATGATGACCTTTCCGATAATAACCTTTTCATCGACCATCCCTACATCTTCATCACGACTATCACTGCTATTAAGTCTATTGTCTCCCATCACGAACACATGTCCTTCGGGAACATCCGCTTCGATATCCCTATCCGTTACTCCGTCCTTGATATAAGGTTCTTCCAACTTTTCATCATTTCGGTATACATCACCGTCCTTGATCAAAATATGATCTCCGGGGAGTCCGATCACCCTCTTTACCAAGTCCTTTTTACTTTCAGGGTCACTCTCATTCAAAAGGATATCAGACTCGAAAACGATCACATCGAGATATTCAATCGGCTTGTTCTTATATGCAACTCTATTCATGATCAGATAATCATTCGGCTGTAACGTCGGATACATCGATACGCCCTTTACAATTGTGGGCTTTATGAAATGGGTGATAGCTACTGCCAATATTCCTGCAATGACAATGACCTTTATCCATTCGATCAGTTCTTTCTTCATGTTTTGACTCAT
>JAUMWQ010000162.1 GCA_030529565.1 Filifactor alocis | reverse complement strand
TCAGCTGGATAGAGTGTTTGGCTACGAACCAAAAGGTCGGGGGTTCGAATCCCTCTGGGTACACCAGAATGTTTGAACAGTGGGATAAAATGGCATGATGTTCATCGTGTCATTTTATTTTTTTGTAGGAAGAAAGTAGCGCTAATACCGAGCTCTCTTCTTAAAAACATCCTTCTTGAGTTTTTCTTAACAGAAGGAAGATCTCAAGCAAGATAGCGGAATTTCGGAGTGAAAAATTGGAACAAGCACTTTTTTTCTCCTCCTATAAATGATATAGTATAAGCACTGTATAGAATGTTATGCACTTATCCGAAGACTTTTTTTACTCTTCGGTTTTTCAAATTCTTTCACCAAGGCTAAGATCCGATCGAACTGTTCATGATACAAGCGATCAAGTATCGAAGGCGGTTTTGATGAACTTGTCATCGAACCTAACATCGGAACAGACGGAAGTATCCATACCGCTATTCAGGTCATTGATATCGAAGATTTTTAGTTCAAAGGAAACAAAACAACTTTTCGCAGCCACAAAATCGATATGACAACGGTTCTGTCGGATAAGGGTAATACCTCACGATTCAAAAAAAACGGCATAAAATCAATGCTGTACGAAGGATAGAGTTCTTAAAACGTTAATACGACAAACTTTCGCATTTTATAAACTCAAAGGGAAATCAGAGTTTGTATTCGTACCGTGTTTCCCAAAACAACTTGTTTTGAGTGCCGACGGATTTTGAGAAGTTTATTCGACCAAAAAGGAAAGGGACATACAAATTTATGAAACGAGCTAAATTAATGGGAGTGATCGGCGGCATGGGCCCTCTGGCGACGATGGATTTCGCCACGAAGGTCATCCGACTTACTCCTGCCACAAAGGATCAGGAGCATATTCCGATGATCATAGACAACAAGACGACCATCCCCGACAGGACCAACTATATACTTACGGGTAAGGACAGTCCGTTGGAGTCCTTGATTGAGTCCGCACGTTTTTTGGAAAGATCCGGAGCGGAGTTTCTGGTCATGCCGTGCAATACCGCCCACTATTTCTACGAGGAGATCAAAAGAGAGGTATCCCTTCCCTTCCTCCACATCGTGGAAGAAACCGTGAAGGAGGTCTTGGAGCAAGGTGATAAGATCAAGAAGGTAGCTCTGATCGCAACTAAGGGCACCTATTCCTGTGGACTCTATGAGCGTTTTTTTGAACAGGAAGAGACAGATCTTCTCCTGCCTGATGAAGATGAAAAACAACTGATCATGGATATGCTCTATGCCATCAAGTCGGGAACTCCAATGGAGGTTTCTCCATTCGAGCGTCTTCTCCAACGTTTTATCGACAAGGGAGGAGAGCACTTTATCTTAGGCTGTACGGAATCTCCTCTGTTGTTTGAACAATACGGTCTCTCCCATCCGGTCTTCGACTCCTCACTCATCCTCGCTCAACGCGCTGTGGAGTTTGCCTTCTCAGTTTAGGAAGAAATACTCTTTTTCGGATAAGACCGGTGGATCTTCCCGACCTTACAAGATTTATGTAGATTATAAAAGCCTTGTGTCCTTATGGACTACAAGGCTTTTTATACTATTATCTATTAAGGAAACACCGCACAAAGGCAAATCTCTGATTTTTCCCTGTTTTTATAAAACACGAAGGTCTGTCATAGCAACATTTTCAAAAATTTCATCCTTCATACAAAATTGATTTTATGCTATTTTTTCGAATTATGCGGTATCTCCTTAAAATTGACAGGTCGAACGCTTTGATACATATCCTCTTCAAATTGTATTTTTTGAGAATGATAGATGTTTCATACCCGACATTTCAAACGGAGAATAGTATTATCTTGTTATTCGACTGATATGCCATATCTATAAGAGAAGCATAACTTCCAAAAACAAAGCTTGATCACGGAATACAACTGTGCCGCAAAAGGTTTGAAGTAGAATAGAACTATATCCTTCTTCTGATATCTTCCCCGACAAAACGATAAAAATTAAAGTGTTTTACCATCCGAGAATAAATTCTTTCTTTATACAGTTCACGCAGTTCCAAGGGGCTTTTGTTGGTGGAGATCAGCATCTGCTTTTGTTTTTCGATCCTCGAATTGATAATATGGAAGAGCTCGGCTTCTACAAACTGGTTGACCATCTCCGTTCCGAGGTCGTCGATGATAAGCAGGTCCGACTCAAAGATCAAATTCCTCGTAGAATGCTTGTAGAATTTCTCATATTCTTCCCTGCGAAAGGTGTAGGTCTCCAAACAGTGGATGAGCTCCCTTACTGTAAAGTAGATCACGGTTTTGCAATCGTCCATCGCCCTCTTGGCGACACAACAGGACATATAACTTTTTCCAAGTCCGGTATTTCCCCAGAGAACAACGCTCTTTTCCCCTTTTCCCAAGTTCTCCGAAAAAACTTCCATATTTTTTCTGATCTTGCGTATTACCTGTCGTTGGGTCAGTGTCCTTCCGTCGACCTCGATGGGCTTCTCATCATCGAAAACTTCTTCTTTAAAGGACTCAAAGTTCTCCCTCTCGATGCGTGAACCCATATTGGAGCCCTTCCGGATATCCTTGCTGATAAGTTCCTTAAGGCAGTTACAGGGAATGTATCTTCCCTGCTTGTCCAAAAGATAACCCGTATCGCTACAGTGTTCACAAAGATATCTGATCTTGAAATCTTCTTCATTTAATTTGGCGTATTCCAGATAGATCTTTCTTTTGCTTCGAAGCCGTTCGAGTTCTTCCTCCATGGGACGGGTGTCGATCCCCATGATCCTGGATCGACCGATTTGAATATGTTCATTGGCTATCGCCCTGTCTATTTCTTCGATATGGGGATGGTTTCGATAGATCTGTTTTTTGCGTTCTTCAGAGTACTTTCTTGCCGCATCCCTTCTCTTCTCGTAGATGAGTTGTATGTTTCTATCCATGACTTACACCTCCTTCATCTATCCCTCGCTCCAATCGGTCCGCAGTTTGCTCAGAAGTTTTAGTTCTTCTTCCAACTCCCTCTCCCGTTCCTCCTGCTTGGTCAATTTCTTCTTCGATAGGACCTCCCGTATTTCTTCACGACCGATCTCAAGCTCACCGGTGTCTTCTTTACGGTGTTTGATATCGTCCACCGTCGGATACTTCATCAGACGATACAGCTCCCTGACGTTTTTCTTGTAGTTAAGTTTTTTCATATACTCGATGGTCTTGGTGATCTCTTCGAGGCTGAAGTGTTCATAGAGATAACGCAGGGCCTTGATGTCTTCCTTCGTAAGAGGATCTCTGGCAATGCCGAATTCTTCCAATATATGGATCCGAAACAGGGTCGGGTCTTTTTTTCGTGCATTTTCCTTCTTTTGGAGGTTGAGTTCTCCCGTCTGCTCGTTCCAATTGCGGAGGATCCCGTCGACGTACCTCATATTCGGAGATTTGATCGCCGTCGCCCTGGAAAAGGCCTCTTCTATCACGTCGATCCCAAAACGGTATTCGTCGATCCACTTGTCTATCAGCTTCTCCTCCGCCTTGGTCGGAAGACGGTATTCGCCCAGGAAGGACAGCACCTTTTTGTAGATCCCGTAGCGTTCTCCCCTCTGCATCAAAAAATCGCCGAGATCTTCAACGGTACGAACTCCTTCGGAGTACCAGATGCGCAAGATGGACATCGCATGGTTGACCGACCTCGACCCCCGATTGTGCACGCAGTAGCGGAATGCCTCCACTACAAGTTCCTTCGAAATATTGTGGGTAGAGATGTACTCGTTGATACTCCTCTGTTGATGACTCATAATGATCATGCCGAGGATGGATTCTATCTTGTCGTACATCTTCTCGTATTCTTCATTTTTTTTGAAGACCAAAGCCCTCTCCCGAGAAACATCAACTTCGCCTCGCGCATTGTAAAACCTCTTGAGGTTCTTAAATTCGACCGAATAGTCCCAGACATCGGCACCCTCCGGTCTGTGCTTGGCGATCAAGTTACAGCTCTCAAAAAAGTCCCAGGCCTGCATAACATCATCGAGGGATACGTTGAGAGTCTCGGCGAGAAAACGATTGTCGAAGGTCTCACCCTGCTCGCCTTGACACAGGTAGTAACCGTAGAGGTAGATCTTCAAAAACAAGGGTTCTACAATGGGCAGAACCTGAGAAAAAAACACATTGGGTACGGGTGTATCCAACGCTTCACGATGTACTTCTTCTTTAAAAAACATAGGACTTCCTCATTCTTTTGTTTATACGTTCTTTCTTGTCCGATTTTATTTTATCACATCCCCCCTTCTTTATCAATAAAGGACACGGGCGGTCGGATATGAAGTCTTTTCTTTATGCAACTGTCAGGGCGATACCGCACAATTCAAAAAATCGGCATAAAATTGATTTTGTACGAAATATGAAATTCTTGAAAATATTGATATCCATTTCTTTTATTCTATAGGTTATAAAATAGTTTTTTATACTCTCCCCCATTTAAAATGTCAGGCAAACAGAATAAATGTTTGTCGGAAACGTTTTGAGTAATCGCAGAATTCAAACTTCACGACCGGACGATCTTAATAGATAACAGTATTATGCTTGAAGGCATCGGTATAGCCTTCTATCGAAGACCC
>JAUMWQ010000161.1 GCA_030529565.1 Filifactor alocis | reverse complement strand
AGCATATCCGATCTCAAAGGCAAAAAAACCGCCTTCCTTCAAATAACTTCTTCCCTTATCCACGATCTCTCTGTAGAAGTCGAGACCGTCAACACCTCCGAACAGGGCACTGTGAGGCTCATATTTCACTACCTCTTCCATCAAGTCCTCCATCTCTTCCTCATCGATGTAGGGGGGATTGGAAACAATGAAATCATAACTTCCCGTCTCCACCTTATCAAAGAAAGAAGAATGGCTGATCTTGAACCTGTCTGTAACTCCATGCCTCCTTGCGTTCTCCGTGCTCACCCGAACGGGAACCTGCTCAATATCGGTAGCCGTCATCCTGAGCCTCTCTCTCTCGCAGAGCAGGCTGATACTGACAGCTCCGCTTCCGGCTCCCACTTCGATCCCGCAGAGATCCTCATCGATCTTCAGACGCCGAAGTACCTCTTCTACCAAAATCTCAGTGTCCGCTCTGGGAATAAGGACCCCCGGTCCTACCAAAAAACTCCTTCCGAAAAACTCCTTCTCTCCGATCAGATAGGCAAGGGGGCAATGATCCTTGCGCTGTTCCACCAACTTCAAAAAAACCTCGATCTGCGAGGCTCCAACCTCTCTCTGCGGCGAAATAAGAAGTTCGATCGTATCCAGACCCGTTGCATACATCAGGAGGAGCCTTGCATCCAAGGTCGGAGTATCCAGATGTTGCAGTTCTTCCGTTGCGAGTTTCAAGAGTTCTTTTACGTTCAACTTCCCACACCGCTCGTTTTTACTTCCGCTGTCTGCAATTCACTTAGAAGATACTCTTTTTTCTCCGTACCGTCCAAACCCAGCGCTGCCTTGATCGACGCGATCCCTACCTCGATTTGACTTTCATCCGGCTCCTTTGTCGTAATTTTTTGAAGGAGCATCCCCGGATATACCATCAGAGAGGTAAATGTATTTTCCTTCTGTCCCGCTAAGCGTATCAACTCATAAGAGATCCCTGAGACAAAGGGAAACATCAAGAGCTTGACAAAACTCCTTGCCCACAGAGTCCTCACGTTGACAAAGGAAAAGATCAATACGGAGACGATCAATACCAAAAATATGAAGTTCGTTCCACATCTGGGATGAAGTCTACTCATCGACTTGACATTTTCGACCGTCAGCTCCTTTCCCTGTTCATAACAATAGACACTCTTGTGCTCCGCACCATGATACTGAAATACCCTGCGAATATCGTTGAGCTGCGACATCGCAAAAAGGTAGATGACAAAGATCGAAATCTTTATCACACCTTCCTTCAAAGAAACCAGGAAGGTCTTTTCGGCGGAATTCTTAGCCAAGAGGGTCGGCAATACAACGAAGAGACCGATGGTCAAAGCAAAGGAGACCAACGTCATAAACACATTGAGCACTTTTTCAGCATGTTTCCCAAACAGCTTTCTCATAAATCGGTCGAACTTCGTCTCTTCTTCTTCGTCCTCCATATAAAAGTTTGCCGAATAGGTCAGATCCTTGCTTCCCTCGACCATCGAATCGATCAACACGAACAATCCTCGCAAAAAAGGAAGTTTTCGAACCTTACTGTCCTGCAAAAAACCCTTGGGTTTCGTCTTTTTTACGATGATATCGCCGTCGGGTTTACGAACCGCGATCGCCTTGACATCACCGCATCTCATCATGACCCCCTCTATCAGGGCCTGTCCTCCTACTGTTTTTTTCATATATTCTCTCCTTTATCCCGACAACCAGAGGGTGATCGACCTCCATCTCACCGGACATCCTTTCAACTTCTATACCATACGGTCCTGCTCTTTTTTTCGACCTCCTCGAAGATATTACTACGCTGCTAATGTACTGACATATTGATATTTATCATTATTTCTTATCTCGGTTATAAACCAAAAGAATTAACATCAAAGTCTGAATTACCATAAATTTCAACATACCATCGCACCAGACGTTATCTCCCATCGTTATACGGCTTATATCTTATGCTTATTCAAGCTATTTTCAACAGTCATCCATCCTGTGTTCCCGACACTTCGAGCGAGTAACGAAATTAAGAAACTTCCCCGTATTCTAACACTAAATTATACCACAAAAACATATTTTTGTGAATAATGCTTCCTTATATCACACATTTGTGTAAAGTAAAAAATCCTCTTTACTTCAAGGGATCCTAACGAAACACTTCCAAAGATACAGGATCCTCTTCCTCATCGTTTCAGTAAAGTTCTATTCAAACGAAACCTTTAGAAGATAGGATCCTCAAAAAATCGGTTTACGATACTTGCTCGAATTATACGGTGTTGCCTTGTCATCTGTTTGAATCATTTATACCGATGATCTGCACTCCATCAATTCCGAAAAACATTTGGAGGAGGATATATTCCAAAGCACTCAACCTGTAAATTTTAATAGATCATACTATAATCTGTACTCCATCAACACCGAAAGAATATCTCGCGCTTGAAGAACAAATATTGCAACAGCGACATCAGTTTTTAGCATAGAGATCCTCTTACAAAACAGCGACTTTGATCGCCGAAGGAAGAAGTTCCATCTCGACCTCTTCGGAGATAAGAAGTTCTCCGTCATATTGGACGCAGAATTTCGTATCCGCAACAAAATGCAGATATCTTCCGGTGAGAGTTTCTATCTCCGTGATCTCTTTATGTCTTCCTTCAACAAAGGCCTTTGCAAGTCGAAGGATACGCCAATTTGACATCTGCTTCACCTTAACAATACTATAAGATCCGTTCGACAACTCAGCCTCGGGAAGCACCTTGATCCCTCCACCGTAAAACTTTCCATTTCCTATAGCAATCAGAAGATAGTCTCCTTCCAGTTTCTGCCCATCCAAATAAACCGTCGCCGACTTCTTGTTTTTGCGCAAGAGGACCGTATAGATCGCACTGAATGCATAGGCAAGCTTCGGGGGCAGGATCTTACTATCCTTAAAAGCGAGCGACTTTTCGATCACATCGGCATCCAAGCCCACCGATGCAATATTGACAAAATAACCTTCGTTAATCCTGCCGATATCGATCTTCTTTGCTCGTGCCTTCATAACCGCTTCTATCTGCTTTTCGGGGGATTCTGCAAAAAACCATCTCGGCATAAGATTTCGAATGTAGTCATTTCCCGTTCCTCCCGGAAGAGCGGCGACCTCAATCCGCATATCCCCTCGACGGACGAGTTCGGATACCAAACAGGAGAGCGTACCGTCCCCTCCAACAGCGTATATTCGCGCTATGCTTATATCCGCATAGGAGGACAGGACTTCCCTGAGTTCCTCTATCGTTGCAGTCGTCTCAACAAAGACATCCCCTCTTTTTTTCTTCAATTCCTCGAGGAGAGGAAGGTACTGTTTCGACCCTCCCTTGCCCGATCTTGTATTTACAATGAACAGATGATTACGTGCCTCGTTTGTCTTCATATTCCTCCGGGTCTCTCCTAAAAAATACTTCGGGTCTTTTTATAACGTTCGCCCGTCTTTTCCTTCAAAAACTCTTGAAGCTCTTCATACTCTTCTTTAGGAGTTTCCTTCCTGGAAATATAGGTACCGAAATTCCTATCGAAAAACACGATCAGCATGGTCTTGGCCTCCATAACCAAAACCAGATCCCGATAGGCGAAACTTCCATGTTCCTTCCGATCCTTTAAAGAGACAACAGCTCTATCTTCTTCGAAAGTAAGATTATGAATGATATTGTAAAAATCAATCTTACTGAGTCCGCTGAACTTGATATTTCGTTTTTCATATCTCAAAACCAGGGCAACCACCACAATAAGATGGAGTATAAGCGTTGTAACCAACATTCTGACGGGATCCAAACCGCTTGCCGTACGGCTGATAAAGAAACCTCCCAGCAAAGATAACAGGAAGATATAAGCCAAGACCCCCACCTTCCTATGAAACAGTATCAGGTACAAAAACTTTCTGTACTCCCACTTATCCACTTTTCTGCTTACCTTTATTGTCCGCATCGCTCGATCTCCTTTTCATTTCAATATTCCTCTGACGGTATTCCTACTGTTCTTCAATAAAAATTCCACCCGAAAAGACGCAGCCCTAAAATACATACGGATTCAAGGACTACATTTCGCTCAACCCGGCAATTCAAAACAGATAGAGAAATACTGCCCTTCTCGCACTGCCTGATCCCGTCATAAATATTATACCATCTTCGTTGCCTAACGAAAATAGAGTTTCCGATCATCTTAAGGAAACACTGCACAAAGGCAAGTTTCTGATTTTTTCCTACTTCTATAAAATACGAAGATCTCTCATATCAATATTTTTAAAAATGTCATCCTTCGTGTAAAATTGGTTTTATACCGGTTTTTCGAATTATGCGGTATCTTCTTAATCATAGTGTTTCAATTATGTAATATTCCTATCGCAAATAACTCCCTCTACAATGAAGTCATATTTTCTTCAAACTATAGTGATATGCAATCGGGTTTGCAAAGCTTTATCCAAGTCGTCTCAAGCCGAAAAACGGCTTATATAAAAGTCGATGACAAATCTCAACCCCTCCATAGCCTTAGCATCATCCGACCCTGTAGTGCTATCTGCTTGAACCATTTATATCAGCAACCTCTACTTGATCTGCGCTGTTTCGTATTTGTAGAGGGATATTACC
>JAUMWQ010000160.1 GCA_030529565.1 Filifactor alocis | reverse complement strand
GGTTTGATGAAGTCAAAATCTTCGATATCAACTGTTCAAATGAATAGTAGTATAATTTGAAAAATCAGCCAAAAATCGATTTGTACGAGGGATCAAATTTTTGAAAATGTTGATATGATAAATCTTTGCATGTTATAAAATCGAAGAAAAATCGCAAGTCTCCCTTTGTGTGGGGTTTCCTTAATTCTATTCTCTAATGGAAATAACGAAAATATTATAATTTTAGCCTTTGGGAGTTGTGTGGTTCGAATTGTATAACTGGAAAAATAATATGTAACGGTTTTGTTGGTCAAAACCCTGTGGCATAGAAAGAAGAGAGATAAATATAAATTTATTGATATAAATTTATCCCGATTCAAAGATTTTTTCATTCGAAAAAAGTGTTCAATAATATACGCAAAAAAATTATATCCTTATAAGCATTGAAAATATCCTAAAATATAAATACGAAAAAATATTTTTTAAAAAAATCCTTGAATATAATTGATAAATATTATACAATAATAACGATAACAATTATCAACTATAACTTCTTCAATAACGATACATATTTTTCCGGGGACTTGACATTTCGTTGTTATGGATGGGGTTTTGATATGTGGTATCCTAACGGGATGGGAGCATATGTGGACAGCGCGCGGGTCTGTAGCTTTCAACGGCATATCGGGAGACGTTGATAAAAGTTATCGGAATGTAAAAGTTTGTCGATATCGGAAAGATAAATTTTTTGATATAGGGCAGACCATACAAACAAAACATGATACAAGGAGGAAACAGATATGGCTAAAACAAGAAGAATTGCTATGGTGCTTGCCATGATTATGATGTTGCTTTCTCTTTCGGCGTTGAGTTATGCGCAACCTCGTACAGCTACAGACGCTACACACAATGTAAAAGCGTATATGGATCCCTTGGGATGGATTCGTATTCCGGGCGGACACGGAGATAAGGCTTTTAACGGAGCAAGATTAAATAATCCCAATCAACTTAAGGTATATGTGAAAGAAGCACAATATAGCGGAAAGACCGGATATATTGGTTACTTAAAGATTGCCGGCGTACAGGGCGTTGGCTACAATCAGTTCGGAAGGGTCATTGCTCCCGAAAATCTGAAAAACGCTTATGTGCAAGGCTCTTCTATTACAAATCCGGAATATATGCCAGTCTACTATCTTTTCAATAAAACAGGTTTTAATATGTCCGGTGTACACAGAACACAGGTTAATGTCCGATTAAGAGATCCTAACAACAATGTTTCTTTTCATGGACAGAAAACTTGCTATCTTTGGTTTGAGCCTAAATAAAGAATAAATATAGAGAGTTATTCAGGCCTTTCCTGATCAAATAGGGAGGGCCTTGAATGATGTTTAAGTAAAGGAGGATGGAAGATGAATAGAATTTTTGGAAGGTTGAAGAGGCCGCTGGCGCTTTTTGTATCGACCTTGTTGATAGTCGGAGGACTGTCTCCTGCAGCAAGAGGTTTTGCGCAGGATGCTGTGCCTTCGGCGCCGGAGATCATAGCGACGTCTCCCGATGACTTTGTGGGGAAGGACGACTACTCGGGCAATATCCCCGATGAGGTCAATAATAAGACTTTTAAGATGGGAGTTATAGGAGAAGAAGATGAGATCCCTTTTTTTGGAATTATAATGCAAATGTTCCAGGTCAGTGAACCGAAGGATGTGCAGTCGGCATACAATACGGGGGAGACGGTAAGGGTAAGCCTTCAAGGCGAAGGAAGTCTCTACTGGACGACCGATTCGGCGATCACCATCGATGAGACAGAGGCATCGGTTCAAGCAATGAATCCGTACATAGATGCCTTTGAACTCAGCTCCGAGGAGGAAGGGGAGCTAAGCTTGAGGGCGGTCGCGGTCCGAGACGGCAAGGTATCTTCAATCAGGGAGTATCCCCTTACTTTCAAAAAAGGAGAAGATCTTCCTTCCTTGGAAGCAAACCGGGAATATATTATGGACTACAGGTATTTCCGCCATCCTCAATTGCAGAACTTCGATATTCAACCCATGGAATATGAAGGAATGGTGGTTCCGGATATGTCAACGGTAAGAGGTAAGGAACTGATGTCCGTCTGGAATTGGAGCGATGATTATTCAAAGGGAGTTGTTCCCGTTAAGATCAGCACCGACAGCGAAGGAAGGATAGAGGCTGTGGCGAGCCTTCTCGTCTCCTATGAGGAGAAGGAGGCCATTAAGACTGTGAGGACGGCAAAGGTCGACTATGCAGCTGTTGCGGTAGACGAGTCCGGACGACCGAAAAAAGGAGAGGTCCTGGATCTGAGCCTGAAACCGAAACAGGGGGGCGGATGCTTTGAGGTTCAGACGGGAGAGCTGACCTTTCATCCCAGACGTTTGGACAATGCCCTGTACTATTATTCGATGAGCAAGACCGTGTATGAAGGTGGAATTGTTGAAGGAGAATATATTTATCCCGAGTCGATCAGAAACCATACCCTCTGCCGCTTGGTACCGGATCTTTCGACCCTGAGGGAGGTTTCGGAGAAGGAGACGAAACTCACGATCGGAAAAGATGGCATCCAATGGAACAAGGATGAGGAGAGCGGAAGATACAGCGTTTCTCTTTTTATGGAAGGTTCGACCCTGAATCTGCATTGTCCCCAATCCGAGATGGGAGAGAACTCCGTAGACCTCCGTTTTACCGTTGACGGCAGTGAGCCGACGGAGGCTTCTCCCAAGATGAGATGGAGCAGTGGTGGCGACGGGATAGATCCCAAGAACTTCTCAATAACCTTCAGGACGAATACTGATAATACGATAACGGAACCCAAGGAAGACCAGTACATCCTCCCCGATGATTGGAAGAAGGGGGGAGACCATGTGATCAAGGTCAAGGCATTTGCTCCGGGTTATGAGAGCTCCGAGACCCTTGAACTCCCCGTTCGCGTATCCAAGCTGGAAAAGGAAGGAGGACAGGAGTTCGGAGCTACGGTCTTGGGCAAGAGCTTGCAGGCGGAGATGAGTCTTATCGGTCAGAAGACCTACTACGATATGTATACGAAGGTGGAGGTCTTGGGTAAGAAGGAAGCGAACTATCCTGCCTTGAAGTCGGCGATGAAGGAGAGGAATATCGCGAGGTTTATCGCCCTGCGTCTGACTCCGATGGAAGGAGAGAAGGAGGTAGAACTGAAGGAAGAAGCCAAGGCGTTTCTGAGATTTAAGAGGATCAAAAAGGGAGATCTCTCCGTCTTGGATGTCAATAGAGAAAAGATCGAACTCTATCTCTGGAAGGATGGAGGATTGGTACAGGCGGAAGGCGAAGGGGTAATGGAGCAGGACGGAATCTATCTCGGTGCAAAGTTTCAAGAGTCCGGCTCCATCCTGTGTATCGCCGAGAAAAATTCGGACGACAACCATCTTTCCATGGACGAACTGCGCCGGAAGGCAGGCGAAGTGATCGCCTTTGGCGAACAGGAAGGCAATCTGCACAGTGCTTCTTTGGAAAGCAGGGAAGAGGTCAAGGCGCGATTAGAGACCTGCAAGGCGATGTATGGGGACGTCAAGGCAACGAAGGAAGGGCTTTTGGAGGCTCTCTATTCGCTGGAAGAAGCTCTGTTGACCTTGGAGACCCAGGAAGGGGACTTCCCCGAAAAGCAGATCCTGAGATCGGAGCTGA
This sequence comes from Filifactor alocis, assembly GCA_030529565.1. Taxonomy (GTDB): domain Bacteria; phylum Bacillota; class Clostridia; order Peptostreptococcales; family Filifactoraceae; genus Filifactor; species Filifactor alocis_A. The sequence goes on along the minus strand of JAUMWQ010000160.1, from coordinate 1,016 downwards.
AGAAGGCAAAGACAAACGAGGTGCGTGCTTTTCGTGAGCCGGAGTCATTGCGACACTTTGACGAAATAGTCAAGGAGATCGAAGAGGCTGTATTGAAGAATGCTTCGGCAACGCCGGAGATGTGCAGGGCGGCAGTCGAAAAAATAAAAACGGAGATCAAAAACTTAAAAAACACCAAGGATTTTGCAAGTAGACCGGAGCTGGAGGACGGGATCTATCAAGTGCCTGTCCAGCTCAGACAGTTTGGAGATGAGAACCTCCTGTCTATGGGAAACGGAGCGGTGCATAAGACGGGATTTTTGCTCGTAGAAGGAGGAAGGCAGAACCTTCAGATCAAACTACAGCCGATGAGTGCGATGAACAGTTTGGGACACTTGCTGAAACTTGACTACTACTCCCCCCGACTTGAGAAGATAACGAGGGCGGAATTGAGTGCCCACGGGCTTGATGTTTTCGGAGGAGCGAGGGAGGCGAAGGTACTATCCACCTACGAGGGACCGGGGATCGAAGGAGATCAACATACCTTCCCGGGGATCCTGTCCATTCCGGTGGAAGTGTATCCGAAATCTCCGAGAAGATATATCCGTGTTTCGGTCGATGCGATGAATGCCATCAGCAATCCGGAAGGAGATCCGTATAAGCTGTTCTATAAGGATGCTGTTTTGATGTTGGACTATCGTCTGCTTCGAAAGGTGGATAAGATCGATTTTACACAAGATGAGATAGAACACAGCGAATCGAGTAAAGAGACCCTTCGAATTGCCATCTCGGAAGGAGAGATCTTGGATACGAGTAAGGCGAAACCGGAAGATCTTGCGCGTTTCAAAGAGAAGATGGCGCAGGCGCGCAGGATCTTTGCCGATGAGAACGCTTCACCGGAGGAGGTAGCCAAGGCCGAGAGGGAATTGAGGATGATCATCCATACCATCGAGAATGCCAAACCCGATACACCCGGAGGAAACGGCGGAGGAAGCTACGGTTACGATGTAGACACCGAAGCGACGGGAGAAGAACTG
>JAUMWQ010000159.1 GCA_030529565.1 Filifactor alocis | reverse complement strand
AATATAACACAATTTTCTCCTCTGCTCAAGATATGGACTTCAATATTTCCACAAATTTTTGACAAAAGTGTAGTAGATCCTTTAATGTCGATGCCCTCTGAAAAGAAATAGGGCAGGTGTTTTTCCTTACTTTTCCTGCTTGGTTTACATTTCGTCTTAATTTCTCCTTTTTCCCATATCAAAAACGCCGAGCGAATACTTATCGCTACGGCGAATTTCAATCCTTAATCGATCCCTTCGTCCATGATCCGATAGATCTTGGAAACATCGATGTACTTCCTGACCTCATCGGCCAGCTTATCATATTGCCTCTCTTTATAACTTCGGTAATCCTCTTCTTCCTGCCTCTGTGCCAAGCCCTTCCTTCTGCGAAGATTGTTCAGGATCGCCTGCATAAAATTCGCATTGTCAAAGATGCCATGGAGGTAGGTGCCAAAGACATTTGCCCGGCTGTTTATCGCCCCGTCCGAAAGAGAAACTTTTGCTCCCGACTTCTCTATGATCTTTGAGAAACGCTCTTCCTTAACCTCGGTCCTTCCGCAGTGGATCTCGTAGCCTTCGACCTCCATCTCGCTTGGGATATAAAAGACGGAATCCTCCTCTTTGACGGGCAGGATCTTCGCTCGTACTCGGGAGGTGATCTTTTCTTCCTCCATAAGAGTCGTAGCCTTCAGAAGTCCAAAACCTTCTATCTCAGTCTCATCCCCTTCCAAATGTAAAGGATCCAGGATCTTGGTTCCGAGCATCTGATAGCCTCCGCAGATGCCACAAAGGGCGATCCCCTCTCCGTGCAGCCTTAAGATCTCTTCCTTCAATCCCTTCTCCTCAAGGTATTTCATATCTTCGATCGTATTTTTGGAACCGGGTAAGATGATCAGATCGCAATCTTGAAGCTCTGCCGGAGTCTTAACATAAGTCAGGGAGACATCCTCGTAGTTTCGTAAGACATCGAAGTCGGTAAAGTTGGACAAGTGGGGTGTCCAAGGGACACAGATGCGGATATCCGCGGAAGTTGTAGTCCTCTTCAAACTCTCCGCCAGAGAATCCTCTTCTTCTATCCGGATATCCTCCCGGTAAGGCAGGATGCCTAGAACCGGTATCCCGGTCAACTTCTCTATTTTCTCGATCCCCGAAAGCAAGGTATCGGTTCTTCCCCTGAACTTATTGATGATGATCCCCTTAAAGAGCCTTCTCTCTTCTTCAGGAAGAAGCATGACCGTTCCATAGATCGACGCGAAAACTCCTCCCCTGTCGATATCCGCAACGAGGATGACGGGAGCTTTTGCATACGTTGCTATACCCATATTGGAAAAATCATCTTCCATCAGATTGATCTCGGCCGGGCTTCCCGCGCCCTCCATCACCAGATACTCATATTCCCGTGCGATCTCGTCAAAGGCCTGTTCTGCAAAGGGCCGAACCTCTTTTTTCATCTTGTAGTAGGTGTGAGCCTCTATATTTCGATAGACTTTTCCCATTACAATGACTTGGGTCATCCTGTTCCCGCTCGGTTTGAGAAGAACGGGATTCATCCTCACATCGAGCTCCACCCCTGCCGCTTCCGCCTGAACGGCTTGAGCTCTTCCTACTTCTCTGCCGTCCGTCGTAATATACGAGTTAAGCGCCATATTCTGCGCCTTGAAGGGGGCGACCCTGTGTCCGTCTTGGTGGAGAATCCGACAGAGCGCCGTCGCCAAGCGGCTCTTGCCCGCACCTGATGAAGTTCCCTGAAACATAATTCTCTTTGCTGACTCGTGCATAAAATTCTCCCGCTCCTACATCTTGTTATAACTATTTGCGTACTTCCTCAGAAAGGAATCCTCATCTCTCTCCAAGGGAAAACCGGGATATCATCCCGATATTCCTCTATACTACTCCCCGTTGCATTTCCTATGTTGCCTGTATGAGAGCTTTTTATGTGGGCCTTGGACATGAAAGCAAAAAACGAAGAACAACCGCTCTACTCCAAAGAGCAAGATCAGCTTGTAATCAGCCGAAAAGGAGCATAGCGTAGCCCCAAAGGGCGAACGCGGTGAGTTATGGAGTTTGATAAGCCCTTTCAAATGAGCAAAATATCGATTATAAATAAACTGTTTGATCATCAAAAAGTTCCGTTTCCAAGCTCCACGACCTGGTTTTCAATTCCAAAAACGTCCTGGTTCCGTTTTTTTGCTTTCATTTACTCAAAAATTATACTTCATAATTATACATTTCATAGACCCGATATTTTAATTGGTTTTGGTGTCAATTCATAATTTCCGCCAAACGGCTCAAGCAGAGTTTGTGATACTGTTCTTCTCCACCCAAACCTTTTAAGTGAGCAGTGACAGAAAAACCCTGACTCTTAAGCTTTGTCTTAATCGAATCCTCTTCATCCGAAGCCATGTCGTTGATGGCATGATCTCCTGCTACGATCATAAGGGGATAGAGATCGATATGGCTGTAGCCTTTTTGCTTTAGGACTTCATAAATATCTTCCACAAAGTCCGCCCACTCGACATTGATAAGATAGTGATCTTCCCCTCTTTCTTTAAGAAGTTTTTCAAACTTTGCATAGTAGCTATGAGCTTCGTGATTTGAGCCGTGCCCCATCAAGACAACGGCAGAACCCTCTTCTCCTCTTTTGTCAGACAGGAAGGAGAGTAGTACTTCAACCTCTTTTTCGCCCATTCTGTCATCCAAAAACGGTCTTGCGACTTTTATGCTCTCAAAACTGTCTGCATACTTGGAAACTGCCCTTGTGATTTTTTCATACTCCACTCCGGGGATGATGTGAGTCGGCAAAACGAAAACTTCCTTATAGCCTTCTTGCTTCAAATTCTCCAAACACTCCTTCATATCCATGATATGGAGAGAGAACTCGCTATCGAGCCTTCTTCGGATCATATTGGAAGTAAATACCCGAAATACATCCATCTCCTTATACTCTTTTTTCACCGCTTCTTCAATCGGTTTAATGTTCTTATCCCTTACGTCCTCCATAGAACAACCGAAACTCGCCACAATAATTGCCTTTTTCAATTTTCTCATCTCCTTTTCGTCATATTCCGGGTAACAAAGTCCTCTCCTACGACGTGTTTGCTCAAATCCTACTTATCTGTCCATCAGATCCGACATCACCTTCAAATTGCTCTCTATCGTCCTCTCGATGTCCTCATCCGTCAAAGTTATATTCATAAACATCGCCTCGAATTGAGCCGGCGGAAGCAGGATGCCTTCTTCGAGCATGGCTCGGAAGTAGGCCGCATAGAGTTTGACATCGGAGGTCATGACGCTCTCATAGGAATCGATCTTTTTATCGGTAAAAAACAAACTCAACATGGAGTGATAACGGTTGACCCTCGCCTTGATCCCGCACTTCTCAATATTTTTTTGAAAACCCTCTTCCAGCCTCTTCGCCTTATCCGTGAGAGACTGATAAATTCCGGTGTTTCCGCTGAGTCTGTCAAGTACATAGCAACCCATCTTCATCGCCAAAGGATTGCCCGACAGAGTCCCCGCCTGATAGACGCTTCCGCTCGGCGACACCTGCTCCATGATCTCCCTCTTGCCCGCATAGGCACCGACAGGAAGACCTCCTCCTATGATCTTACCGAAACAGACCATGTCCGGTACGATGTCGAACAGCTCCGCAGCACCTCCGTAGGAGAGTCTGAACCCCGTGATCACTTCATCGAAGATCAGCACGATACCCTCTTTCGATGTAAGTTCTCTCAAGGCTTGTAAAAATTCCGTCTTAGGCGTAACCACTCCCATATTGCCCGGCACCGGCTCGATGATCACACAGGCGATGTCAGAGCCGTGTTGCTCGACTTCCCTTCGGACCGATTCGATGTCGTTGAACTTGCAAACCAAGGTATGCTTGATCGTATCCTCGGGTACTCCGGGGCTTGTGGGAACATTGAAGGTCAAGGCTCCCGACCCCGACTTTACCAAAAGGGCATCCGAATGTCCGTGATAACAACCCTCGAACTTGATGATCTTGTTTCGTCCGGTATAAGCTCTCGCGACCCTGATCGCCGACATGGTAGCCTCTGTTCCTGAATTTACCATTCTGACCATATCGATCCCCCGATAGGCGTCCACGATCCTCTCAGCCATCTCAAGCTCGATCTCGGACGGAACCCCGTAAGAGATCCCTTCGCCCAAGGCCTCGATTGCAATCCGGTTAAGTCCTTCATCACAGTGCCCCAAAATCATCGGTCCCCAGGAGGAGATGTAATCGATGTATCTGTTCCCATCGACATCATAGAGATAACTTCCCTTCGCTCTTTGGATAAAGACGGGGTTTCTTCCCACGGAACCGAAGGCGCGGACCGGGCTGTTTACTCCTCCCGGAATAATCTCCTTGGCCTGTTTGAATAAGTAATCCGATTTTTTAAACTCCATGTCCATCACTCCTTATCTATAATAATACCATTTTATTCTTTCTTTTCTACAAGAGTTTCTTTCATAAAGTGAATAAGTTTGAATCATAGATATTTTTTTATATATAACCCTTGTTTATTAATGATTAAGACCGTTGTTTTTATATGAACATAATAAAAACGATTTTTATGTCCATCTCTCTCCGCTTACAATATTCTCCCAAAAAGCAAACCTGTTGATATGGTCGATACCATTCTACGATAAAAGTGTGGCCATATCCATACTCATAAAAAAAATTTGTTTTATATCACACAT
>JAUMWQ010000158.1 GCA_030529565.1 Filifactor alocis | reverse complement strand
TGATACTACTATTCTTTTGAATAGTGGATATAAACAATCTGTGACCCATAGAAGATAAGAGGGATTTTCGCGGTCTCGGAATAACTGTTTCTATACTTCTTTTGGAGGATAGCATTAGACGGATAACCGGCAATTCAACGGGAGGAAGTACAACGATTTTGTCAAGGCTTTGAGGATGTTCGATCATAAGCGTTGTTAACGTCATTCTCCGTTTGAAATATCAGGTATATAGAGCAGATGATTACTGAAAACTCGTTTGGTGGACTATATACTTCAAAGGACTCAAGTAGTCAATGTGAATGAACAATAGTATAACCTTTCGATCTCAAATTCGAATTTTGGTGCTATACTGATCGGGGAAGAAGTGGTAAAATAAGTCCATATATTAGGAGAATACAGCCTTCTTTCTGTTGCTCACACGGGAAGAGGTATAGAAAGAAAGGGAGAGAAGATCAAATGAACGCGGAACTGTACTTAAAAAAAGCGGTCTTGCAGTTGTCCAAGGGAGATTTTGACAAGGCGGCAGAAAACCTCAAACTCGTTGTCGACTTGCAGGAGGACGACATCGTAAGCAAGGTGAAGGCCCACTGCATCCTTGGGGAATATTGCTTTGTTCAGCAAAACTATGAGGAGGCCGCAATGCACTTAGAGTGGATTCTTGGACGTTCGGACGAACTTGAAGAAGAGTGGGATGACCTGCTCGATGACGAGATCTACCGTGCAGATGTACTGTGGGATCTTATGGAGCGTTTTTCGTTAAAATAGGCTATTTCCTGTCGGGAGGGAAAATATGAGGGTGTCTTCCTCCGAAGAACGATAAAAAACTATATAGAAATGAGTGGATAGAGTGGATTTATATCTTGTGTTTTTTGTATTTATGACAAGTATGGTAATGACGATCATCAAGGGATTTTCGATGATCCCTGCATTGTTTCTCGGCTTGGTGGGGTTCATCCTCGTCGCGATGAGGAGGGGGTTCTCGTTTTCGGAACTTGTAAAGATGTGCGTAGACTCCAATAAAAACTCCCTTGTCGTTATCAAGGTGATGTTGACCATCGGCTTTATCACGGCAGTCTGGAGGGTGTCTGGGACCATAAGCATCTTCGTTTACTACGGGATCAAGATCATCACACCCTCCTTGTTCCTGCTTATCACCTTTGTGCTCTGCTGTCTGCTCAGCTATGCCTTGGGAACCTCGTTCGGGGTTGCAGGGACGGTCGGAGTAATCTTTATGACTCTTGCGAGAAGTGGAAATGTAGACCCTCTTATTGCAGGAGGTGTGATCATGTCGGGAGTCTATTTCGGAGACAGGTGCTCGCCGGTATCTTCAAGCGCCAATATGGTTGCAGGTATTACGGACACCGAGATCTATGACAATGTCAAACTTATGATGAAGACAGGATTGCCCGCCCTTCTTATCACCTTGGCGATCTATACCCTGATCTCGTTTCAAAACCCGATCAGCTCCGTCGATGAAGAATTGGTCCGCGCCTTTGAACGCGAATTTTCTCTTTCGCTCTGGGCCTTTGTACCTGCGATCTTTATGCTCGTCCTTCCCCTGTTTAAGGTCAAGGTCATCCGCTCCATGATGATAAGCATCGTAAGCGGAATTGCGGTCGCATGCCTGGTTCAGAAGGTCGCCCTCTATGAGGTGATAAAGATCTGTATCTTCGGTTACCGTGCGTCGGGTTCAGGCCTCGCCTCCATCCTCAACGGGGGAGGTTTGGTCTCCATGCTTCAGATCGTCGGTATCCTCCTGATATCGAGCAGTTATTCCGGTATCTTCAGCGGAACGCAGATGCTTAAACAGATCCAAGACAATTTAAACAAGGCCTGTACAAGGATGGGGCGTTTTGGAGTTATGGTCATTACGAGCATCCTTATGACATCGATCTTCTGCAATCAGACGATAGCCACCTTGATGACCTGTGATCTGATGAAGAAACCGTATTTTGACCTGGGAGCGGATAAGCAAGAGCTTATGATCGACCTTGAGAACTCCGTCATCCTCATAGGCTGCATTATTCCGTGGAGCATAGGCTGTACGGTTCCTCTCTCGTTTTTGGGAGTGAGCATTTCCGCCATGCCCTATGCAATCTATATGTATTTGGTTCCGCTTACCTACTTTTTTCTCAAAGCTCAATATTCCAAGCGGATTTTTAGGGAAGAGAGGTAGGAGCGACTTTTTTCAGTTATACTCTGATCCGTGACAGAAGAGCTTCTATCGATCGTGTGCCTGCAAAAAACGGATCTCACGCAAAATTCAAATCGTTGATGTCGATATAAATAAGGGGATTACAATCGAAACAAAAACAATGGAGGTAGTTAAGATGAAATTTTTAAATGCACAGGTGTTTGATACGGACAGGGGAGAGTTTGTACAAGAGGATTTTTTTGTAAAAGATAAAAAGTTTGCTTCCTTGCAGGAGATGACAGAGGACTCTCGAGAGATCGACTTGGGAGGCTGTTATGTTACCCCCGGCTTGATCGATGCACACAGTCATCTGGGAATGTGGGAAGAAAACCTCGGGGTTGAAGGAGAGGACGGAAACGAGATCACGGATCCGGTCACACCGAACCTACGCTCCATCGATGGGATCAATCCGATGGATGTTGCTTTTGAGAAGGCCTTGAAAGGCGGAGTCACGACCGTTTCGAGCGGACCGGGCAGCGCCAATGTCCTGGGAGGACAGTTTGCCATCCTCAAAACTTTTGGAAGATCGGTCGACGAAATGGTTATACGAGAATCGAGCTCTATGAAATGTGCTTTCGGAGAAAATCCCAAGAGGTGTTACGGGAGCCATGGTAAGGCTCCGATGACGAGGATGGCGATCGCGGCTCTCCTGCGTGAGACCTTGGAAGGAGCAAGGGATTATATGAGGCGTAGAGATGAAGCAAGCAACTATTCAGGTAGACCTGCGTATGACTGCAAGATGGAAGCGATGATTCCGGTTATAAAAGGAGAACTTCCTCTGAAAGTCCATGCGCACAGGGCGGATGACATCCTTACCGCCATTCGCATCATCAAAGAGTTTGATCTTAAAGCGAGCTTGGATCACTGCACCGAAGGACACTTGATCAGCGACTATATCAAGGATAGCGGACTTCCCGTCGTGGTAGGACCGACCTTCGGCTTCAATACGAAGGTGGAACTTTGCAACAAGACCTTCGATACCCCCAAGAAGCTTTATGAGGCAGGGATCCCGTTTGCGATCATGACCGACCATCCCGTACATCCCCAGTCTTCTCTGATCTTTTGGGCCATCCTTTCGCATAAGGCGGGGCTCCCTAAAGGAGAGGCACTCAGGGCGATCACGATCAGTCCGGCTGAGATCCTGGGCATCGATGACAAGGTGGGTTCGATAAAGGAAGGCAGGGATGCGGACTTCGTTGTCTGGGACAGAGATCCTATGGACATCTATGCAAGGGTAGTAGGCGTGTGGATAGACGGGGTAAACGTATATACGGAAGAAGACCATCATTTTTTAGAAAGATTGGGTATATAGCATATATATTTACCGAAAACGTTTCGAGTAACGATAGAGTTCAACCTGCACGACCGGATAACTTTAGTCGATAACGATATAAATTTGAGAAAAAACAAAGAGGCGGATCGAGGTATCGAACTGCCTCTTTGTTTTATACACAACATCTTATTTGATATGCACTGCTATCGACTAGACGCCTTCTGTTACCGGTAATATTTCGATCAAATTTCAATATCCGACATTGAAATTCCTCTCTCCGCTGTCCAAAGCCAATTGTCGAAGTTGATAGATCTGTTCGACTGTTCCGAGTACTACGAGGGAATCTCCAACCCTTAAAATCTCATCCGGATTGGGATTGAACTGAATCTTTTCTGCAGTTCTCTTTTTGGTTGCCAAAACGGTGAGACCGATTTTTTGAGGAATCCTCATATCCCTGAGACTTTGATTTTCTATAGATGAACCACTTCCTATAATGACATCTTCAAGATCGAGTTCAATGTCTCCTGCGCGTGTAAAAACATCCAGGAAACTGATAACGGTGGGTCTAAGCATAATGGCTGCCATACGGTTGCCGCCGATCTCGTTGGATGAGACCGTATTATTGGCACCCGCCTTCATCAATTTCTCTCTGGAATTTTTGTCGATCGAACGCGATATGATGTAAAGCTCACGGTTCATATGTCTTGCGGTTAGGACTGCCACGATATTGTCCGAATCTGTGTGAAGAGCACTGATAAAGCCTGAAGCTCTCTCGATTCCTGCCATTTTGAGAAATTCCTCCTCCATAGCATCTCCGAGAAGTGTAGGGATGTTCTTTTCAATCAGATGCTCATACTTCTTTTCATCTTTTTCGATGATCACAAAATCCTTGTTTGATCGTAGAAACCTTTCTGCTATAATCTCCGAACTTTCGCTTCCTCCGGGAATAATGATATGGTTCTTCATTTTTTCTATCTTACTGTTCATAACTTTATGTCTCCAAATTGTCTTAAAATTTCCCTCCAGGATAATCACTTCTAAGGTGGTAAAAGTATAGCCCACAATTCCGATACCGCTGAATATCACGAAGATAGAAAAAATCTTGGCGGGCGGGGTCATATCGACGACCTCCTTGTAACCCACGGTGGAAATCGTAATAATCGTCATATAGAGGGCATCGGTCAACGAAATATTCAAAAGTTTATAGTAACCGAAAGTAGCTATA
>JAUMWQ010000157.1 GCA_030529565.1 Filifactor alocis | reverse complement strand
CTCCAAACTGATCTTGGGAAAAAACTACAAGTTGGAAACCACGATCGTCGATGCGGGCGGTGCGGATGATGTCCTCTACCTCAATGAAGGGGAGTTTGTTTTGGAGGATCTTCCCGAAGAGGAAAAAGTGGAGGAAAAGCAGTAGAAGAAGGGTGAAACGGAGTTTTCGTTTCCATTCGGGAGAGTTGAAATGACGGAGAAGATACAAAAGTTGATAAAGACCCTTCCGGCTGTGCCGGGGGTCTATCTGATGAAGAATGATAGGGATAAGGTCATCTATGTAGGAAAGGCGATCTCTTTGAAGAACAGGGTCAGTCAGTATTTCAGAAAGTCCGGACACACGGACGCCAAGGTAAATGCGATGGTCCGCAACGTCGAGTATTTCGATTATATCGTCACCGATACAGAGATGGAGGCTCTGATCCTTGAGAATAATTTGATCAAGGAGTACAATCCTCCTTACAACATCCTGCTTCGCGATGACAAGACCTATCCTTATATCAAGGTCACGGTCAAGGAAAGCTATCCCAGAGTGATTAAAACCAGAAGGATAGCCAAGGATGAAAGTCGTTATTTCGGTCCCTATACCAATGTTTTCGCCCTCAACGATATCTTGGATATGCTTCAGGAGATCTATCCGATAAGGACGTGTAAACGAGATATTGAGCGTTCGATCGAAAAGAAGGAAAGACCCTGTCTCAACTACTATATCCATCGTTGCATAGGGCCTTGCACGGGTCATGTTTCTCAAGAAGAGTATCGGGAGATGATCGATGAGATCCTCCTGTTTTTGCAGGGCAAGAGTGATGAGGTCATGAAACTGGTAAGGGAGAAGATGAAGAAGGCGGCAGATGAGCTTCGTTTCGAGGAAGCAGCTCGCCTAAGAGACAAGTCCAAGGCGATCGAGGCCCTTCAAGAAACACAGAAGATCGTTTTTGTAACATCGACCAAGCACCAGGACTATATTTCCTATTATGAAGAAAAAGACAATCTGATGATACAGTTGTTCTATATTCGTGACGGGAAACTTCTCGGTTCGGACAGGTTTTATTACAAAAACTTGGAACAGAGTGTCGAGGATACGGTAGCCTCTTTTATCAAACAGTTTTATATTAACGCGAACTTTGTTCCCGAGGAGATCTATGTCGAAGAAGAGTTTGAAGATATGCCCCTCCTGGAGGAGCTTCTCAGCAAAAAGAGGGGGAAGAAGGTATGCTTTCACGTTCCTCATAGGGGAGAAAAACGAAAACTTCTCGATTTGGTGCGAAAAAATGCAGAGCAGAATTATATCAAGGAAAATGATATCTCGGATCTGAAAAAAAGGAAGGAGATGCAACTTCTCGAAGAACTCCAAGGTTTTTTGAAACTCGAAGATCTGCCTAAGAGGATCGAGGTCTTCGATATCTCCAACATGGCAGGGGTAGATTCCGTAGGAGGTCAGGTGGTCTATCTCGATGGGAAGAAGGCTCCCAAGGAGTATCGAAGATATCGGATTAAAACGGTGGTAGGACCTGATGACTATGCGTCTCTCAAGGAAGTGATGGAGCGCAGGATCGGTCACGGAAACCTTCCTGATCTTTTCCTGATGGATGGAGGAAAGGGACAGGTGTCGGTTGTTCGAAAGACCTTGGAGGATCTGGGGGTAGAAGTTCCTGTGTTCGGACTGTATAAGGATGACAGGCACAGAACAAAGGGGATATGCTCGGAGGAGGAACTCTTTGAGGTCGATAAGAGAAGTGAGCTCTTTCGGTTTATCACCGGTATCCAGGATGAGGTCCATAGGTTTGCTATCAGTTACCACAGAAGTCTTAGGGAGAAGAATATCTCAAGATCGGAACTTGACAAGATCGAAGGGATCGGACCCAAGAAGAAGATGATCCTGCTTAGAGAGTTCAAATCCGTCAAGGAGATCCGTACCAAGACGGAGGAAGAACTCTCCAAGGTCAAGGGTATCGATAAAAAGACGGCAGCCAACATAGTGAGCTATTTTCAAAAGGGAGGAGATCGGGCGTGAATAAGGCGGAGGAACATACCTATATTGTCAGAGATGTCGTTCATTGCGACATCCCCTTTAATGAAAAGTTTTTTAGGATAATCAATACAGCGGAATTTCAGCGCTTAAACCGTATCAAACAGTTGAGTTGCGAGTATGTGGTGTTTCCTACTGCGACGCATACGCGGTTTGCACACAGCATAGGCACCTACTATGTGATGCGTAAACTCTTGGAACGTCTGGAGAAGGAGATTCAAAAGATAGGACTTGAGGTCACACGGGAAGAGAGGGATCTGGCTCTGTGCAGTGCATTGCTCCACGATATCGGACATGGAAGCCTTTCACATACCTTTGAGAGGGTATTTCGTCAAGGGTCGCATGAAGAGTGGACAGTCAGGATCCTGGAGAGCGAGGAGACCGAGATCCATAAGGTTTTGGTGGAAGAATTTTCTCAGGATTTTTTGGATAAGCTGGTTGGAATCATTTCCAAACGAGGGAAGATGCAACAAAACCTTATTTTTTCTTTGATCTCCCAACTTGTCAGCTCTCAGATCGATGCGGACAGAATGGACTATCTGCTCAGAGATTCGTATTTTACGAGCGTTACCAACGGAAATTATGACTTGGAGAGATTAATCCGTGCCATCGAGATCGATGAGCGAGGCGGGACTTATACCATCTGTGTCAATGAGAAGTTTATTTCTTCCATAGAGGAATACATCATGGGGCGTTTTTATATGCACAGGGAGGTCTATCAGCATGCTTTGAAGAGGCAGATGGAGGGTATCTTAAGCAGGATTGTTCGAAGGGCTTCGATCTTATACGGCTCGGGCGAGGAGATCTACTGCGACAAGACGCTTTCGAAACTTCTTCGTGGCGAAAAACTCAGTTTGAAGGAATATATCGGGATGGATGACAGCACCCTGATGTATCATATCTCCAAGTGGCAGGAGGCGGACGATGAGATCTTGAGTGAGCTGAGCACGTCTTTTCTCTATCGAAAGAAGTTTTATAAGAACAAGTTGAGAGCCTCGATAGAGGAAGAGGGTTTTGTGAAGAGGATTATTAACAAAGCTTTGGAAGATCACGGCCATCCTCGGATCGAGGATTTTTCGAAAGAGTATTTCTACCTGGAGGACAGGATCAACATCAAGATCTATGACAGGAAGAAAGATAATATCTGGGTAAAACAGAAAAACGGCAGCCTTGAAGATGTCAGTGTAGCTTCCTTCCTCTTCAATAGGATGAACACAGATGTGCAGTACACAAGGTACTTGGAGTTCATTCACTTCGGTCTCTTTGAGAAGAAGTACGGTTTCGATCTCAGGGAGGAGTTGGAGAGGTGCAGTGGAGAAAAGATAGCGAAGTAGGATGCTCCTTCTTATGATCTCGGTGTTTCTCAGGCTCAAAAGCAATACCCTCATCCGTTTGGAGTCCTAATATCCATGCTCTTTGTTGGAGGAGTGAAACGGTTTTTGTATTCGCGGAGGTATGATCGGACTTCGATCGGATGGATGGTGGAATATTGTTCTCCGACAGCGGTGCTTCCATATCCGTTCTTCGACTACGGACATTTGTCCCATCTCCTATGGAGTATAGGCCAATTCTATTAATCCGTTGAGTGAACAATACTATAATACTATTTTCTATTAAAATTGACGGATCGGCCGCCTTGAAGCATAGGATCATTCAAGTCGTATTTCGTCAGTTAAATACTTTGCATATTCGATATTTTAAATGGGAAATAGTATAAAAGCAAAAAAAGATATTCCCCTTCTTGCAGGAAAGATAGGCCTGTGGGAAGGGGGATTTTTATAGAAAAAATTTGACAAAAATAGGGGTAGGGGGTATAATGAAGAAGGTAGTAAGTGAAATTAAGTATCAGTTATAAACATTCAGGAGGTATCTTATGAAGGCAAGTATCGAGATTAAAGGAATGAGTTGTGGGCATTGTGTACAGGCTGTTACACAGGCATTGAAATCGGTTGAAGGAGTAAAATCTGCGGAGGTGGACCTTGCAGAAAACAAGGCGGAAGTGGAGTACGATGAGGCTGTCGTCAGCCTGGAGGCCTTACATTCCGCGATCGAAAACGTGGGCTTTGATGTCGTCTAAGAAGAGATAGGATGGATGCAATGAAAGACAAATCAATGGAGTTCGACGTCATAGGTATGCACTGCGCGGCCTGTGCGGCGAGGATCGAGAACCGGCTTTCGAAGGAAGAAGGAGTGCAATTGGCTACAGTGAACCTCGCACTTGAAACATCGAGGGTCGTGATCGAAGAGGACAAGATTTCCGCGCAGAGAGTGATGGAGATCGTCAAGCAGATGGGCTTTGAGTTTGTGGAGAAGCAGGAGGGAGGATCCGAGAGCAATTTGGAGGAGTATAAGGACGATCTGATCCGGCAACAGGAGAAGAAGTTCGTGATATCCCTCATCCTGTCCATCCCTCTGATGTGGACGATGGTTACTCATTTTTCGTTCACCTCGTTTCTTTGGATCCCATCTATTTTTCTAAATCCCTTGTTCCAGTGGTTATTGGCGACACCAATCCAGTTTATCATCGGACGTCAGTTTTATGAAGGGGCCTACCTTTCTTTGAAGAACAAGAGTAGCAATATGGATGTGTTGGTCGCTCTGGGAACATCAGCGGCATATTTTTACAGTGTCTACTTGACGATCCAGTATTACAGACATGTGATCCATCATCCTCACCTCTACTTTGAAACGTCAGCGATGTTGATCACTTTGATCTTGCTGGGCAAACTCTTGGAGC
>JAUMWQ010000156.1 GCA_030529565.1 Filifactor alocis | reverse complement strand
ATGGTTCCTTCCAACTCCAGATTGATCAAATTATTCATCTCCACCGCATACTCCAAGGGAAGTTCCTTGGCGATGGGCTCAGCAAAACCTCTCACGATCATCGACTTCGCCTCCTGCTCACTGATCCCCCTCGACATCAGATAGAAGATGACCTCATCATCGATCCTTCCTATCTTCGCCTCATGCCCCAGATCGACATCCTGCGTTGCGATATCTATAACGGGGATCGTATCCGACCTGGAAATATCATCGAGCATCAAGGACTCACAGCTCACACTCGACTTGGAGCCCTTCGCCGCCTCCGTGATCTTCACCAACCCCCGGTAGATCGCGACACCTCCGTCCTTCGATATCGACTTGGTATTGACCGTCGAAGAAGTATTCTCCGCCGCATGGATGACCTTCGTCCCCGTGTCGAGGAACTGGTCCCTGCCCGCAAAGGTGATCCCGGTAAACTCACTCCTTGCACCCCTGCCCTTCAGAATACTCACGGGATACAACATCGAGACCCGAGAGCCGAAGGAGCCCGATACCCACTCGATGGCTCCGTCTTCCTCCACGATGGCACGCTTGGTATTGAGGTTGTACATATTCCGCGACCAGTTCTCGATCGTGGAGTAACGCAGGGTCGCACCCTTGCCTACAAACAGTTCCACCGCACCGGCATGGATGTTGACGACGTTATACCTGGGAGCCGAACAGCCCTCGATAAAGTGACAGTAGGCTCCTTCCTCCACAATGATCAGGGTGTGTTCAAACTGCCCCGCTCCCGGTGCATTCAATCGGAAGTACGACTGGAGGGGCACATCGACCCGAACACCCTCCGGCACATAGACGAAGGAACCTCCCGACCAGACTGCGCCGTGCAGGGCGGCATACTTGTGATCCGTATTGGGGATGCAGGTCATAAAATACTTCCTCACCACATCCTCATACTCCCTGACCGCCGTCTCGAAATCCGTATAGATCACACCCTTCTCCAAGAGTTCCTTTTGAATATTGTGGTAGACAACCTCCGAATCGTACTGGGCTCCTACCCCGGAGAGATTTCTCCTTTGTTCCGCCTCCGGGATCCCCAGGAGGGCGAAGGTATTGCGGATATCGACGGGGACCTGATCCCAATTCTGCACCAAGCCCGCGTCCGGACGGATATAGGTCGTGATCTCATCGATGTTGACCTCCGACAGGTCCGGACCCCAGATCGGGTTCTCCAGCTCATAGAACTTCTCGAGCGAATCCAGACGAAAACGATGCATCCAGTCCGGCTCATCCTTCTCCTTTGAGATCTGATCGACGATCTCCCTCGTCAGTCCCTTCTCCGTCTTGAGCTTGTAGGTAAACGCGTTCTTAACATCGTAAATACCGCGGCTTACATCGTCCACCTGTGTTTTTTTGCGTTCTCTGCTTTCCTGTCCCGACATCGATTACACCTCCTCCTTCATCCACAGATAACCCCTCTTTTCGATTTCATCCATCAAAGACGCATCGGAGGTCTTGACCAGGTGTCCGTCGATCAACACATGGACGAAGTCCGGCTTGATCCTTCCGACGATCTCCTTGTGGTGGGTGATGATGAGAAGAGCGTTGTCAGATGTTCTGTAGCGATCTATCCCGTCCGCTACAATCCGTACCGCATCGACATCCAAGCCGGAGTCCGTCTCGTCGAGGATCGCCAGTTTGGGATTGAGCATCCTCATCTGAAGGATCTCGTTTTTCTTTTTCTCTCCTCCCGAAAACCCATAGTTCAGATAGCGGTCGACATACTCGCTCTTCATATCGAGTTCTTCCATCGTTTCTCCAAGCTCTCTCGCAAACTTCACGACAGAGATCTTCTTCCCCTCTATCGCCGACTTCGCCGTGCGAATAAAGTTTGCTACACTGATGCCTGCGACCTCGATCGGAGATTGAAACGACATAAATATCCCTCTTTTCGCCCTCTCGTCCGCCGGCAGATCCGTGATATCCTCCCCTTCAAAAAGGAGTTCTCCCTCCGTAATCGAATACTTGGGATTGCTCATGATCACATTGGCAAGGGTCGACTTGCCCGAGCCGTTGGGGCCCATTACCACATGGACCTCCCCCCTGTTTATCGTCAGATCGATATCGCTCAAGATCTTCTTATCTCCCACACTTGCAGAGAGATTCCTTACTTCCAACAATGTTGTACCCATCTTCCTACCTCCTCGCCTCTTACGAAGAAACCTATTGAACAAGATATGAAAAAAAGCCGGTTCGGATATGCCTTCCCTCTTTAATTCCTACCATTTTAGTATGAATTATATTATACCAAAAACTTCCCCTTTTTTCAACCACTCGGGCTCTTCGCCAAAGTCCAAAGAAGCAAAATCTATCTTTGTAAGTCTTGCAAAATCCCATGTTTATCCCTACGACCGCTCAAAAAAAGAAGATAAATTTTATCACTTGAACTTTTTTGTCAAAGTTTGATCGGCAAAAGGTTTAAGACGATACCGTACAATTCTAAAAATCGGCACAAAACCAAATTTGTACGAAGGATGAAGTTCTTGAAAATGTTGAGACGACAGACCCTCGTGTTTTATAAAAACAGTAACAATCAGAAACTTGGCTTTGTGCGGCGTTTCCTTAATACTCTTATTCGTTTGAGTTGTGGTTATAAACAATCAGTGTCCCATAGAAAAGAAAACCGTTGTTCGTGTCCAAAAAATAGATCTATCCATACTTCTATTGGAGAGTAGTATAAGAAGCTACCGTACAAAGGTATATCTTGATTTTGACATTGTTGTATTCAATACAAAAAGTCTGTGAAATGAACGTCTTTGGTGATTCTATCCTTCATATAAACCGGATTTATACTTAACGCAAATTATACCGGATCTCCTTAATATTGATAATTATCAGAACCTCCTTTCTTGCCCCCTTCTAACTTTTTTGTGTTCAGAATAACGGGTTTCGGTGATGGCGGAAATTGTTTTTTTGTATTTTTCATTTTTTTGTAGTTTTATATTACGATAAACACAATATAATGATATACTGATTCTTAAAGCTGACATTTGTGATAATAAAGATATGATTAAGGCAATACCGAACAAAGGAAAAATTTCGATTTTCTTATGGATTTGTAAAAAATAGAATTCTGTCAAATCAATGCTTTTAAGAAATTCAGCATCCCTTTAAAAGTGATGTTACAATGATTGTTTGAATTATGCGGTGTTTCTTTAATTTTAATCAAGTTCTTGGCAAGCCAAGTAACAAAAATAAAATAGATAGACCTGTTTACAGGGAGTACATCAGAGGAGAAGATAATGAAGAATATAGTTGAAACTAATGATGTTGTGATCGATATAGAGATGGTGTCGAAGGTCTATAAGGTGAAGGAAAAATCTAACGGGAAAATACTCAAGAGAATATTCAGCCCGAGCAACTACAAAAATGTAGTGGCCATAGATGAGGCATCGTTCCAAATCTCGAGGGGTGAATTTATCGGTTTAGTCGGTAACAACGGTGCCGGAAAATCAACACTGGTAAAGATGATGACAGGTATTTTATACAACACCTCAGGTCAGATCAAAGTTTTGGGGAACGACCCTTATAAGAAGAGATTGGAAAACAACAAAAGGATGAGCGTGGTATTCGGTCAAAGAACTCAATTAAGATGGGATCTGTCCCCATTAGACTCTTTTCGCTTATTAAAGGTTATCTATGATATCGAAGATCGGGTATATGATGAAAACCTTAAAAAGTTTATAGAATTATTCGAGATGGAACCGTTTATAAAACAACCGGTTAGAACCTTGAGTTTAGGACAAAAGATGAAATGTGAGATCACTGCTGCATTTCTTCATGATCCGGAAATCGTACTTCTGGACGAACCGACCATAGGTTTGGATATTTTCAGCAAAGATGCCATTATCGGTTTTCTCAATGAGATGAAGGCGAGCAGGAACGTCACAATATTATTGACCACGCACGATATGAACGAGATCAGTCAGGTTTGTGACCGCGTAATATTCTTAGACAAAGGAAGGGTAATCGTCGATGAAAACATAAACAGGCTGATGGAAATAAATATCTCTAAAAGCGATGTATCCGTCTTGACCCATAACAGGGCTCCTGTTAAAATCCAATGCGACTTTGAACTCAATACAAATTACAGTGACTATAAAATAGAGATCAAACAAGTGGAAAACGAAAGGATATTTCATGTCATTGCCGCATTGATGGAGCATAATCAGATCAAGGATATTACCATTGAGAAGGAAAGCTTTACGGACATCGTAAAGAAGATCTACGAGGTGAAAAACAACTGATATGAGAGCAATAAAGAACTATTCGATATACGCCTATTTAAGCGCTAAGACTTTCTTTAATGAATTGTATACCTACAAGGCTGCTTCTCTTTTAAACTTTACAACTCAAATGATACTGATCCTTGCGCAGTTTTATTTGTGGAGAGCCGTCTACGACAACACCACAAGTATAAACAACTATACCTTTACCGATATGATCACCTATTTAGTCATCAGTTATTCCGTCGGAAGGTCCTATCCCTTCAATGTAAGCAGTCAATTCGGTCGAATGGTCAAGGACGGTGATATCATTCATAGCCTATTAAAGCCCGTTGCGTTCGAATACCGGTTACTGACGGATTCTTTCGGCGAGTTGTTATATAAACTGCTGTTTATTTCCACACCCATCCTGATGACGGGGTACTTGTTTCTGGGGATCGAATTATCGTTGGCACCCGGAGAATTGCTCACATTTTTCTTGTTTTGGGGCAGTTCTTATGCCTTCATTTTTGTGTTGGAGCTATTTGTCGGGGTTTTCAGTTTTTATACGCATAGCCTTTGGGGGATCAATAATTTCAAAACATCTGTTATCAATCTCCTGTCAGGAAAGCTGTTGCCTTTAAACTTTTACCCTTTCGTATGTAGAAAAATTATGTATT
>JAUMWQ010000004.1 GCA_030529565.1 Filifactor alocis | reverse complement strand
AACTCCCAACGATCCTAATAATTCCGATCGAGATGATAGGGAAGACCGCGAAGATCGAGATGATCGAAGCGACAGGGACAAGGCTCGAGACAAATCCTCTTCCCAAGATGAGACAACGTCGCAAACCCCTGTGGTTTCAGAGAATCTTATAACAGAAGAAGGTGTTTCTGATCCTGTAAACGAGGTTGTTACAGAGGAAGAAGTCGCATCTGCACAGGTAGATGAGGAGGCACAAAAAGCTCTTCAAGGCAATGTCGAGAAAGAGTCGGCGAATAATAATGCAGGGAAGAAGGTACAAGAAGAGCAGAAGAAGGCAAAAAAACCCCAAGTTGCTTCCAAGAGTGCAGGTGTAGTCAAGAATGCAAATGCAAACCGAGCAAGAAGAAGCGTGCCTAAGACAGGAGTCTTGGGTGGAGAGCAAGCTCCTTTTATCCTTTCGGTGATACCGGGGCTCTTGTTGTTAGGTCTCGGTCTGAGAAGAAAGTATAGATAGAACGATCTGAGTAAGAGCAATAGCGCAGAAAAACCGGTTTGTTGACATGTTGAGAGCAGAATTAGTACCGGTTTTTTCTGCTCGAAGGGCGAAATATCCGTTCCGCTCATCACAAAGGCTTATTCGACACTTGCTCAGGTAAAGATCGATAACAGTACCGATTTAAAGAGATCTTCCAATACCAAACTGTAAGAAAGAGGTTGTTGGAAAAGTAATTCCGATAAGGAAAAATCACAGTAAAAAGCACGCTGATTTCAGCGTGCTTTTGTGCTTGAATGAGATTGGCCTTCGCCTTATACTATTATTCTTTTGAGTTGTGAATATAAACCATCTGTGAACGATCGAAGACAGAACAATTTTTCGTAATCAAAAAATAGATATATCCATACTTCTATTGGAGAATAGTATTATTATACTGTTTTTTCGGACGGGGTTCTTCGATCCGGTAGGGCTGAAGTTACTTGACCTTGACCTGATGGAATTTTTTCTTTCCTTTTTTCAGCATGATAATACCGTCTTTCAGGTAGGAACTGTCGATCACGGCTTTGGGATCACTGATGATCTCGTCATTGACGGATACGGCGTTCGAGGTTACCAACCTTCTTCCTTCACTGTTGGAGGGAGAGAGTCCGACCTGTCTTAAAAGGTCAAGAAGACCGATCCCCTTATCCAATTCTTCCTTGCTGATCTCGGTCGTAGGAGCGTCGGCGGAGCTCACACCTGCACCGAAAAGTTCCCTCGCAGCATTTTGCGCCTTGAGAGCCTCTTCTTCTCCGTGAACGATCTTGGTAACTTCAAAGGCGAGGACTTCCTTGGCCTGATTGATCTCAGCACCCTCGAGGGCTCCCAGACGACGGACCTCATCCATGGGAAGGAAGGTCAAGAGGGCCAGGCATTTTTCAACAGAGGCATCTTCGATGTTTCTCCAGTATTGGTAGAAGTCGTAGGGGGAGGTTTTTTCGGCATCGAGCCACACCGCTCCGGACATGGTCTTGCCCATCTTCACTCCGTCGGCACGTGCGAGGAGCTGGAAGGTCATACCGTAGGTGGAAGCACCCTTCTTTCTACGGATCAGATCCGTTCCGGCTATAATGTTGGACCACTGGTCGTCTCCTCCGAACTGGAGCTCACAGTCGTACAGTTCATGCAACTTCATAAAGTCGTAAGCTTGCATGATCATGTAGTTGAATTCGAGGAAGGACAGGCCGCCCTCGTTTTGCATACGGGTCTTGAAGCACTCCGCCGTCAACATCCGATTGACGGAGAAATGAATACCGATATCGCGAATAAAGGGGATGTATTCGAGTTTCATCAACCAATCGGCGTTATTTACCATAATCGCCTTGTCCTCGCTGAAATCGATGAATCGGGAAAGCTGTTTTTTGAAACACTCGCTATTGTGGGCGATGGTTTCTTCCGTCATCATGGAACGCATATCGGAACGTCCCGACGGATCGCCGATCATAGCGGTCCCTCCTCCGATAAGGATGATGGGCCTATGGCCTGCAAGTTGAAGGTGTCTCATTGCCATCGCTTGCAGAAAGTGTCCGACATGAAGGCTGTCTGCGGTAGGATCGTAACCGGTATAGAAGGTCACCTTTTTCTTTCCCAAAAGTTCCTTGATCTCATCCTCGTGTGTCGCCTGTGCGATAAATCCGCGCTCGAGCAATACGTCGTAAACGTTTCTTGTTTCCATGTTTTTCCTCCTTATACTATCTCTGTCTTCGATTTCTCCTCTGTTGTTTTGGGGAAAAATCGAAATAAAAAAGGACAATTCTCCTGTCTTTCAGACAGGGGCGAATCGTCCGCGGTACCACCCTGATTGTGCCAAACACATCTCATTAGCCGTTAACGCAGGCAGCGGAGCACCCTACTGTGATTCAGGTGTCGGCTCCAAAGTGTATAACTCGGATCTTCCCGTCGATTTTCACCGGCCATCGACTCTCTGGTGGGAATGCTTCCGCGTCTCTCTTTTTCAACGCCTTATATTGAAGCTAATTGTAGTATATTTCATTTGAAATGTCAATATCTCTTTTTGAACCCTTTGAAGGGGAGAGCTTTGTGCTGAAATATTTTTGAGAGGACGCATGCAATGGGAGTATCCTGATTTCGAGGAGACTGGATCTGTGCTGTGATCTGATCGAAGTGCAGGGATCGGTTTTGATAGTACAGGGGATCCTTGCGGTTTGTATAAAGCAAAGATCGGTTATATCATGAGGCAACAGACGGTATTTGGTATTTCGATATTTCAACGGGATCAGTTGGGCATTGGGCTTGAAATGAACCGTGAATTAGAGTAGTATATACCCATATCACAAAGACAATACGGGAGGATAGGAAGGGCTTTTTTGAAATAAAGGAAAAGCGCAGTTTCCTCTTTGATCGGCGGTTTCTCAGGTGATGCTGGAGTTTGTATCACCGATGATACTGTCAGATTTTGGTAGAAGATAGAGTTTTGGGTCTATATTGAGGAAGAGAGATAAGAGAGGAAAAATAGAATGGAATTTAAAGAACTGGAAGTTTTTGTTGCTTTGGTTGAACTTAAGAGTTTCTCTAAGGCGGCAAAGGCACTAAACCTTTCACAGCCGACGGTAAGTATCCATATCAAGAACTTGGAAGAAGAACTCGATACGGTTCTGTTCGTGCGTTCGACGAGGGATATGAAGATCACCGATGAGGCTCTGCTCCTGTATAAGGAAGCAAAGGAGCTGATCTTGAAGAAAAATCAGATGATGGAGTATTTTACGAGGTTGAGAAGAAAAGAAGTTGTTGTAGGAGTCTCGACGATATCGGCAACTTATCTCCTTCCTCATCTTATGGGAAATTTCTACAAGAAGAACCCGGATATCTCCATCAAGGTGGAAGAAAAAAACAGCCGCGATACCATTAATTCCATTGCGGACAAGAGGGTGGATATCGGAATCGTAGGGATGAAGACCGAGGAGGAGAACTGCTGTTTCTTTCCCATCTACAAGGACGAGTTCGTCTTTGTGGCGCCGAACACACCCTATTATCGAGATCTTAAGGAGAGCGATCCCTCGATACAAACCCTTGCAAAGGAGCCTTTTATTGTAAGGGAGAGCGGTTCCGGGGTGAAGAAGCATATGGAGATGATCATGAAGTCCTGCGGAGTGAAGATTCAGGATATCAATATAGTCGCCTCGATCAACGATGTCGAGGTTATGAAACGTCTTGTGGTTGAAGGTATAGGTGTGTCCTTCTTATCTAAGATCGCGGTGAAGAACCTGGTCGAGGAGGGCAAACTCGTGGAGATTCCTCTGGGGAATGCGGAGCAAAGATATCGCCACCTCTACCTGGTGTGGAACGATAAGATGAATATGCCCTCTTATATCAAGGAGTTTTTGAACTTTATCAAAGATCGATATCATACAGAGGAAGCGGAAGAAGGAAGGTAATCTGCAAAATATCAGGAAGATACATCGCGCAGATTTATGATAAAAACTAAGGAGATACCTCATAATTCGAAAAATCAGTATAAAACCAATTTTGTACGAGGGATGAATTCTTGAAAATATTGATAAGAAAGACTTTCGTGTTTTATAAAAATGGGAGAAAATCAGAAACTTGCCTTTGTGCGGTGTTTCCTTAAAGGCAAGGAAGAGTTTCTGTCTTATGGTAAAAAATCTTCTAAAGTAGTCGAGGTCGTCCGATCTCGTTTGACGAATGGTTGTTTGAATGCAATCCGTTCTTACAACGCACCTTGTTTGGTCGTCTCGATTTCGGATGTTTTCGACTCTTATTTTAGGGTATAATCAGAGAGTATTCACACTGTTTATGCTGTTCTGTATCAAGTGCCAGGGTTGTTGGCCACATAGCTGGCGAGAACAAATTGGGTCATTATAGACTTCAAGGACTCAATCGATAGATTTAAGTCGATGACAGCAACCGCAACATGAAAAACCGATTTTCTAGACGCAGAGCAGATTTGTCGCTTTTTTGGGTGCAAACCTTATTTTTAAGGAAGTTTATCTTGGATCGTGTGTTGGAGTCTAACACCAGTCAAGGGCTTGGACAAGTCGGGTCATCCTTGTTCTGTGTAAAAGAAGGGGTGGGTCGCTGGTGGAAGAGGATCGTTCTTGTCGGAGAGAAAACGATGAGGGGATCGAGGTTTTGAATCTTGGGATCGATCGTCCCTCGCACGAAGATCCGATAATTTTCTGTGCCGGAAACCGCACAAGGAAAATGGGATTCCAAGACCGTGGCGTGTATACCGGCTTTGATCGAGATGCCCGGAATATAAGTTATCTAAGAGCTCGAGGCGTTTGCAGTGAGCACAGGAACTGCGTTAACGGACAATGAAACAGGAGAGGGTATAATATAAAAATATAAAGATGGAGTGGTGAAGTTGAATCAGGTTATTCAAGTGGAAAATATAAGTTTTGTTCTGGTGTTTTTGGAAGGGATCATTTCCTTCTTTTCTCCCTGCGTCCTTCCCATCCTTCCGATCTACTTCGGGATGATGGCGGGGCAGGATGTGCAGGAGAATAAGTCGAAGTCGAAGCTCAATATGCTGTTTTTCGGCCTTGGGATCGTACTTTCTTTCTTTTTGTTGGCAGTCGCTTTTACGATGGTGGGGCAGTTTTTTAACGAGAAAAAGATGTTGTTCAGTCGTATCGGCGGAATCATCATCATTCTGCTGGGCCTCTACCAGGTAGGCTTCTATAAGAGCAATTTCCTCAATAAGGAGAGAAGGCTTCCCGTAATAGGAGGAGACAAGGAGATAGGTCCTCTCGTCGCTCTCGTTATGGGCTTTACCTTCAGTTTTGCATGGACTCCCTGCGTAGGCCCTATGTTGTCATCGGTCCTGATCATGGCTTCGGGTGCCAAGACGGCGGTAACAGGGAACCTTCTGGTTGCCGTCTATGCCCTCGGTTTTATGATCCCCTTCTTTCTGTTCGGGATCTTCACACAGAAGATCATGGGATGGTTGGAGAAGAATCCATCGATGTCGAGATGGATCCCGAAGGTGGGAGGAGTCATCCTCATCCTTATGGGGATCAGTGTCTTTACCGGTTGGATGAACTCCGTAACAGGATACCTCAGCAAGACGCCGGCTCCTTCTGTTGTCAGCGAACAGCCTCAGGAGAGCTTGGAGGCGCAAAAGCCTGCGACCGAGGAGGCACAAAAGCCTGATGCTGAAGAAGCGCAAAAGCCTGATGCAGCAACCGGTACGGAGCAAAGCGGTCAACAGGAAGAACAGGCGGCAGGATCACAGGAGGAAGAGGCTCAAGCACAGGAGGAGTATGTGGCACCTGATTTCAGTGGAGCGGACCAGTACGGAACGGTTCACAATCTTGCGGACTACAAGGGTAAGGTCATTCTTCTCAACTTCTGGGCGAGCTGGTGCGGGCCTTGCCAGAGGGAGATGCCCGATGTGGAAGCTCTCTATCATGAGTACGGAGAGAACAAGAACGATGTTATCATCTTGGGAGTTACCAATACGAAGAATGCACAGAATCCGAATTCTTCCGATATCGATGAAGAAGAAATGAAGGCCTTTTTGAAGAAGGGCAACTATGCCTTCCCGTCGATCTTGAATTCGAGTGGAGATATGTTTGGAGCCTACGGCATCAGCGCCTTTCCGACGACCTTCATCATTGACGGAAACGGCACTTTGGTCGGCTACGCGCAGGGGATGCTGACAAAGGAGATCATGCAGTCGGCGATCGAGGATGCGCGAGCGGCGAAAAAGAATTGACGATAAAGGTTTCTTTTGGTAGAATAAATAGACGGAGGGTAATGCCCTTTGATATCGTAAATAAGGATTTGCTGTGCTATATGGGGAGTTAGCGGTGCCTTGTAACCTGCAATCCGCTTTAGCAGGATAGAAGCCGTCTCGAGGGCTGTTTTCGGTTGTTATGCCTAAGGAGGAACGTGTTGATTTGTCGGTCCCGCGCAACGGGAGCTTACGAACCGTGTCAGGTCCGGAAGGAAGCAGCAATAAGTAATGTCTTTCGTGTGTTGCGGGAGTGCCGGCAATGAGCGTTGCTTGTAGACACAGATCATTGAAAGAGTTCGAAGGACGGTGCACAGCTCTTATTTATATAAATACGACAAAACTTACAAATCGGAAAACTACGGGAGAACAACCGTAGTTTTTTGTTGCGGAACTCAGATTTTGGGCAAATCGGATGAAAATATAAGAATATCGTGATATAATCAAAGGATAAGTCGTGAGGAAGGAGGTCCATATGCATCAGGCACTGTATAGAAGCTACAGACCTAAAAGGTTTGAAGATATTGTGGGCCAGGAACATATCGTATCCGTGCTCAAGAGCCAGATCCGGGAAGGAAGTGTCAGCCACGCCTATTTGTTCTGCGGTTCCAGGGGTACGGGCAAAACATCGACGGCCAAGGTTTTTTCGAAGGCGGTCAATTGTCTGTCTGAAGATAGGCCCTGCTATCACTGTAAGGCCTGTGTAGACGGGGACCTCGACGAGATCGAACTGGATGCAGCTTCCAACAACTCAGTGGACAACATCCGAGATCTCAGGGATAACGTCGTCTTTATGCCGACGGTCGGCAGGTATAAGGTCTACATCATCGACGAGGTTCATATGTTGTCTCAAGGCGCCTTCAACGCTCTGCTCAAGACCTTGGAGGAACCGCCGGATCACGTTATCTTCATCCTGGCGACGACCGAGCCTCACAAGATACCGGCAACGGTGCTTTCGCGTTGTCAGCGTTTTGATTTCAAACGACTGGATGATGAGGTGATAGCAAAGCACCTCCGCCTCGTTCTCGAAAGAGAAGGAAAGCCTTTTGAGGAAGCGGCACTCGAGTTTATCGCCAGGGAAAGCGACGGAGGGATGCGCGATGCCCTGAGTCTCCTCGACAAGATGATGAGTTTGGAGAAGGTGGGCTTGAAGGAAGTCCTCAGCCTGGTCGGAGGTTCGATCGAGGAGGAGAAGAGGGATTTCTTGAGAGCGATGGATGCCTCGGATATCCCAAGGATTTTGGAATTAATTGAAGCGGTTCATGCGGAAGGTGCGGACATCAAGCTCTTTGTCAGGGGTCTTCTCCTGTATTTGAGGGAGTCTTTGATGGAGCACTACGGGATAGAAGCGAAGGACGATTTTAAGGACGGGTACGAGATCGAGAGTCTGATTTCGCGGATGGAGTTTTTTGGAGAAACACAGGCGAAGATGAGGATGTCGTCAGCACCTCGAGAGACCTTGGAACTTGCTGTTATTCGCTACCTTTCTCAGGGAGAGAAACCGCAAGGGGGAGAAGTCTCCGATATTTTGGACCTCAAAAAAGAGATCGCGATACTCAGGGAAGAACTCTTCCGGCTACAGGCAGAGATCAAGAAGTTGAAGGAGTCTCCTGCTCCCGAGATATTCGGAAAAGAAAGGGAGGTTAAGAACTCACGGATCGATGCCAAACCGGATTTGAAGGAACTTGCACAGAACTGTTCCGACGAAGAGAGGGAGAGGATCGAACAGGCGAACCAAGCAATGTTGCAGGTCTATGACCTTCTCAAACAGCAACGTTTTGCAAGCACCAAGGCCCTGTTGCAGGAGGGGAGAGTCGCACGGCGGATCGGAGATAAGCTCTACATCGCTTACGATGAACCTTTTGATTTTCATAAGAATAAAATCGATACCCGGGAGAACAGGGAGTTGATCGGCAGCTTGTTTTCTCAGGCTCTGGGAGAAGAAGTCGAAGTTTATTTCCTGTTTTCGAGTCAGGTTTCAAATCTCTCCCGGGAAGAAGTGGAAGAAGATGCGGTATTACAGGAGCTCAGGGAGAGGTTTCCCGGAGTTCCGATCGAGATAAAATAACAGTTTTAGGAGGAAGTACAATGGCAAAACAAAGAGGTGGATTCCCG
Source organism: Filifactor alocis (assembly GCA_030529565.1). Classification (GTDB taxonomy): domain Bacteria; phylum Bacillota; class Clostridia; order Peptostreptococcales; family Filifactoraceae; genus Filifactor; species Filifactor alocis_A. The sequence continues at coordinate 26,242 of JAUMWQ010000004.1, read as the reverse complement.
GGTATGCCGGGAAATATGAACAATATGCTCAAGCAGGTACAAAAGATGCAGCGCGACATGGAGAAGATGCAGGCTGAACTGGAAGAAAAGCAGGTCGAAGCATCCGTAGGAGGAGGAACCGTAAAGGTTGTAGCCAACGGAAAGAAGGAGATCCTATCGATCACGATCGATCCCGAGGTTGTGGATCCCGAGGATATCGAAATGTTACAGGATCTCGTGTTGTCGGCAGTCAACGAGGCACTTCGTCTTGCCGATGAGATGGCAGGCAGCAAGATGTCGCAGATCACGGGCGGTATGAATATACCGGGGCTGTTCTAATGCAACACTATTCCGGTCATATCGATCGGTTGATCGAGCGTTTGGGCAAATTGCCGGGAGTGGGCTATAAGACGGCACAGAGGTTGGCATTCTACATCATCAATATGCCACAGGAGGAAGTTACGGGTCTGGCGGATGCGATACGCAATGCCAAGGAGAACATCGCCTACTGTCAGATCTGTTACAATATCTCGGATAAGGATCCGTGCAGTATCTGTAACTCGCCCAACAGGGATGAGAGCCTGATCTGTGTAGTCGAGGATCCCAGAGACGTTGCTGCGATGGAGAGAACAAGGGAGTACCACGGCAAGTATCACGTTCTGCACGGAACGATATCACCGTCGTCCTCCATTACTCCCGATATGATAAGGATCAGGGAGTTGGTCTCAAGGTTGCATGACGACAAGGTAAAAGAAGTCATTATTGCGACCAATACCACGATCGACGGAGAGGCGACGGCGATGTATATCGCAAGACTGATCAAGCCCTTCGGCATAAAGGTTACCAGGATCGCTCACGGGCTTCCGGTGGGGGCGAACTTGGAGTTTGCGGACGATGTTACGATAGGCAAAGCCTTGGAAGGTCGCAGGGAGATCTTGTAGGAAGAAGAGGGTGTTTGGATCGAAGAACGGTTCAACCCCGCCGCTTCCTCAAGGAGGAAGAACGGATCTTGGGAGAATAGAAGATAACAGTTACATAGGAATGGAGAGGAAAGAAATGGAAATGAAGATAGGAACGGTCCTTCTGATCGCCGTTATTGTATTGGAGGGTCTTGCGATCTATTTGCAGGTACAACATATGAAGAAGGTGGGAGCAGAGCTCAGGGAACAGGGAAGAGTCATTGCAGGCAAGCACAAACCTACCTTTGCAAGAGGTTGTTCCGTTGCTCTTGCGGTCAGCAAGAAAAAGATCGTCAAAAAAGCAAAGATCACAAAGGGAATGGGAGCCTTCAGTCGATTCAAGGACTATCCGGAGATCGAGGGAATGAGTTTGGATGATATCAGGAAGAAGATCATCGCTGTATCCATCGATAAGAGAGGTTTTGAAAAAAGCCGTGCCATCGCCTTGGATAACGCACTGAACTCCTATAACGAAAAGTAGGTCGGCATCGCGTCATTCAAAAAGATCGGATCCTGTTTTTCTCAGGGAATAGTATTACGAAGATCTCGAAGTTGGAAGAGGGTTGCTGCAAAACAGATCTGATAGAGAATAAGCGCAGAACCTGTCTCTTGAAGGGGATCGCCTTGGGTGAGAGAGCTCGAAGGACTCGAGGGATATGTGAGGAGGTTTCCGTAAAACAGGAGGCTTGCATATTTTGAAAGAGCCTTGTGCTACGGTCCGGGAAGGCGAGAACACAAATTTGAACAAAGAAGAGAAAACATCTTGCAAAACTTAAAAGAGTATGATAAGATAAACGAGTTATGAGTTGAGGAGAGGTGTCCGAGTGGCTTAAGGAGCACGCCTGGAAAGCGTGTATACGGGGAACCGTATCCGGGGTTCAAATCCCCGTCTCTCCGCCAGTACATAATTCAAAAGAAGGATCGTGCCGAGAAGTACGATTCTTTTTTATTTCTCGCGAAGAAAAGGGATAAGGCTTGTTTCGTAAGTTTTTCTCAGATAAAGGAGGAAGGGGAGTTGCACAAGAGGGGGCCTTGTTTTTGTGTAGTGTTTCCTCGTTATATTTTGCGGAAATAAAAGTGTTTTCGACCTGACATTGTTTTGTAACTGGCTATGGATTGAAAAAAAGAAAAAAAGTGTTATAATAAAGACAAGAAATAAAATGGGAGGGAACGTATATGGACGATGGCGCCGGGAGTTTGTTACAGAACTTTTTGAGACCGCCCTTGGGCATTGTAGCAAACGGAAAAACGTTTCGTAGAGATACGAGTGTGGAAGATGATAACGCGAGAGAAGGTATTATTACAGCGATCATCGACGATGAAAACATCGTTGTAACCGATCTTGAAAAAGATATGATCAAGAGGGTGCTGAGGTTTAACGAAACCAAGGCGAAGGATGTGATGACACCGAGGACATCGGCATTTACCATCGATGTAAATGAAGATGTGGGAGAGGTGCTCGACCAGATCATCGAAGAGAGGTATTCCAGGATACCGGTCTACGACAAGGACATCGACAATATTATAGGGATGCTTTACATCAAAGACCTTTTTGCGCAGGTGCGAAAGGGAAACCTTGAGTTGATCAATATTCGGGGACTTTTGAGAGAAGCCTACCTCATCCATGAGTACAAGGCCTTGGATGAACTCCTGCTTGAAATGCAGAGAAACAGACAGCCGATCGCTGTGGTCATCGATGAATACGGCGGATTTTCAGGCTTGTTGACTATGGAAGACATTCTGGAAGAGATCGTCGGAGATATCGCCGATGAAGACGATGAGGACGAAGAGGTCCAGGAGATCACAAAGATAAGTGAAACCACCTACAAGATAGACGGATTTACCAACATACAGACGGTAAATGAAAAGCTTTCACTCAATTTGCCGACCGATGTCAATGAGACGATGGGAGGACTTTTGTTGGAGGGGCTGGGCAAACTTCCCGACAATGAAGGAGACCCTACCGGGATACAGATCGGGAACGTTGAGTTGAAGGCGATCAAAGTAAATGAAAAGAGAATAGAGACCCTCTTGCTCAGACTCAAGAGGGATCTGGGTTAGCTACCATCGTCAAGCCGTGCTTGATGACGGAACTTTGCCTGATGATCTATGCTTCCGAAGTGAGATGTTCCGATTCAGTCGCTCTTTCTTCGGGAGCATTTTTAATCAAAACCGGCATGGTTAGGAAACGCTGAGGCGATTTCGCGCCGTTCGAAAAATCAGCTTAAAGCTAAGTTTGTGCGAGGAGTGAGGTTCTCAAATATTTTCATTTGACAAATTTTTGTACTTTACAAACTCGAAAAAATAAAGAGCTTGCCTGTATTTGACGCATACAGATAGGAAGGAGCCCTGCTTTTGGGAGGGTGGGGATTTCGATAAAGGCAGGATTGCGCTCGCCGATTTTTACTGAAGTTTTGTACTTTGAAAGGCAGATGTGCGACAGATGCAAGCGTATCTTGGTCGATGAAAATCATGGACAAGATCTCTTAACTCTGCTACACTGGAGATGGCTTTGAAGGTCTGTGATTGAAAATCCATGCCAGACGCAGGCGAAGGGATCCACGTAAGTCTATTCAACAGGGAGTAGATGAGCATGGTGCGTTCTAGGAGTAAGCCCTGCCGACAAAAGAGTCGAGAGAAGAAAGTAGTGAGATGATATCAAGCGAACCTTCCGGCAGGCGAATGTGGGGGCAAAGATCAGGTCAGCTTCAAAGCCTTTTTTGTTCCTTGTTTCCGTATTGTCATTTAATTGTCGCCTTTTTGAAATCAACGAATGAGATAAATATGTTATCATGAGTATAATGGTGAATTTTATCACGATATTTTAAGCGGAGACGGAAGTAACCGTCCTCCGAGGCCTTGCATTAGACGAGTTTAGGAGGGAAAAAGATGAAACGTAAAGCCATAAGAGTCGTACTTACCAGCCTATTGATCATGGTTGTGCTTGTAACGACTGTCTTTGCTCAGAACAGAAGCAGTTCCAAGAACCTGCTCGACAAAAAAGACTTGAATGTCTATGAGACTATGAAGTTGACGACGAAGGGCGATATTGACAACATCCATTCCAAGATCGTTATCACCGATAAGAATGGAAAGAGGGTTCCTTATATCGTCAACAACAATAAGAAAAAAGAATACCTGATCCTCCCCCTGTACAAAAACAGGCAAGAGATCAATATGAAGATCAATTTGAATCCTAAGGAATATAAGATAGAAAACACCGATGAGATCGTCCACTTGAACGACAAACAGAACTTGAAGCATCTTTCGAAGGCGCTTGAACAGGCTCAACCTATTATGCCGATGACGGGAAATTTCGCTGTGTCAGATGAGAGGGTGGAGCTTCGAAGAGAAGCGATGGTAGTAAAAGAGAGCGCGGATAACGGAGCTAATGGCGGAGCGGATTTCAGTACAACCAACACACAGGTAAAGGGTGTCGATGAGGCCGATATGATAAAGACGGACGGAGAGAGGATCTATTCCATCTTTGAACAGAAGGTCAGGATCGTAAAAGCGACCAAGGGAGTCTTGAAAGAGGAGAAGAGTCTTGAGTTTGCGGAAAATCTTCTACCCTTGGAACTCTACGTATCAAACAAGAAGCTCAGCGTCATCCTGTCGGATTACAGAGGTGATTCAAAGGCCAGAACGACGGTGTATGTCTATGATTTGACCAAACCGGAGTCTCCTAAAAAGATTCGTGAAACAACACAGGACGGATCCTACATTACTTCGAGAAAAGACGGAGACATGATGAGGATCGTTACACAGACTCATATGTACTCCGGCCAGATCGAACCTATGATCCCGGTCTTGAAAGAGAGTATGTTGGGAAGGAAGGAGACCACTTCCACGCTTGAACTCAATAAGATCATGGTCTTCCCCGGATATCAAAACCGATCGATCGTAACGATAAGCAGTTTTCCGACCGATTCTAAAACTCTGGCCAAGCAGATCGCTTATGTCGGAGATGCACAAACCCTCTATATGTCCAAGAACACCATGGCGGTATCTTATGAGATCTATCCTTGGCACCCTTGGGTTCCCTTGGTATTTGACGGCCCCAACCCCGAGGTGGACGTCGTGAGTGAAGACACGGCGGAAGGTTTAAAAGAAAAGATCACGACTGATATTGCACCGGAGCCTCCAATCGAAGATACCGGAGTTAAAACGGTGATCAAACGCTTTGCGATAAAGGGAAGCGATATTTCCTATGTCGGTGAGAATAAGATAAGCGGAATTCTGATCAACCAGTTTGCAATGGATGAACACAAGGGAACTTTGAGAGTTGCCTATACAAACAACATGATCGGAGAGACCTCCGTGGAGACCTTCGACAAAAGTATGAATAGACTGGGAACTCTCTCGGGACTTGCAAAAGGAGAGATGATCTACTCGGTACGCTTTATGGGAGATAAACTTTATCTGGTAACCTTTAGACAAGTTGACCCCTTCTTCGTTATCGACATGAAGAACGCATCTGCACCGAAGGTGCTTGGATATTTGAAGATACCTGGATACAGCACTTACCTGCATCCTGTTAACGACACCTATGTCCTCGGTTTCGGCTATGATGTTAAGGTAACGGGCGAAAATGTTCGAAATGCGGGAGTTAAGATTTCTATGTTCGATGTGAGAGATGTAGCAAACCCCAAAGAGTTGAGCAACGTCGTACTCGGCAAGGGTGGATCCTACACTCCTCTGGAATATGACCATAAGGCTCTTATGTACCACTCGGATAAGAAGTACTTCGGTTTCCCTCTTGTGCTGACTGACGAGATCCCGAGAAGGGATGCTTACGGGGAATGGATGGAACAAAAACAGGTCTTTGACGGAGCTTACCTTTATCAGATAGACAAGAGCTATCACTTGCAATTAAAGGGAATGGTAACACATAATAAAGAAGGTCAGAGATTTCAACATGATTATCGCAACCGCATTCAAAGACTTCTCTATATCGGAGATGTGGTGTACTCCATATCGGAGAACAAGATCATGTCAACGAATGAAAAAGATATGAAGTTGATCGATGTGTTGGAATGGAATACAAAGTAAGATCTCCTTATCTTTCAGATCTAAAAACGGAGAGACCGTCTTGGGACGGCTTCTCCGTTTTTTAGTGGAGAAGGTATTGAAATTCTTCAAGATAGAGGGTACAATTACAGAAGAATTGTAAGAAATCGGATCCGGATCGCATCGGAAGGCAGTGCAACGACAAGGATGAGGTTTTTCGCGCTAGAACTTGTGTAGAAGAAGGAATGTTTTGTGTAGAAAGGTGTCCCTTGTCATAGGGACGTCTCGAACATGGTTCTCTTTAGTTAAAAGGAGAAAGCTTTGGACATGAAAAGCTCATCTTATTTCAGCAAGAAGAAGGAAACTAAACCTTTTTGAACAAGTATGAAAAAACAAAAAATAGCCCCACTCAAGAAGTAATTATGCTATAATAAAAAGAGTTATTATGAAGAGATGCAAAGCGTGGAAAGCGGTTTGTATTTTATCGCCGATGGGTAGGGTAAACGATTAAGGGCGAGGTGAGAGAATGAGACTGTATAGCAACTATATTGTTTTGAAAGACAGTATAGCCGAGGGGACTATCGAGATAGAGGGAGAGCATATCAAAGAAGTTCGGATCGGGGAGAAACCCGAGGGGGAATTTATCGACTGCACGGGAAGAATCGTTATGCCTGGGATGATCAACATCCAAAGTCGTAACTTTGATCTTAGAGAAGACGAGCGTTACTTTAGTCAACATCCTGCCCTTAAACAATTCAATCGAGCGGATCGGATGAATGCGTTGTCCGGGATCACGACGGTCTATCACAGCATCGATATCGACGGATTCCTCAAAGACTATACGGAGGAACAGGGGCTCGAAAGGCTTGAGAAGTTGCGTGTTTGTAAAGAGAACAAACATCTCGTCGAGCATAAGATCCATTTGAAATTCAGGATCGGGGATATTCGCAACATTGAGTTTATGAAAAAGTTGATCTCCAATGAATTGGTTGATCTCATCACTTATATGGGTAGTGTAAGAGGAGAACAGGAGTATTTTAAGGACGAGTACTTCTTGGAATATCTCAAGGAGAAGTTTGATATCAAGGATAGGTTGGCCTGGGCCATTTTGGAGAGGATCAAAGAACGTCGCTTTGAAATAAATCAGGAAGATGTCTCTTATCGTTTCAAATATGCAGCATCAGCGGGAATACCCGTTGCAACCACGAAGTATAGACTGTCCGAGAGCATGGAGAGAAAATACAACTCAAAAATCTCTATCATTTTGGATCCGAGCGAGCCGGAGGCCTTGGACTATGTTCAAAAGAATCATAAGTATGCGACTATAGACACCTGTAATCTCTGGGATCTCGATAAAATCTCAAACTATTCCTCGGGAGTTGCCGAGCGCAGTTTTAATATTCTCACTGCTTCGCATAACGCGGAAGATTTGTTGGAATCCGTATTTATGATGTCGCACGAGATCGGACTTGTCGAAACGGTCCGAATGGTGAGCTATAATCCGGCGAAAGCCCTCGGACTTGAAGGAAGAGGTAGTATTGAAAAAGGCAGTTTTGCAAACCTTATCGTCGTGGAATACGATGACGGTTTTCCTATGAATATGATGACGATATGCAAGGGCAAGGTCGTAAGCCGGGTCTCTTATCATTCATAATATGCGCGGAAACGGAATTCATACCGAGAGTTCGGACCAAGCACTTAACGAAGACGATATCTTTCAAAGCGAAATATCGTCTTTTTCAGCTCTGTATCGATTCATGTTAGAACATGTGCGCGATCCTTAAACACGAGATAGCATTGATACAGTGTCTCTTTGTATACCCGAATGCTTTCATGGTCTTTTATTTTATGAAGGTATGAACTATTTTTGCACTTCGCAGGAAGTTTGTTTCCGTTTTTCGGCCGAAAAATAGCCTTGCACAACATGTTGTATATAAAACTGCATAGAGGAGAGAACGCCCACTATATAGGGAGGTCTCGGATGAAAAAAACACGAGGTGGAAAACGCAAACCAAGTATCTTACAGGAAAAAAGTCAAAATGAAACAAATTTGTAATAGACATTTTTTACAAAATAGGGTAATATAGTAATAGAATTTAACTAGGAAAAACGAAAGTAAATAAGTAATCAATATGATTTGACCGATAACCGTCAGGTGGAAGGCGCAAAATCATATATGATTATAAGATATATGATTTGCTTTCTTAAATTCGGCGAGATCATGAGCAGGGATTTTGTCCCTGTGAGGATGGCGGCGTACGTTCGGTTTCCTTATTAAATTCGATTCATGACAACAGGAAGGGCGGTGCTAATTCGCCATCATTTCGCAACCTGCTTCTACTGTGGGATTGAATAAGATTCAGTGTTCATTACAGTTTTATTACATCGGGGAAAAAACGTTGACGGTAAAAAAGTGCAATGCTATAATCCTTCTATGTTAATTCGGTGATACACTGAATACAAGGGAGGGGGCCCCTAAGCCCTTCAAAAAATTATAATAACTTTTAAGGAGGAAACAAGAAATGAAGAAGAGACTTTCTTTATTAGTAGCAGTGCTGATGATGCTTACATTGGTACCTGCTAGCGCGTTCGCTGTTGAAGCTAAGTACAGCAGTGTTGTTTCTGTTGACGACAGCGAAGGAACAGCTACATTCTCTGCAACTTTCAAAATCGAAGAAAACGACATCATCGGTTTGAAAGATGGTTCTGTAGCGGTTCAATTGGTAGGAGATGATGTAGTGTTCGAGAGATTGAACATCGGTGTAGCAACTGCAACAGCAATTACACCTGCTACAAACTCTATCTACGAAGTTGCAAACTTGACTAAAGCTGAGTTGGCACCTGGAAACGCAGCTGGACAAGTTTTGAAAATCAACGGAACAGTTAGATTTAAAAACGCAGTTGACGGCGAATACAAAATCATCTATGATTTGAGCGGTGTTGGTCTTCCGACATATCCCGAAAGAGTATTTGCTAAATTGAATGACAAAGATGGCGGATTCACAAAAGTAACAGGAACAGTTAAGAAAATCGCAAGAGGTAAAGACCAAGATGTTGCTCCTTTCGAAGTAACAGGTAAAGTTGGAGAAACTGTTGTAGTTAAACTTCCTTCCACAGACTTCAAATTTGAAGCAGGAACAAGAGTAACAAACGGAACAACTCCTGTGTTTGATCATGACAAAGGAACAATGACATTCAACTTGACAAGCACAAAAGCTGTTGTTCAAGCAGTTCTTACTGTAACAAGAGATGCAGGAAAAGGCGATGTAGAATTCGACGTTAAAAAAGGTTCTGCAACTGATACAATCAAAGTAGCTGAGTATGTTGACTACGGCGTTACTATGGAATTGGTAAAAGCTCTTCAAGAGAAACTTGCTAACGGAGACACCTACAAAGTTGACGTTAAAGTTAAGACTTCTGACAGAGATTACCTTCCTAAAGTAATGGATTTCGAAGTTGAAGGCGCTGATGTTAAAGTTCTTAGCGCAACAAACTTTGAAGGAGATGCTGTTGGCGACTTCGGCGACAACTTTACATGGAACTCTCCTCAAGGTGGAGCTAACAACTTCACAGTTAAATTGGAAGTTGCTCCTGACTGGGATGCAAGCGGAGACGTAGTTCTTAAAGCTAAAGGTAGAGGAATGGATGACCTTTCTCTAGTAATCCTTAAAGTTAAGCCTGTTGCTGAAATGAAAGTTGAAACTAAAGAAGTTCTTGGTGGAGACTCTAAGGTTGCAGTAGCTGACATCGTGATCACTGAAACACAAGGTGGAGCAATGAAGAACGGAACAGTGTTCGGAGTTACTTTGACAGGATTGAAATTTGCTGACGAAGTTAAATTCGATGTTAAAGGTAAGATCGAAGCTGAAGGATTGACAGTTAAGTCTTATACTTTGGATAAAGCTGACCAAACATTGTACTTCACAATCGCAACAAGATCTAAGACAGATGCACCCGGAAAGATCACATTGAAAGATGTAGAAGTTGTATCTACACGTTCTTTCCCCTTCGGAACACACAAATTGACATTCGTTCATGTAGGTGAGTTTGTAAACGATCCTGGAATGAAGCGTGGAAGCAGATATGCTTTGACAAGCAACAAACATGCTCTATTGGATACAATCAACGATGCTGAGTTCATCAAAGTTGTTGACAAAATGAGCAAAGTTAAGAAAACTACAGTATTCACACTTGGTTCTGCTGACTATACAGTAGATGGACAAGCTATGAAACTTGACACTCCTGTATTCACACAAGACAACTACACAATGCTTCCTGTAAGAGCTATCGCTGATGCTCTTGGAGTAGATGTTGTATGGAACCAAGAGAACTTGACAGCTACCTTCATCGATGGAGATATCGTAGTATCTGTAACTCAAGATGCTAAAATGCTTTACAAAAACGGTAACTCTTACCCGATGGTAACAAAGGCTACTGTTAAAGCTGACAGAATGTTCATCCCTGTATCTTCTGTAGGAGATGCTTTCGGATTGACAAGAGATTATGACTACCTCTACAACAAGACTTCTAAAGAAGTAACTATCTATCCTAAGGCTATGCCTGCTGCAGCTGAAGAAGTAACAGCTGAGGAAGTTAAGGCTGAAGACGTTAAGTAAGTATCAAAAATCATAAATAAAAAAAGAGGAAACAGAAATGTTTCCTCTTTTTTTATTTAATACTATTATCTGTTATATTACCCGGCGTAATTGCACTATGAGTGTTTCTTAAAAAATTATGGATCCGTTTAATAGAAAAGAATATGAAAAGAACTGACCTAATCAAGCTTACAGGAATTACCTCAAATAGCTTAGCCGGTATGGGCAAAGACGAATATATTTCTATGAAAAACTTAGAAAGAATATGTAGAGCAATGAATTTTACTCCAAGTGATATATTTGGAGTTTGTGAAGATTAGTATATGCGAGGCAAGAGAACTTTAATATCTATAGATGAGATCAATATCACCGGTCTGATTTATACCGTTCGAGGGAGGGAGTGAGGCGTAGCACTGGCGTCAAATGTGAAGTTGATATTATAAGAACAACTTTATTTAGTGGAGAACCTATCATTTAATGGGGATAAATGACATAAACACTCTATCTTATTATAAGATGGAATCAACTGATATACAGGATTTGTCTAACACCTTTAACAAAAAAACGCTCATTTTAGGAGATAAAAAATTGAAAAAAACATATATTATACATTAAAAAGAGAAAAAATCTCATTTCAGTGTTGAAAATTCGATCTTGTATCTATAAGATGAAGAGGAAGGGGAGATGCTAAGTTTACTAAAAATTTTAAAAGTTTTTTGTGATTCATCGGACTGATTTTTAAAAAGATTTTTTGCTGTTTGTGGAGGATTTTAAATTGGCATATACGGTTTTTTGCGAAAAAATTTAAATTCTGAAATGTATATTTTGTGATTGATTGGACCGGTTTTCAAAGAGATTTTTTGTTATTTGTGGACCATTTTTAGATTAGCATATACACAGAACAGGTTTTCTACCATTCTATTAGTTTTGGATGCAAAGAAATAATTTCGTGAAGTAGATCGTTTTTAGATGTATTTATTTTATTTTTGCAAGGATGAGATAATAATCAAGAGAGGCTTGATATTTGACAAGAAGGTATCAATAAGTAAAAAAGCAAGTTCAGCGGGGAATTTAAAAAATGTGGCGGAATACTTACGATTTGATTACAGTTACAGTCAAAGAGGAGAATAGTTGATAAAATGTAGTATAATAAAAGCAGGCATAGGAGGTCTTTACTTTTTTGTTGGGAGCTTTTTAATAAACGTAGTTCCTATAAGGAAGAGAAAGGGTTCCTGTCTGTAGGATTCTTTTGAACGACCTTGAATAGAAAGGCTTAGGATGGAGTTTTCTTCGGTGTATTTTCCAAAGCCGCACCTTGGGAGAGTTGTTTGGGAGTTTTGATTTGCAGGAGGTGCGTTATGAAGCAAAAAATAATATCGGTAGGTTTGCTTCTTTCCTTTGTTTTTACACCCATGGTTACAGCAGAGACAAGAAAGACAAAGCCTGTGTATGATGTGGTGTCGAAGCCTTATGTCTACTCTTTTAATGGAGATATCAGGCCGATGGGTAAAGAGTATCAGACTTTGGAGTATGATAAGAGGGCCTATGTTCCTATTCGTTTTGTCGCCGAAGCCCTTAATATGAAAGTTCAATATGACGAAAAGGGACAGGTGATCAGCATCACTGCTCCGCCGAGACCGGAGGTGGAGAAACTCTCTTGTCCTTATATCACCTCAAATGATAAGATCAGGGCCTTGGAGAAGAGGGTGGCTGAACTGGAGAAGGAGAACAGTGAGCTGAAGAAGGATATTGCTCAGCAAAAGAATTCTTTACAGAAACAGGCTCTTGATGCAGGGTTGACCCCAAAATACGCTTTACTGCCCCAATACAATATGGATGAGAATATTCGTATCAATATCAGGGAAGCGGGTTTTGTTAATGGCGGAAGAGATTTGTACTTGGATCTTCAACTTGAAAACGTGAGTAAGTACAGCGATGGGGTGAGCCTGCTTCCTACGGAGACCATACTTTCTCTCAACGGAAAGGAATACGTCGCAACAGTTGAAGGGGTGGGTCTGCCACTGTATAATTTTATGAATAACAAGGACGATTCCTTGACGGGAGGTCTTTACTTTGAGAGTGTCTCTCGTGAGTCAAAAAAATCCGAGTGTATTGTCAAGTTCTTCTATCAAAAGGAAGATGGAACAAAGAGAAGTTTGATGATACCATTTAAGATTTTAGAGTAAGATTTTGTTGTGCAATATATTCTTTTAATGGTATAATATTGCTAAAAGAAACCGGGAAGGTTATTACTCAGGTATTATGCCTTTTTCTTGAAATTTAAAAGGTATAAAATAAAAAATTAAAAGAAAAGAGAGGGAGTTACTTATGAAAAGGTATGCAGGAAAAGCGGCAGCAGCTCTTTTGGTTTTGGCTATGATCCCCACAACGGTGTTCGGAGCTGAGATCAATGTGAGCTCAAGAACGGCGAAACAAGATACAAATATGCCGTTCCAAGTGGTACTCAATGCAAACAGCGCGGATATTCTTCAAGCCGGAGCCATGACGGTATCTTTGGAAGAAGGAATGTTTGTTTCAGCTGACGTAAAAGCAACTTTGGGAGTAAAGGACTTGAAACCTCAGTTGGTAGTTACAGAAAAGAGTATCGTAATTACTTTAAGTGCAGAAGACATCGCGCTTGTTAAAGGTGGAGACAAAATTAATATAAGCGGTATCGTAGACGTTGACGGACTTGGAGAGAAGAAACTTACTGTTGATGCAAATGCGGTAGGTCTTGGAAAAGAAACCAAGGTATTTGCAATTATGACGGAAGAAGATACTTCTTTTGCTAAGATACTCAACAAGGTTCCCAGTGTGGGTTATCAAAGAGATACGGAACTTGCTCATTTTATGCTTTCTTTGAAATCCGGTGAAGAAGTTACATTGACACTTCCGAGCGGAGTGGAGTGGGATGAGACTGAGATGAAGAAGGCGGAGCGTGTAAGCGAAGCGACAGTTGTAAGTGTAGAGGCAAGAAAACTTGTTTTAAGAGCTACTTCTGATAAGGCTGTAATTGTAAAGCCGCTCGTAGATGTTGATGACAGCGCGTCTCAAGATGAGATCGAAGTTGATGTCAAGGCTGCTTCCAACAGTGCAAAGTTGGTAGTTGGAAAGATAGAAGAGTACAAGCCTGTGCTTGAAGTACAAAACGGTGTTAAGATGGAATTTGCAGGAAGTAAGGATATTCCTGTTACTGTAGTTTTAAAATCTACGGGTGGAAGACTTCCTCAGACTTCTTATGTAGACTTCAAAGTGGTAGGCGGAACTGTCAAGGGAGAAGCAAAGGATGCAAAAGAGGTAGCGGACAAGGCTAAGATCCAAGATAAGAAGGGTAATCCCGTAGACGACTTCTCCTTCCGTACTAACGATCAAGGTGGTACGATGAAACTTGATCTTAAGGTAACACCGGATGAAGATGCGGATGTAGTCGTTTTGGAAGCGAAGCTTAGAAATGCAGACCTCAAAACAGAGCTAGTTAAGCTTTCTCCTAGAGTAAGCCTTAGCGTAGACAAAAAGAATATCTCCGGAGGAATTGTCAACGAAGAGGTAGGAAATATCGTGATCGAAGAGAAGAAGACGAAGGCTTTGGAATCTTCTGAGATCTATGGAATTAAAGTTGCCGGAGGAAAATTTGACAAGGTACTTTTCGCTAAAGATGCAAAAGTCGATGCAGAAAAAATAACGGTAAAAGATGCAAAACTCGGTAAGGACGAAGATGTTGTTCAATTTACTCTGAATAGAGAATCCAGCGGTTCCGATATGGGTAGGATCACAATTTCGGGTCTGAAGGTAACAACACAAAGATCGATCCCGAATGGAAACTATAAAGTGGTTTTCTTTAAGGCGGTCAAACCTTCCAAAGAACTTGACAGCGTGATTTTGGCAGACGGAAAAGAATACGCAATGGAACCGATCGCAAAAGAAGACTTCTTTACGATAGGTGCAGCTCCTGTTGTACCGACACCTGTACCGCAGCCTCAACCTCAACCTGTTCCTGAGGTAAAAACAAAGACAACCTTTACCTTAGGTTCCAATAAGTATATGGTCGGAGATATAGAGAAGCAAATGACTTCCGCCGTATACACCAAGGATGGCTATACCATGCTGCCGATGAGGGTCGTAGCAGAGACCATCGGAGTACAGGTGGCTTGGGACAACGCAAGCAAGACAGCGACCTTTACAAAGGGAGATACCGTAGTTAAGGTAAAATCCAATGGAAAAACCTTGAACAAAAACGGCGTGGACATCAAGATGAATACAGCAAGCCAAAACGTAAAAGGAAGCCTGTTCTTACCGCTAAGCTCTCTGGGAGATGCCTTTGGTTTGGAAAGAGGTACCGGTTATGTTTGGGTTCCTGCGACAAAGCAAGTTATCGTAATGCACTAAGAATAGAGGCCTTCCTTGTAAATAAAATGGAGGGATGAGATCAGAGGCCGAGAGAAGTCTTTCTTTCGGCCTCCGATTTTTTGTTTTTTTACTGATTTGCAAAGATTTCTTAATTTTTTTGTGGTATTATTATACTATGCTTATAATACAGTTTGATATGATACTATTCTTTGTTTGAAACGCAGGCCATACAGAATATATTGTTATAGATAACTTTGATAACGATAGTTCAAAGCATCCATCCTGTCAGTTTAAATGGATAATAGTATATACACCCTTCTTGTTTCCTTCGAGGACCAATAACTTAAGAACGGAGAATACAAGTCGGTGATTGCTTTTTAGCGATCGACGACGAGATCGGAAGGATCGAGATATTTCTCTTGAGGTAGAAGTATGGTATCTCCTATATATCTGTTGGCGCTGTGAAGTGCCGGCTTTCGGAAAAGAAGTCCGGGAGTTGTGGATGCGGGAGAATGGAGATGAAATCTTGTCGTGTCCGAGTTGGGAGAGGATCCGATCTTTTAGAAGGTTGGGCCTTTCGGGGATGGAAGTCGAAGAAACGGACGAAAAGAGAAAGGTTGGATAACTTAAGGAGGTAGCATGATGATAAAAAAAATAATCCCTGTAGTTTTAAGTCTGGCAATGGTTTGTACCACAGTTTCTTATGCAGATCACACAGATAGGAAGGAAGCTAAGCTTCTTACCTATGAAAAGGCGGTCGAACTTGCAGTAAAAAACAGCTTGGAGATAAAGAGAACCGAAAAACAGATCTCGAAGCAGGAGACTTCGGATGAGGAATTGGATGTTCAGGGCAGAATTTTGGTAGAGATGATGAACCAAAATCCTGAGTATGGCGAGATGATGGACAAGGTAGCCTTCGGCTTGGAAAAATCGACGTTGGAGAAGGATTTCTACGACAAGCAGGTCCGCTATACCAAGGTGATGCTCGAGTTTGCCATTCGTAACCTCTTCAATGAGATCGATACTGTCTATGCGGAGATCAAACTCCATGATAAGGAGATCGGGATGCTTAAGAAGGAGATCGCAATTGCCGATGTCAAAAAGGAGAGGGGCTTGATCAGCAAATATGACTACAATTCCCTAAACAACTCTTTGCAGGAGATGCAGAAAAATAAAACGCAAAAGTATTTGACTTTGAACAAACATTTGTTAGAATTAAATAAATACTTGAATTTGAAGGATTTGAACGAATATTCCATCGTTGAGATCCCTTATAGCTTCAAACCTCTCAATCTGAAGGACGAAGAAGTAAAACTGAAGGGAATGCAAGCTTCTTCTGCAAATATGCAGGTGGTCGCTAAGGAACACGGAGTCAGTTTGCAAAAATTGATATTGGACAGAAATCTGTATGAAGGAAGCAGAGCGATCCGTCAAGCGGATATCTACATTGATGAGACGGAGATCCTCAAGTTGAAGGAAGACGTTCGTTCGGGAGTGGAAAGGGAGTACCAAAACCTCAAACTTTTGCAGGAGAGGATAGAATTATTGAAACAGCAGAGAGAGATAAAGGTTGAAGAGCTTGAGAATGAGAAGATCAAGCTCGTTGCAGGCAAGGTCTCTTCCTTTAGTCTGGAGAAGAAGAAGATGGAGTTGGAGCAGATGGATGTTCAGATCCGAGAATTGATAAAGGCATATGAAACGGCGAAGATCCACTTCAACCAGATCTATCTGACCGGATCTTCGATGTAGAAGGGAGAGTTATGAGAAAATCAAAACGAATTTCGAAGGATAAAAACAAAAAGGGATCGGAACAGCCCAAACCTGTTCCGGAAAGAGATCATACGGAAAATGTGGACGTTGAAACCTTGGAGGGAGAATCTTTAAAAGAAACGGTCGATGTTCCGGATGGATCTGAGAAGGTTATCTTGGATAAGCCTGAGGACTCAGTTTCTTTGGAAAAGGATGAAATCGGCCCCCTTCCTTCCTCAGAGGAGGTCGGAGCTGTTCCTGTTACTTTGACAGAAGAGGTCAAAGAAGATTCTCCGTCTCGGGAGGTCAAGGCGGATTCTTCGGCAGAAGAAAAGGGGACGGTTTCTTTGACCAAGGATGAGACATCTTCTCCGTCAGGGGAGGCCGAAGCGGTTCCTGCGTCTTCGGCGGACGAAGATCCTAAGGGGAAGGATCAAGGCAGGAAGAAGTCGAAGCGAGAGAGGGATAAGGAGCAACAGAAGAAGAGTGAGGGAGAACAGCCCAAACAACAGTCCAATGCAGTGAGGGAGTTTCTTACGGGCAGTGCAAATTGGATCGGTCTACTTCCGATAGCACTTGTGCTGTCGATCGTTCCTTTGATCGTCTTTTTGAAGGTTCTTCCTTTGGAGCCGGAAATCGATGCCTACTGGTCCTCGGCAGGGGTTGTCTATGACTTTTTCTCCTATTATAAGTCTCTTGCCGTTATCGGTTTGGCTGGAGCGTCTCTGGTCTTTATGGCTCTGTTTCGACGAAAGGACAGATCAAAGAAGGATATCCTGCTTAGATTTTCCTTTGGTTTGCTTATGGTCTATTTGGCCTTCAGTCTTATTTCGACTGTGATCGCTCTCTATCCCGGAGTTGCGATCTGGGGTGCTCCTGACAGAAGGGAAGGGATGATCGTCCTTCTTGCCTATGCGGTACTGTTTATGTATGCGATCACCTCGTATCGAAGTGAAAAGAATAGGAAGATCATCTTTTGGAGTCTGTCCTTCCTGATGCTGATAACGACGATCATGGGGATCAGTCAGTTTTTTGGGCAAGATCTCCTACAGACACCCGGGGCGAGAAGTTTCATCCTGCCTCCTGAGTATCAAAATGCGACACTGAACTTTCAATTTGAGAAGGAAAGAATTTATGGAACGATGTTCCACTACAACTATATGGGTAGTTTTGGAGCTATGATGGTTCCGTTCTTCCTTGTGATCGCTCTATTTTCCAAGGAGATGTTCCAACGTATCGTAGCGGCGCTTTTGACTCTGTGTGCTCTTTTTGTACTGTTTGGAAGTACGTCCAGAGCAGGAATTGTAGGACTTGCTTTGGTGGTGGTCTTCTTCCTCTTGGTACTGCTCAGACAATTGTTCCGCTATTGGAAGGTCAGTTTGACGACCTTTACCATCCTGCTGGCTGCTATTGCGATATTCAGCATTGCGACCCAGGGAGCTATCTTTGCGAGGGTACCGACCTTGTTGGAGGATTTGGGAATTGTAGGAGGGGTACAGCAAAACTTTGACTATCATGACCATGTGCCCATCCGTGCGATATCGGTGGACGGAAAGCAGCTCTTCCTCAAGCTCCAAGGCGATCGTATGTTGGTTGTGGACAATACGACGGGCAATATTAACCTCTTCGACGAGAAGATGGAGTTGATCTCCTACGAGAAGGGAGAAGACAAGATACACAGGACAACGGATACGAGGTTTGCAGAATTCTCTTATTCAAAAGGAAAGATCAAGAGGACGGTAAACAGAACTGAAGAGATCGTCGACGTCCTTCTCTTGAAATATCTGGATCAGGACGTGTTGATCCTAAATTTGAGCAACCCGAGCGAAATTCGCTTCTATACACCCAAGTTTTATGAATTTACACCGAAGGATGCTCCTTACATCGGCTTTGAAGGCAAGGAGAAGATCGGTTCGGCGCGTGGTTATATCTGGTCGAGATCTCTTCCGCTGCTCAAGGATACTATCATAGCAGGTTATGGCCCTGATACCTACATGCTTCACTTTCCGCAGGGAGATATCTTGGCGAAGTGGTATGCTTACGGTACGCCGAATATGACGGTGGACAAGCCTCACAACTGGTATCTACAGCTGGCGATCAACCAAGGTTTGGTCGCTTTGGCGGCCCTCTTGATTCTCTTGCTCCTCTATGTGATAGACAGTATTCTGCTCTATACCTTCCGCAAGGAGTACAGTGAGACGGAGGTCTTTGCGATCGGCCTTTTCCTGGCTGTGATCGGCTATATGGGAGCAGGGTTCTTCAACGACTCGGTGGTCTCGGTAGCACCGATCTTCTGGTGTCTGCTCGGTCTTGGCTTCGGTGCCAACTCCTGGGTGAGAAGGTTGAGAAAAGAAGAGGCCTAGAACGATATCGAAGGTCAAACGAATGTGAGACCAATCTTGTACGAATATCTAACTATAAGGTATCTGCCGGGAGAGATCTCGGCAGATATTTTTTGCATAGGGAGAAGAGTTTGATTTTTTTCGATGGAAACAAATATAGGATTTATACTATTATCTATTAGGAAAATACCGAACAAAGGGAAATTGCTAATTTCTCTTTGATTTTACAAAATACGAAAAGTTGTCATATCAACAATTTCATCCTTCACGCAACATTGGTTTTATACCGTTTTTTTGCATTATGCGGTGTTTTCTTAAGAATTGAGAGCTTTAATACTTTGAAGTATAGAAGCATCCGAATTGTTTTTCGGCAATTGTATATTCTGTATACTCGACATTTCAAACGGAGAATAGTATCAGTGGAAACAATATAGAATCCGGTTACAATAGAAATAACACAAATGATAGAAACAACAAAATTTCGTCAATGGTCGCAGGGCGCAAGTCTTGTCATTTTACAAGAAGTATGAAGGAGAATGGAGACGAGAATGATTTATTGTACGAATATCGGGAAGACCTTTGTCAGAAACATAGGGCGCAAGGGAGATAAAAAACCCAAACGGTCTCAACGAACGAAGGAAGAGTTCTTTGCCGTGGAAGGTGTGAGCCTTTCCGTAGACAGGGGAGAGGTTCTCGGCATCTTGGGCCCGAACGGAGCGGGGAAGACGACTCTGCTTCGCATCCTCGGGCATATTATGTCGCCCACGAAGGGCGAGATTGTGATCACCGATCAGAATGGAAGAAAGGCGGGGGATGAGCTGGAGGCTAAGCGAAGGATCGGCTATCTTTCGGCGAATACGAAACTATATGGACGGATGACTCCAAAGGAGCTACTCGTCTTTATCGGGAGGGTATACGGTTTTGATAAGAAACTGATCGATCAGAGGATGCAGGAGGTCATTGAACTCTTGGATATGTCCTCCTTCTGCGACAACAAGATAGAGAAACTCTCTACCGGACAGCTCCAGAGGACTTCGATCTCCCGCTGCCTCCTCCACGATCCGGACAACTATATCTTCGATGAACCGACCCTGGGCCTCGATGTGATAAGCAGTCATACCATCGTGGAGTTTATGAAGAAGGAAAAACAAAGGGGCAAATCCATCCTCTATTCGACCCACTATATGGAAGAGGCGGAGTATCTCTGCGATAGGGTGCTTATGATCCATAAGGGGAGGGTCCTGATCGAAGGTAGCCCTGAGCAGATCCGTGAGAAAACTTCCTGTTCTAACCTCAGGGATGCGTTTATCTCGATGGTGGATCTGAGGAAGGAGGAGGTACAATGAGATCTCAAATGATATGGTCCCTGTATAAGAGGGAGATGCTCGATATTTTTCGGGACAAAAAAGCGGTGTTTATGAATATTTTTATTCCGATCATCCTCTATCCTCTGATCACCATTTTGGCAACTCAAGTCTTTATGTTTGTAAACACATCGATGGACGAAAAAACCTATCTCATTGCTGTTTCGGAAGAAGTGAAGGGCGGCCCTCTCTATGCCTTTTTGCAAAGGGAAGAGACAAAAGAACGGGATAAGAAGGTCGAGCCCTCTTCCGAGCAGCTTGTAGCGGGAGATGCTCCCGTCTATTTTGAACTCAAGGAGAGTAAAAACCTTCGCGAAGACTTGGAGAACAAGGTTATAGACCTATATATCGAAGAAGATGAGGAGGGTGGGGGCTACAAGCTCCATTACATCTCCTCTGTGGTAAACTCGAGGACGGCTTTGAGAAAGGCGGAATCTCTGATGGAAGTTTATCAGGAGGAAGTCAGGGAGGAGAAGATACGACAGCTTGGAGGGGATGCGGAAGATGTTCTTCATTCCGCAAGTTTTGAGGCCTCGGATCACTCGACGAAGGAGCAGTCGATGGGTTCCCTTCTCGGAGGATTGATCCCCTTCTTTTTGGTAATGGGTCTGGTCGGAGGAGCGATCCATACCGCCATAGATGTAAGCGTAGGCGAAAAGGAGAGGGGTACGCTGGAGACCTTGTTTTCCCTTCCTGTTACAAGTAAGGAAGTGCTCTACGGGAAGTTCTTTGCTGTAGCGACCATGGCGGTCATCTCGGTCATCTTGAACTTTGTGTCGATGTCTCTGATGGGCGCCTACTTCTACAAACTGATGTCCGAAACGGGCAACGATATGGCGCAGGGCTTCCGTCTTGCTGAGTTTATCCCGGTGATGAGTGTCGTTCTGCTGTGTATCATCCTGTTTGCCGTCTTTATCACGGCGGTCTCCCTGACGCTCTTCTTCTTTTCGAAGAGCGTCAAAGAAGCGCAGAACTATGCCATGCCCTTGGGGCTGATCGTCAGTTTGATCTCCTATATCGGCTTTATTCCCAATATGGAGCTGACTTGGAAGACCGCCCTTCTTCCCGTCGCCAACGTCGTCCTCCTCGTTAAGTCGGCCTTTCAGTTTCAATTCCACCTTCCGCTGATGATGGGGGTATTGGCGAGCAACCTGCTCTATGGACTGCTTACCATGAGCTTTATGACAGGAGTCTTTGACAAGGAAGAGATGATGTTTGAAGAAGACATTCACTTTATCCGACTGTTCGAGCGACGCTCCAACTTGAAAAAGGGAGGAGTTCCCATGGTAGCCGAAGCGATCTTTCTGCTTGTCGTCGGCTTGGCGGCTCTGATCTTTGTCGGCACCTACGCTCAGCTGAAATTCGGATTCTATGGCATCCTGCTGACCCAGTTTTGTATCATGGCCCTCCCTCTCGGCTTCGCCCTGTATACGAGGTGTGATCTCAAGAAGACCTTTTCGCTTAAGTTACCGAAACTTGGGCATATTGTGGGCTCCGTCTTCTTGTGGATGGGCACGTTTATGCTCGTTATGGTGTTGAGCCTTCTTCTGCAAGAAGTTTTTCCGGAGAGCTATGAAAACTTGGAGCAGATGAATCGGATCTTTGAGGGACGCTCGCTCCTGTCGATGATCCTCGTCGTTGCCCTTGCTCCTGCCGTCTGTGAGGAGATCTTCTTCAGAGGTTATATTTTTTCCGCCTTCCGACAGAAGAGGAGGGTCTTTGTCGCCGTGATCATCACATCGGTCTTTTTCGGCGTCTTCCATATGAGTTTGGTGAAGTTTTTTACAACGACCATTCTGGGAATTTCTCTGAACTATGCCCTGTATCGCTCCGACAGCATAGTAACCTCGTCCCTGATGCACTTTCTTAACAATACGACGGCGGTTGCCGCCCTCTATGTGCAAAGAGGGAAGGGAGGAGCGGAGGTGCAAATGGAGGCGGCAGAACAGCTGACCCGTCCGCAGTTTATCGTTTTCGGGGTTTTGATCCTTCTCCTTATCTCAATAGGAGTGTTTCTGCTCAGATCCAAGGAGAAAAAGGAGGAGCCTACTTCTTCTTGAGTTCTTCCATAATGGAGAGGAGTTTGTCAAACATCCCTTCTTCGTAGGGAGAGTGTCCGGCTGCATCGACGAAGGTCAGTTCCGAGTTCGGTAGAGCCTTGTGGAGCTCATAGGCGCCGGAGGGCCTGCAATCGACATCGTATCTGCCGTGGACGATGTAGGTCCGGATCTTCGAGATCCGATCGATGCGGTTGAGGATGTAGTTGTCGTCATTCCAAGACATCCGATGGACAAAGTAATGGCACTCGAGTCGGGCGATCGACATATCATAGTTCGTACATTCCTTAGGGAGCGTTGCGGGCGGGAGCAGGGTAATAATGCTTCCCTCCCAATCGCTCCATTTTTTTGCCGCCGCCCTTCGAACCTCCTCGTCCTCATGGGTCAGTTTCTCGTAGTAGGCTCCCACGAGGTCATCCTGCCTGTCCTTGGCAATGTGTTCCCTAAAGGGTTCGAATACATCGGGGAAGAGGTAGGAGGCTCCCTCCTGGTAGAGCCACAGGATGTCCTCCTCCCTTGCAAGAAAGATCCCGCGCAGGATCAGGGCGCGTACATATTCGGGGTGGGAGATGGCATAGGTCAGGGCGAGGGTGGAGCCGAAACTGCCTCCGAAGACATACCAGCTCTCTATACCGAGGTAAGAGCGGATTTTTTCAATATCCTCCACAAGGTGGAAGATGTTGTTCTCTTCCAATTCGGCAAAGGGAGTGCTCTTACCGCAACCGCGCTGGTCGAAGAGGACGATGCGGTAGTACTCGGGATCGAAAAAGCGTCGGCTTTTTTCGGAGACACATCCTCCCGGTCCTCCGTGGAGGAAAACGACGGGCTCACCGTCGGGATTGCCGCACTCCTCGACATAGAGGGTGTGAAGCTCGCTGACCTTGAGGCGGTGGGTACGATAAGGTTCGGTGTTCAAATAAGGTTTCATAGGAAACTCCTCCTTTATAAATCAGTATAGTATGGTTTGTCATATGATACTGCTATTCTTTTGAATAGTGGATATAAACAATCTGTGACCATAGAAGACAACATAGTTTTTCGTCATCGAAAAATAGATATATCCATACTTCTATTGAAAAATAGTATGAGATACAGCATTATTTCTTATCTTGGTTATAAACCAAAAGAATTAACATCAAAGTCTGAATTACCGTGAATTTCAACCTGCCACTATACTAGAAGCATACGGTAGCTACACGACACCCCTGCGTAACCGCTGAAAAATGTTTGCGATGGAAGAGCGGATAGTCCCACATCTCATTATATACCAAAAGTTGACAAAACTGTAACCTTTTCCAAGGGGAGGGAAGGCGGGCGAAGGAGGATGTGAAACAAGGGGGAGCGGATCTCTAAAAGCACTGGTGTGCAAGGAATGTGGGCAAACATCGAGGATGAGGATATCCTCAGAAAAAGGAATGTAAAAGGAATAAAGGATTGATGACAAAATTGAAATGTTTTTTGAAAGCTATTTGGGATATAATGAAAAAAAGTAAGGGCAGGACATAGTCTGTCGCAAAGATAGCCGAACATACGTCAGTATAGTACTACTTTCCGATGGAGTGTCAGGTAAGCAGAATATATTGCTCGCAACATTTTGAGAAGTCATAGGAAACGGTACGATCGAATTATTCGAATAGATAGTCAGATACCGCACAGATCAAAACGTGGAGCAATATCGGTTTCACGCAAAGGATAAAATTTTTGTACGTGTTGATCTGACAAGGTTCTTCTACTGTACAAAACAACATCGAAGGTACGGTATGCCTTTGATAGGAGAAATATAGAAAGAGAATTGAAGATAACAAGGATAAGAATTGATCTGTCATCGCTTGGATGACAGGGATGGAAGGATGATGGTTATGAAGGGATTTCAAAATATCAAATCGACGATAAAAAATATAAGCAACAGTTTTCGGAGGTTTCCGGTTTCGATGATGTTTTCCTGTGCCATATCGCTTCTTTTGATCATTTCGTCGAATCTCGAGAACGATATGTACGGGGCGATGGTCGAGATCAAGGATTCGATACTGGACACGACGGTAATTTTGAGGAGGATCGCCAGTGTACTCTTCACGGGTCTGCTCCTCTTTGCAAACCTGCAACTTTGGGATGAGAATGTCAGGAGACGTCTCGGCACGAACAGGTATACCTTGGTTTTTCAGGTCATCGGAGCCCTTTTTATTCCCTTTTTGTATACTGTCCTCTATTGGGGCTTGGGGACGGAGGACTTTATCAAAGGAAAAGAGTTTACACTCTGGATGGGGCTTAACATGATCCTGATCCTTACCGCCTTCGTGGTCGGTAAGATCAAAAACGAGGAGAACTTCGTCGGCTATGTGATCACGGTGTTGACCGCCGGTATCAAGGCCTTCATCTACTCCGGAGTGCTTTTTATCGGACTTTCGTCAATTTTGTTTACCTTGGACAAACTTTTTGAACTCGATATCAACAGTCGTTGGTATGAATACAGTATCTATATCACCTTTATTCCGTTTTTTATGGGGATCTTCCTCTCCTCCTATCCGTATACGGACAGTCTTAGCGGAGAATATAGGATGGCTAAGGCCTTTCGGGTCCTGCTTACCGCCATCGTAGTCCCTCTCTTGATCGTATATACGGTGATCCTCTATGCCTACTGTGCAAAGATACTCCTCACCTGGGAATGGCCCAAGGGGGTCGTGGGAAGTCTTACCCTGTGGTACGGCTTTATCAGTGCCATTGTCCTCTTCTTTTTGGCACCGATACAGAAGGAGAATTCGTTTGTCCTGAAATTCAGAAAGATCTATCCTCTTGTCATCCTCCCGATGACGGTGGTTATGTTTATGGCACTGAGTCTTCGCATCGGAGAATACGGGATCACGGCCATGCGTTATACGGTTCTGATGACGGGAGTGTTTGTCGTACTCTCGATGCTCTACTATAAGTGGAAGCCGGATTCGCAGAACCTTCCGATCCCCCTGATGCTTGCAGCGATCATACTCGTCGTGAGCGTGGGTCCTTTCAGCGGTTACCATATGGAGAGAAGGAGTCAGAACAGGAGGTTTGAAAAGATCCTGACCGAAAACGGAATGCTCCGGGACGGAAAGATCGTTCCGAGAGAGGATCTTGACGAGAAGACCAGGATCGAGATCAGTCGTATCGTCAGCCACTTGGACAGGGGCTTTGAAGACAGTGAAGTCCCCTTGCTTCCCGAAGGCTATGAGAGTTCGGACTTTAAGCAGACCTTCGGTTTTGTGGAGACCTTCTCTTCAGGCATGGATATCGATGAGGAGCATGAGATTGAAAAGTACAATTACTACAGAGAGAATCTGATCTATGATATCAAAGGCTATGAGAAGGTGGCTCTTGTCGATCTCTCCGTCTATGATCGGGCTGAAACAAAGGATGAGGAGACGGTCGCTTTTAGGGATGAGAAAATCTATCTTAAGTTCTATGACGGAAGTAAACAGATCGATGAGGCTGTCTTGGAACTGGATGTGCTCCGTGACAAGCTCAAGGAAATTCAGGAAAAGACAGGTGAACCCTTGGTGATCAAAGGAAGTACGCAGAAGGTGGACTACGGTCTCTATATAGAAGATATGTATATGCTCTACGATATTAAGAACGATGAATATCAGAGCGTCAATATGAGGGCCGACCTGTATTATAAGATCAAGGAATAGGCTCGGGAGAAGGTCTTTGGAGACTGTCTTTTGAAGATCTCACCTTGGTGAGTCCTTCCTCTGCAATGGGGTGTAGAACGGAGATAAGAGAATGAACTACAAAGAGGCATGCCGAAAGGCGTGCCTCTTTTCTATACTATTTTTCCTTTGAGTTGTGGATATAAACAATCTGTGACCC